>JAYTAM010000331.1:0-6401 GCA_043737505.1 Thermoanaerobaculia bacterium
GGGCCGGACCTCGACGCGGGCGAGGAAGGTCATCCCGGTGTCGGTCTGGACCTTCGCCATCTCGACCTCTGGAGCGAGCAGCGGATCGATCCCCTTCTCGGCCACCGCCTGGCGGAAGTAGCGCGGTACCAGGCGTTCGATGACCTCGCGCCGGATGTCGTCTCCGAAGTGGCGCTGCACCAGGCTCTGGGGGACCTTGCCTTTGCGAAAACCCGGCAGGCTCGCCTTGCGGCCGAACTCCCCCAGCACGCGCGCCGTCTCGGCATCGACGGCCGGCGCGGGGATCTCGATCTTCAACTCCTTACGGCACGGCCCGATCTCTTCCACATTCAGAACGACGCTCATCGGTGATCTCTGTCCTTGGGGCTAGTGAAATGGTGCGAAAGGGGGGACTCGAACCCCCAACCCGATCGCTCGGGACTAGATCCTAAGTCTAGCGCGTATACCAGGTCCGCCACTTTCGCGAGAGCGGGATCCGTGCACAGGAGAGGCGAGAGGAGTGGGCGATGGTGAGCCGCGTAGGACTTGAACCTACAACCCGCAGATTAAGAGTCTGCTGCTCTACCATTGAGCTAGCGGCCCCTCTTGAACGAAAAATATAGCGGACGAAGCGCTCGCCTGGCAAGCCCCGCCCGCGAGCTCAGCCTCCCTGCACGAAGCGAACGACCTCGACGACGTCGCCGGCGACGACCTGGGTGCCCGCAAGTCGCGAACGACGGACGATTTCGCCGTTGACCTCGACGGCGACCGCCTTGATGTCGAGGCCGATCGATTCGACGAGCTCGCGCAAGGTCATCGCTTCAGGAATGCGGTGCGGGCTGCCGTTCAGCCGGATCTCGCGCCCGGTGGTATTCGGAAGGGGCGGAAGGGGCGGAAGGGGCGGAGGGGTCGGAGGGGTCGGAGGCATGGGCGAGTCGCTCACAGGAGCTGCTTGATCTCGGCGCGACCGAGGTCGGACGAGCCGGAGATGATCAGAGCCGCCGAGCCGCGGGCAAAGGCGGGAACGTCGAGCCGCATCTCGACCGCTCCGACATCGTCGGTCTCGCCGATCATGAGCGTTCGCGGGTCGGCGACGGTCGAGAGCATCTTGACAGAGACCTGAACTCCGGCGATCGGCAGGCCGCTTTTCGACGAATAGGCCCGCAGCGTGAGGTTGTTGACCTTTCCCGGCTGGATCTCTTCCTGACCGTCCATGGAGAGCATGAGCTGCTCATGCTCCGCTTCGGTCGACAGGTAGTCCAGGATCACCTGGTCGAGAGTCGGACCCTCGTCGGTGTCTTCGAGGTCCGGGAGCTCGGGGACCCCCAACATCTCCGCCAGCGGGG
This sequence comes from Thermoanaerobaculia bacterium, assembly GCA_043737505.1. GTDB lineage: Bacteria > Acidobacteriota > Thermoanaerobaculia > Multivoradales > JAGPDF01 > JAGPDF01. The sequence continues at coordinate 1,326 of JAYTAM010000331.1, forward strand.
GCAGATCCTGGAGCGGCTGAAACTCCACGGGCAGGCCGGGGGCCGAGGCCTCCAGCTCGTCGGCCGGGATCGCGCCGGTCTGGACGGCGGTCTGGGCGTGAGTTTCGGTTGTTTCGTGCCGCGCGGTGAGCACAGGCGGAGCTTCCGCCCCGGCCGCGGTCACCGCGTGCCCCTTCAACCCCTGGAGCTTGCCATCGAAACGGCCGGCACGGATCGCCGCCACGATCGTCCGGTGCTGATGATCCATCAGCGAGGCGATCTCGGGGTCGCCCTTGCCCTGCTTCAGAAGCTCGGCATAGCTCGAGCGCTTGGTCGCGACGACCCGCCCGGCGACGTAGACGACACTCTCGATGAACGGATTTCCGCGCCCCTTGTCCTCGGTCTGGACATGGACCACCGTCCCTGCGTGACGAACGTCAGTGTTGTATCCGGTGATCATGGTTGAACTGCGGTTGCTCCGGGCATTGTAGGAAGGCCACCGCTCGCGGTCAAGGCGGCGGTGGACGCTCCCCCGGCCCCGTGCGAGAATCGCTGGCGACGAACTCTACCGCGGCCAGCGAACGCTCGGCCGGATCCAGACCGCAGCTTCCCGGCCCCCAGGCCCCTCAGGAGACCACGAATGACGCAGAACAGCGCTACGCCCGACGCCAACGCCACCCGCACCCTGGTGCACTACGACGTCCGGGATGGCGTCGCCTACCTCACGCTCGACGATCCGCCGGCCAACACCTACACCCACGAGATGATGAAGCAGATCGACGAGAGCATCCTCAAGGCTCGCTTCGACAAAGACGTTCACGTCATCGTCCTCACCGGAACGGGCGAGAAGATGTTCTGCGCCGGCGCCAACATCAACATGCTCAAGGCGTCCGATCCCTACTTCAAGTATTTCTTCTGTCTGCATGCCAACGAGACGCTCTCGCGCCTCGAGCAGACCCCGAAGCTGGTGATCGCCGCGCTCAACGGCAACACGGTCGGCGGCGGCCTCGAGATCGCCATGGCGGCGGATCTGCGCATCGCCAGGAAGGGCGGCGGCAAGGTCGGTCTTCCCGAAGTGACCCTCGGCGTCCTCCCGGGCACCGGCGGCACCCAGCGCCTGGTGCGCATCGTCGGCAAGAGCCGGGCGATCGAGCTCATGGTCACCGGACGCCTGTTTTCCTTCGAGGACGCGCTCGGCTACGGCATCATCGATTCGATCTTCGAGAGCGACAACTTCATGGGCCAGGTGCACGATTACGCCAGGCAGTTCTGTCCGCCGAACAAGGCCGCCAAGGCGGTCGGCCGGATCAAGCGCGCCGTGCAGTCGGGCGCCGAGATCCCGTTCGAGTCGGCAATGACCCTCGAGCGCGAGCTGCAGCAGCAGCTCTTCCAGAGCGACGACGCCAAGGAAGGGCTCGCGGCCTACGTCGAGAAGCGCACGCCGCAGTTCACGGCCAAGTGATGTCGCCCGGCCCGGCCGGCGCCCGGCGCCGCCCCGAGCGGCGCCTGGCGCTCGTCGCCCCGGTGCGGACCCCGATCGGCAAGTTCGGCGGCGGGCTCGCCGGGCTCTCCGCGGCCGATCTCGGCACCCACGCCGCCGAGGCTTGCCTGCGGCGCTCCGGCATCGCGCCGGAGGTCGTCGATCAGGTGATCTTCGGCCACGGCCGCCAGGCCAACGGCGGACCCAACAGCGCCCGCCAGATCGGATTCCGCGCCGGGATTCCCGTCGCGAGGCCGGCCTTTACCGTCAACCAGGCCTGCGGCTCGGGGCTTCAGGCGATGCTCTCCGCGGCCCGCACGATCCTCCTGGGCGAAGCCTCTGTCATCCTCGCCGGCGGCACCGAGAGCATGTCGAACACGCCTTACCTGCTCCCCCGGGCGCGCTGGGGGTATCGCCTCGGCAGCGACGAGATCGTCGACGGAATGTACAAGGACGGATTCAACGATCCGCTCTCCGGCCTGATCATGGGCGAAACTGCCGAAGAGCTCGCGGTCGAATCCGGAATCACCCGCGAAGCGGCGGATCTCTACGCCGTCGAGACTCAGCGGCGCTGCGCCGCAGCCCGCGCGAGGGGGCGCTTCGCGGCCGAGATCGAGCCGATCCGGATCCCCGGCAGGAAGGGCGAGACGGTCATCGCCACCGACGAGCACCCTCGCGACGGCGTCACCCTGGAGTCGCTGGCGAAGATGCCGGCGGTCTTCCGTCCCGGCGGGACGGTGACGGCCGCGAACGCCTCCGGCATCACCGACGGCGCCGCGGCGCTCCTGGTGACCAGCGAGGAGGCGGCGGAGCGCCTGGGGCTCACGCCTGCCGGCTACCTCGTCGACTGGGAGGTGGTCGGCGTCGAGCCGCGGATCATGGGCATCGGTCCGGTGCCGGCGACCCGCAACCTTCTCGAACGGAACTCGCTCGACTTCGGCGACATCGACGCCGTCGAGCTCAACGAAGCGTTCGCCTCCCAGGCGCTGGCCTGTCTCGCCCAGCTGCCTTTCGACTCCGGGCGCGTGAACACCGACGGCGGCGCGATCGCCCTCGGCCATCCGATCGGAGCGACCGGGACGCGCATCGTCGTCACCCTGCTCGCCGGCATGGCGGAACGCGGCGAGCGCCGAGGCATCGCGACGCTGTGCATCTCCGGCGGCATGGGAATCTCGATCCTCGTCGAACGCACCTCCCCCTGAAAGCGGAGCCCCGGAGAACACCGTGCCCCATCTCGTCGTTGCCTACATCAAGGAAGACAAGGTCGCACCGTACCTCGAAGCGCTTGCGGCGGTCGGCGTCCTCGAATCCGACATCTTCCGCGCCACGCCCCGGCGGACCGCCAACGTCGACCTGCGCGATCTCCTGGCTCGCGCCGATGGCCTGCTGCTCACCGGCGGCGCCGACATCCAACCCTGCCTGTATGGCGAGGCCCGGCTGAGGGACGCCCATCTCGACAAGCCGGTGCCGGACCGCGATCAGCTGGAGTGGGACCTGCTCAGCGAAGCGCGCGCCCATCGCACTCCGGTATTCGGGATCTGCCGCGGACACCAGATGCTCAACGTCTTTCTCGGCGGCACGCTCTACCAGGACATCGCGCTGCAGACCGGCGGTCAGGGGCACGACAACTTCATCGATCGCGGCTTCGCGCTCGACCACCTTGCCCACGACATCGTGTCCACCGGCGTAGCGCATCCGTTTGCCGAACGGGTAGCGCACTTCGGCCATCCGGCCGTCAACAGCCGGCACCATCAAGCGGTGAAGAGCCCGGGCCGCGGGCTGGTCGCGGCCGCCGTCGCCGCCGACGGCACGATCGAGGCGACCGTCGCCACGGAGCCGGGATGGTGGCTGACTTCGGTCCAGTGGCACCCCGAGAATCTCGTCGATCACCCCTTTCACCGCCGGCTGTTCGAAGACTTTCTGGCGGCCGCGGAAGCGTTTTCTCTTCGTCGCTCGTCGCCCGTCGAGCACGGAGCCCGGCGATGAACCTTCCAGATCAGGCGCTCCTGCTCGAGCGCGCGGGACGGACGGCGACCCTGACCTTCGGCCGACCGCCGCTCAACATTCTCGATCTCGACCTGCTCGCGGCGCTCGATGCCGCGATTGGTGGCCTCGAGTCCGACCGCGAGCTGCAGGTTCTCCTCGTGCGAGGCGCGGGCGAGAAGGCCTTCTCCGCCGGCGTCTCGGTGCAGGATCACACCCCGGACAAGATCGACCGGATGCTGCTCTCCTTTCACGGCGCGCTGGCGAAGATGCGTGACCTCGAGGCGATGACTGTCGCCCTCGTCGACGGTCACTGCCTGGGGGGCGGCATGGAGCTCGCCATGGTCTGCGACCTGGTCCTGGCCACCGAGCGCAGCCGCTTCGGCCAGCCGGAGATCGGCCTCGGCTGCTATCCGCCGGTGGCCGCCGCGCTCTATCCGCAGCGCATCGGCGCCGGCCGCACGCTCGAGCTGCTGCTCACCGGGCGCACCTTCGATTGCGCCGAGGCCCTGGCGCTCGGATTCGTACACGAGCGCCTCGGCGATCGTGCCGCCCTCGACGCCCGCGCCGCAGAGCTCGCAGTGGCGGTCCAGCGCCACAGCGCCGCGGTGACCCGGCTGACGAAGCGCGCCGTGCGGGCGGGAGAGAACCGCGCCTACACGCCGGCGCTCGCCGAGGCCGAAAGCCTCTACTTGCGCGAGCTCACGGCGACCGAAGACATGGCGGAGGGTATCCGGGCGTTCACCGAGAAGCGCTCCCCGGCGTGGAGACATCGATGATGGCAGCGTCCAACTAACCCAGACTGCGAGAAACGAGAACCGCACATGTCCGAAACCGTACTCTCCGCACGCGAAGGCCGCGTCGCCATCCTCACCATCAACCGCCCCGACAAGTTGAATGCTCTCAACGAGGAGGTGCGGGTGGAGCTGCTCGCCGCCCTCGCCGCGATCGAGAGCGACGACGGCGTCGGTGTGGTCGTCATCACCGGTTCGGGCGAGAAGTCGTTCATCGCCGGCGCCGACATCGGCGAGTTCGCGGGCCGGTCGCCGTTCGACCAGCGCTTCGCAATGCGCAGCCCGCGCATCTTCGACGTCATGGCCGGCTTCCCCAAGCCGGTGATCGCGATGATCAACGGCTTCTGCCTGGGCGGCGGTTGCGAGCTCTCGATGTCGTGCGACATACGCATCGCCTCCGACAAAGCGCGCTTCGGCCAACCCGAGATCAACCTCGGCCTGATCCCCGGCGGCGGCGGCACGCAGCGGCTGCCGCGCCTCGTGGGTATGGGGAACGCGATGCGCCTGATCCTCTCCGGCGACATGATCCCGGCCTCGGAGGCGAAAGAGATCGGCCTCGTCGACCTCGTCTTCCCGGCAGACGAGTTGCGTGCGAAGACGCTCGAGCTGGCGGCGAAGATCGCCGGTAAGAGCCCGCTGACCCTCAAGGTCGCCAAGGAGGCGATGCGCTCTTCGGAGAAGCTCGCCATCGAGGATGGCATCTCCTACGAGCGCGACCTCTTCTGCCTCTGTTTCTCGTCCCAGGACAAGGAAGAGGGCGTCGCCGCGTTCCTCGAGAAGCGCCCGGCGGCCTGGACGGGCAAGTAGAAAAAAGTAGGGACAGTCCCTATTTTTCGAGTA
>JAYTAM010000332.1:0-6331 GCA_043737505.1 Thermoanaerobaculia bacterium
ACAAGCGCGCCGATATCTGGGCGTTCGGCGTCGTCTTCCACGAGATGCTCACCGGCCGATCGCTGTTCGCCGGCGACACGGTGAGCGACACGCTCGCCGGGGTGCTCAAGACGGAGATCGACTGGAAGGCGCTGCCCGCCGGAACGCCCTTGGCGATCCGGCAGCTGCTGCGCCGCTGCCTCGAACGCAACCCGAAGAACCGCCTGCACGACATCGCCGATGCGCGCATCGTCCTCGAGGAGCTCGCGTCCGGAAAGTCGGAAGACAGCGCGCCGGCGGCCGCGATCGTCGCGGCGGCGCCGCAGCGCTCCTTCGCGTCGCGCTGGCTACCCTGGGCCCTCGCCGCAGTCGCCTCCCTGGCGGCGATCCTCCTCGCCGTCGGTCATGTGCGCGCGCCGCGCGCCGCGCCACCCCGTCTGCTTCGTTTCCAGTTCGCGCCGCCGGAGTCCACGAGCGCTTCGCTTCGCGGCAGCGGCTTCGAGCTCTCCGCCGATGGCAGATTCTTCGCCATCGCGACAGCGGGCGAGCTCTGGGTGCGAGCGCTCGACGAGGTCGCGTTTCGCCGGCTGGAGGGGATCACGGAGGCGACCTATCCGTTCTGGTCGCCCGACGGCGCCTGGATCGGCTTCTTCGCGCAAGGGCAGCTCAAGAGAGTCGCACGCGACGGCGGCCCGGCGCAAAAGATCTGCGACGCGCCGGATGGACGCGGCGCCGCCTGGGGAGCCGACAGCACGATTGTCTTCAGTGCCGGCCCAGGCGGGGGTGGCAGCGGACTGGCGCGCGTCAGCGCGCAGGGTGGCCAGCCGATCGCGCTCACCCATGTGCCGGCAGGGGGCGTCAATCAGTACCATCGTTACCCGCAGTTTCTCCCCGGAGGAAGAAGCTTCCTCTTTCAGTTCCTGACGCCGTCGCCCGAGCTCGCCGGGATCTACCTGGCTTCTCTCGACGGCGGCGAACCCGAGCGCGTCCTCGAGGGCCGCGACCAGGCGCTGTACGCTCCCTCCCCGGACGGATCGCCCGCCGGGCACCTCCTCTTCCGGCGTGAGTTCTCGCTGATGGCTCAGGCCTTCGATCCCGCCCGCCGAAAGGTCAGCGGCGAACCGATCCCGATCGCCGACGGCGTCGGCGGCGGTGGCAACACCGGCTCGGGCGCCTTCGCCGTTTCGACGAACGGTCTGCTGGCGTGGAGTGCCGACCTGCTCGAGAGTAGCGAGCTCGTCTGGATCGACCGCGCGGGCAAGAAGCTCGAAGCCGTGCTCCAGGACACGCGCGAAGTTCAGGGGCTCGCTCTCGCGCCGGGCGGCCGGCGGCTGGCGTTCGGAGTCGGACGTCCGTCCGACATCTGGATCCAGTCGCTCCCGGGAGGCACGCCGTCGCGCTTCACCTTCGGTCAAGCGCCCGGATGGGCCTATCCGATCTGGTCGCCGGACGGTGCCGAGCTGATCTACACCACTTTCGACCTCGTCGGCTTTGCGCAGTACGAGATCCGCCGGCGGCGCGCGGACCGCGCCGGCGGCGAGGAGACGCTGGTCAGCGCGAAGACGGTGCTCTACCCCTGGGACTGGTCGCCGGACGGCGGCTCGCTCCTCTACAGCGACGATCCGGCCGACCTCTGGCTGCTGCCGCTCACCGGCGAACGCAAGGCGGTCCCCTTCCTCGTCGCTCCCGGCCGGCAGAGCTTCGCGCAGTTCTCCCCCGACGGACGCCTGCTCGCCTACGTCAGCGACGAGCAGGGGCAGGCAGAGGTGTTCGTCACCACGGTACCGCCGAGCGGCGCGATCTGGCAGATCTCGAACGGTGGAGCCACCATGCCGCGCTGGCGGCGCGACGGCAGCGAGCTCTTTTTCCGCGCGACCGACGGCAGCCTGAAGTCCGTTGAGCTCGGCGCCGGCGCGGGCGCCGCGGCGATCGAGGGGCGGGCTGCGCCGCGCCGACTCTTCGCCGGAATTCCGACCTCCGGAAACACGGCCCTTTACACCTACACAGTCGCCGACGACGGCCAGCGCTTCCTCGTCTCTGCGAGCCGGAGCTCCGCCCGCCCGCCGATCACCCTGGTGGTGAACTGGCAGAGCGCGCTAGGAAAGCGCGCCCACGGCGGCGCGCCATGAGGACCGCTTCAGGCCACGGACCCGGCCTTGGAGGTCCGGTGGAGCCTCTGAAGGCGCATTCTATGGTAAGTTTCCTGCCATGATCCCTGCCATTGCTATTACCATGGACGCCTCCGGGCGTCTTGTCCTGCCGAAGTCAGTGCGCGAGGCCGCCGGACTGGAGGCGGGAATGCCGCTGGCGATCACCGTCAACGAAGGCAGGATCGAGATCGAGCCCGCGCCGCGCGCGGTTACGACCGTTCGCCGCGGACGGCTCACGGTCGCCGTCGCGATCGCGGGAGGGCCGAAGCTCACGGCGCGGACGGTGCGGCAGACGCAGTCCGCCGTGCGACGAGAGCGATAAGGGAGTGGCGAAAACCGCCGTCGACACGAGCGTCGTCGTCGCGGCGCTCCTCACCTGGCACGAAGCCCACCCGCCGGCGTTCGCGGCGTTGACCGCCGCGGTGGAGGAAGGCGAGCTCCTCTTGCCGGTCTCGTCGCTCATCGAGTGCTACTCGGTGCTCACCCGGTTGCCGGCCGCGCACCGCTTGACCCCGGTTGACGCCACGGGCCTGCTCGAAAGCGCGCTGCGCGAAACCGGCCGCGTGGTCGGATTTCGCACCGGAGCGGCGTGGGGATTCCTCGCGGCGCTCGTCCGCGAGGGTGTGCGCGGCGGCGCGACCTATGATCGGAAGATCCTGGAGGAGGCGCATGCGGCAGGCGCCGAGCGCCTCTTGACGCTGAACGGCAGCGACTTCCGCCGCTTCGCGCTCGACCGCCTCGAAGTCGTCGTCCCGGGCGAGTCGGCGCGGTGATCGGATCCCGATGATTGGCTCCCGATGATCGGCAAACGGCTGGGCCCCTACGAGATCACCGCCAAGCTCGGTGAAGGCGGCATGGGAGAGGTCTATCGCGCCACCGATTCGCGCCTGAAGCGCGAGGTGGCGATCAAAGTCCTGCCCGCCGCGTTCACCGAGGACAAGGAGCGCCTGGCGAGGTTCGAGCGCGAAGCGCAACTCCTCGCCCAGCTTCATCACCCCAACATCGCCTCGATCTTCGGACTCGAAGAGTCGAGCGGCGTGCGCGCCCTGGTCATGGAGCTCGTCGAAGGCCCTACACTCGCCGAGCGCCTCGAATCCGGGCCTCTTTCCTTTACTGAAAGCCTTTCCTTCGCGTTGCAGATCGCGCAAGCGCTCGAAGAGGCGCACGAGAAAGGAATCGTCCACCGCGACCTCAAGCCTCAAAACATCAAAGCTTCCGCTGAAGGAAAGCTCAAAGTCCTCGATTTTGGTTTGGCGAAGGCGATGGATCCGACGTCGGGAGCCGCATCCGCGGCCGACATGGCGCGCTCGCCGACGTTGTTGAATTCACCGACGCTGACCGCGGCGCATGGGACACAGCTGGGCGTGATCCTCGGCACGGCCGCCTACATGGCACCGGAGCAGGCGGCAGGCGGAGTCGCCGACCGGCGGGCGGATGTCTGGTCGTTCGGAGTCGTGCTCTACGAGATGCTCTCGGGCCGCCGTCTGTTCGAGGGCGAAACGGTCTCGCACGTCCTCGCCAGCGTGCTCAAAGAGGAGCCGGATTTCTCCCGCCTGCCGGCCGACACACCGCCGCGCATTCTGCGTCTGGTGCGGCGCTGCCTGCGCAAGAGGCCGCGCGAACGGCTGCAGGCGATCGGCGACGCACGCCTCACGATCGAGGAGGTTCTCGCCGGCGTGGTCGACGAGCCGGTCGCAGCGCTGTCGAGCGCGCCGCTGCAGCGTGCACGTCCGGCTTGGCAGGTCGCTCTCGGGCTGCTCGCGGCGGTGTCCTTGGGTGCGCTTGCCGCCGCGGCCCTGCTCCGGCGCGGAGAGTCGGCCGTGCCAGTCCTGCGCACGCTCTCCGAGCTGCCGAGCCCGCCAGGGATGGAGATCACCTTTCCGGCGCTCTCGCCCGACGGCACTTCGCTGGCGATGCGGGTGCGCGCGAGTGAGGGCGTTCCGACGCAGATCTGGATCCGCAACCTGGCGACGGGCGACCTTCGCCCCGTGGCCGGCACCGACAACGGGACTCGCCCTTTCTGGTCGCCCGACGCCCGTGCGCTCGGCTACGTCGACGCCGTCGACCACTGGTTGAAGCGGATCGATCTCGAAGGCGGACGACCGGTCCGGCTGACCAAGCTCGGCCCGGGGAGAAGTTGCGGCGCGAGCTGGGGCGAGCGGGAGATCCTGTTCTGCGACCCGGCGACCGGGTCGCTGCATCGGGTCGCGCCGTCGGGCGGAGACGTGACGGCACTGACGCTACCCACCAAGGGCGAGTACCACACTTACCCTTCGATCCTCGCAGACGGTCGGCTGTTCCTGTACGTCTCCTTCAAGGACGCGGGCGGCTCGACCATGCGTGTCAGGAACCTCGACAGCGGCGAAGAGCGCGAGCTGATCCCGACCGATATGCAGCCGAGCGTCAGCGGTGGACAGCTCTTCTATGGCCGCGGCAGCACGTTGCTGACGCGGGGCTTCGACGAAGCCGCGGGAGAGTTCCGCGCCGGCGACGCCCAGATCGTGGCCGAAGGCGTGGACGACTTCGGCGGCGGCCAGTTCTCGGTCGCGTCGGGCCTGTTGGTCTACTCGCCCTTGCCTGCGCGCCAGGGCTCGCGGGTGACGGTCTACGGCCGCGACGGCAAGGTGATCGAGCAGATCGACGCCGACAACTTTCTCGACGACCTCTCTCTCTCTCCGGATGGCCGCCTCGCCGCGGTGATGAAGGAGGGCGGGAAATCGAGCGCTGGCAGCGACACGATCGATGTCTGGCGGCTCGACCTGGAACGAAAGATCTTCGACCGCTTGACCTACGGCGAGCTCGACGACGACCCGGTCTTTTCGCCCGACGGCGCTCGGATCGCCTTCGCGCACGTCGGCGATCTGTTCGTGAAACCGGCCAACGGCAGTGGCGAGCCAATCCTTCTGGCGAAGAAGGCCGGCGACATCGTCACCAACGACTGGACCGCTGACGGCCAGATCCTTTACTCCGACATCGAAGACGGCAACGAAGACCTGTTCGCAATCTCTGCGGACCCTGCGAGCGCCGGCGAGCCGCGCCGCCTGACGAAGACGCCGTTCAACGAGCGCAACGCCGTGGTCTCCCCGGACGGCCGCTGGCTCGCCTTCGCTTCGGACGAAGGCGGCGACATGCAGGTCTATCTCACCGCCTGGCCGAGCCTCGACGGCAAATGGCGGGTGTCGAGCGCGAAGGCGGCGATGCCCCGCTGGCGACGCGACGGGCGCGAGCTCTTCTACCTCGCGCACGATCAGCGCCTGATGAGCGCGACCGTCGCGGTGGACGGGCGTGCGCCGAAGCTCGGCCTGCCGCAGCCGATCCTCACGGTCCAGAGACAGGTTGTCTATCTCTCTCGAACCAGCCGCTGGGCAGTGACGCCCGACGGCAACCGCTTTCTGGTACTCGAGCCGCTGGGCGACAGCAGCGCGCTCCGCCAGCCCCTGATGCTGATGACAGCGCTCCCAAAGAGCGAAACGAAGCGATGAAATTTTGGCGCAGCATCCCACCCACCTGCACACTCTCGATGATCGAAACGAGGTGATCGGAACACGGCTCGGCCCCTACGAGATCACCGCCAAGCTCGGCGAAGGCGGCATGGGAGAGGTCTATCGCGCCACCGACTCCAGGCTCAAGCGCGAGGTGGCGATCAAGGTCCTCCCGGCGGCGTTCACCGAAGACAAGGAGCGCCTCGCGAGATTCGAGCGCGAAGCGCAGCTCCTGGCCCAGCTTCACCATCCCAGCATCGCCTCGATCTTCGGGCTCGAGGAGACCGACGGCGTCAAGGCACTCGTGATGGAGCTCGTCCCCGGTCCGACCTTGGCCGAGCGCCTCGAATCCGGGCCTCTCTCCTTTACAGAGAGCCTTTCTTTCGCGTCGCAGATCGCGCAGGCGTTGGAAGAGGCGCACGAAAAGGGCATCGTCCACCGGGATCTCAAGCCTCAGAACATCAAGGCTTCCAGTGAAGGTAAAGCCAAAGTGCTGGACTTTGGGTTGGCCAAAGCGATGGATGCGACCGCGACCGGGAGCTCCGCCGCCGATCTCGCGCGCTCGCCGACTTTGATGAACTCGCCGACCCTGACCGCCGTCCGCGGCACGCAGCTCGGAGTGATTCTCGGCACAGCGGCTTACATGGCTCCCGAGCAGGCGCGCGGCAGTGTCGTCGACAAGCGCGCCGACATCTGGGCCTTCGGCGTCGTCTTCTTCGA
>JAYTAM010000333.1:0-14360 GCA_043737505.1 Thermoanaerobaculia bacterium
GCCGATCGGTGATCGGCGAACAGGCTGGAGCGTTAGCTGCGGAGCAGTCCGTTCAGATGAAGTCGGTCTTGCGATTCTGGAAGAAGAAGGTGAGGCCGAGGAGGAGCCCCACCGCCGCGAGCTCGGCACCGAGAAGGCCGAGAGCGGCGGGCGACCAGACGGCGACGTCGCTCTTCATGTCGGCGGCGATCGACGGCATGTGCGAGACGCCGTAGAGCACCCCTTGGAAGGCGAGGTTGGTGACGACGATCGCCGCGATCGCCCAGGCCTGGGATTCGGAGACCAGCGCGACGGCGAGGACCAGACAGTAGCCGACGAGAATCCAGGTCAGCAGGATGGCCGCGAAAGGGATGAGCCCGTCCTCGATCGCGCCGCGTCCGGCGATGACGCCGAGCGTCCCCAGGACGAGCGCGCCCCACGGCACGAGAAAGATGAGGAGGTTGGCGAGCACTTTGGCGAGGGTGTAGTCGCGCGGCGAGATCGGCAGGCTCATGACGAACGGCAAGGTGTGCTGCGCGCGCTCCTCGACCACCGTCGCCATCACCAGGTGAATGCCGAGCGAGATGAGGATGGTAAAGAGCAGCACGCACCCGGCATAGAAGGAGCCTTCGCCGCCATTCGAGACCAGGTAGAGCGCGAGGCCCCCGAGCGCGAGATAGGCGGCGATCGCCCAGCGCATGAAGTACCAGTCTTTGAAGACGAGGCGGCGGATCATCGCGCCACCGGTGAGCGGTCGGGCAAGATTGTTCATGCGGCTTCCTTTTCCCGTCGTTGTTGCACATTGGCGACGAAAATCTCTTCGAGAGTCATGGTTTCGACCGCAGTGACGGTGGCTCCAGCCGCGGTGCAGGCGGCGGCGAATTCGGGCGTGAAGCGGTGGGTGGTGAGAACGGTGATGCGTCCACTGGTGGACGTCGAGACGACGCCCGCCATGCCCGTCAGCGCCGCGATCGCGGCTCCCGCCGGCACATCGAGACGCAGGCGGCGCCAGCGATCTAGGAAGCTCTCCTTGTCGCCGCCGTCGATGATCCGGCCGCGGTCGATGAAGGTGATCTGGTCCGAAATCTGTTCGACGTCGAGGGTGTTCTGGGAGGAGAAGAGCACCGTCCGGCGTTCGTCGGCGAGGACCTCCATAAGCGCACCAAGAACCTCGTGGCGGGCCACCGGGTCGAGCCCGGTGGTCGGCTCGTCGAGAACCAGAAGGGAGGGGCGGCGAGCGAGCGCCAGGAGGAGCGCCGCCTTCACCCGCTGTCCGTGCGACATTCCCTTCATCTGCTGCTCGGGCTGGATGTCGAAGCGCCGGACGAGATTCGTGGCGTAGGCCTGGTCCCAACCCGGATAGATGGAGGCGATGAACTCCATGTGCCAGCGGAGCGTCGCGCCCTTGTAGAGCCGCATGTCTTCGGAGACGAAGCCGATGTCGAGCTTCGCCGCCGCCTGCTCCGCGGGCATCGCGTGACCGAGCACGGTGACCGCACCGCGGTCTTGATGGACGAGGCCCATCAGAATGCGCAGGGTGGTCGACTTGCCGGCGCCGTTGGCGCCGATGAAGCCCATGATGCTCCCCGTCGGGAGCTCGAGGTGGATGTCGTCGAGCGTGAAGTGCGGGTAGCGCTTGGAGACGCCGGTGAACTGGACGGCGAGGTCGTTCATGATCGTGGCTCTCTTTCTCTGGCCCTGCTCTCGGCCTCTTCCCGAACGCGGGCGGCGAGCTCCTCGGGAGTCCAGCCGAGGAGCTCGCCGAGGCGGACAACTTCTGCGACGTGGCGGGCGAGCTCGCCGTCGTGCGCGGGCGAGACCGACGAGACTCCAGAAGGCCCGGCGGCGATGGTCGAGCCTTTGCCCTGCTGGGTCACGATGACCCCTTCGCGCTCGAGCTCGTAGTAGGCCCGCTTGACGGTGATGACGCTCACCCGGAGGGCGACCGCGAGCTGACGGATCGACGGCAGCTCGGCTCCCGCCGGCCAGTCGCCGGCGACGACACGCTGCTGGATCTGCTCGACGATCTGCAGATACATCGGCCGTCCGTCGGTCTGCGAAATCACCAGTGCGCTGGGGTTCACCAAGCTCATGTCGGCACTGAGTATACACAGTATATACAGGGCGTCAAGACTGGGCTCGCCGCCGGCGGGCAGGTCCGTGGTCGCGGTATCGTCCGCGAACCGAAATTTCCGAAGGGGATCCGAATGGGCAAAGGCAGGCTCGAAGCCTTCAGTGACGGAGTGATCGCGATCCTCATCACGATCATGGTGCTCGAACTGCGGGCGCCGCACGGGACGGAGCTCTCGGCGCTGCGGCCGCTTCTGCCGGTGTTCATGAGCTATCTCCTCAGCTTCGCCTACCTGGGGATCTACTGGAACAACCATCACCACATGCTGCACCTCGCGGCGAAGGTGAACGGCAGCGTCCTCTGGCCGAATCTCCATCTGTTGTTCTGGCTGTCGCTGATTCCGTTCGTCACCTCGTGGATGGGCGAGAACCCGCGCGCTGTGGCGCCGGTGGCCCTCTATGGAGGGGTGCTGCTGATGGCGGGCGTCGCCTACTACTTCCTGGCGCGGGCGCTCGCCCGTCTGCACGGGGCCGATTCGAGGCTCGCGCGTGCGCTGGGGAAGGATCTGAAGGGCATTCTCTCGGTCGTCCTCTACGCCGGCGCGATCGCCCTCGCCGCCGTCGACACACGGCTCTCGCAGGCGCTCTACGTCGGAGTCGCCGTACTCTGGATCGTTCCCGACCGGCGGATGGAACGGGCGCACGACGCCGCCTAGGCGAGAATCTCGACAGAACTTCGACCGCCCCGGGACGTATCTCCTGGAATCCACTCTCCCCTCGCCGGGAATCTGATTCCAAAGGAGAAACCATGAATTTGAAGCGCACCTCCGTTACTGCAGGGATGGCAGCGATCCTCGCGTCGGTCGCCTTCGCTCTCGCCTCGACCGCCTTCGCCCAGGCGCCGCCGCTCACCGTGCCGCAGCCCTCGCAGGCGGCCAGCATCTCGCAGACCGTCGGTCTCACCGAGATCACCGTCACCTACAACCGGCCGCGCGTTCAGGGTCGCGAGGTGTGGGGCGAGCTCGTGCCGTTCGGCGAGGTCTGGCGCGCCGGCGCGAACGAGAACACGACGATCGAGTTCTCGACCCCGGTCGAGATCGAGGGGAAGGCGCTCGCCGCCGGGCGCTACGGTCTGCACACTGTGCCTTCGGCCGGGACGTGGCAGGTGATCTTCTCGTCGACGGACACCGCCTGGGGGAGCTTCGGCTACGACCTCAAGGAGGATGTCTTGCGGGTCGAAGTGAAGCCGGAGCCCGCGGCGCACGAAGAGGCGCTTGCCTTCACCTTCGACGCCCCGACCGCCCGGGAGACGACGGTCGCGCTGCGCTGGGAGAAACTGCGCGTGCCGTTCAAGGTCACCGTCGACACACCGGAGATCGTCTATCAGAGCCTCAAGCGGGAGCTCCGCGGCGTCGGCCAGTTCTTCTGGCAGTCGTGGAACCAGGCGGCCGCGACGCTCCTCGCGAGCAAGGTGCACCCCGACGAGGCGATGCTCTGGGTCGACAGGTCGATCGCCATCCAGAAGAACTTCACCAACAGCTTTACCAAGTCTCGGCTGCTCACCGAGAAGGGCGACGCGGCCGGGGCGAAGAGGCTCATGGATGAGGCGCTACCCGGGGCGACCGAGGGCGAGCTCAACATCTACGGCTATCAGCTTGTCGCCACCAACCCGGCGGACGCGGTGGCGATCTTCCGCGAGAACGTCAAGCGCCATCCCCAGTCGTGGAACGCGCACGACAGCCTGGCCGAGGGCCTGGTCGCACTCGGCAAGCGCGATGAGGCAGCGGCAATGTACAGGAAGGCCTTGGCGATGGCTCCTGAGGCGCAGAAGGCGCGCATTCAGGGAGTTCTCGACGGACTCGAGAAGTAGCCTCGCGCCCGCTGCCGTTCTCTCGCACTTCGTCGCGCCCTCCCATACACTGGGAGGGCGTGGACGAAGAGCTCCAGTGGATCCGTTGCCCTTACTGCGGCGAAGAGATGGAGGTCTTCCTCGAGGCCGACCTCGCCGGCAGCCTGGTGCAGGACTGTGAGGTCTGCTGTCAGCCCTGGCTGCTGCGAATCTCCGGTGAAGGCGAGGGGCGGCGGGTCGAAGTGACGCGCGCCGACGGGTCGGACTGAGATAGAAGTGGAACCCTCCGGTCCTCCGCGCTCGATCCTCTGGTACCGCTGGGTCGGTCTGGTCGCCCTCGTGCTGGCGATTCTGTCGTTCCTGGTCGCGGTCATCGCCGAGCTTTCGCACCCGGGCGCGCCGGAGAACCGGCCCTTGTTCGCGGTCGCGATCCTCTGCCTCCTCGCCTGTGTCGCGACTCTCCCGCTGCTCCTCGTTCTCGCCATTCGACATCGTGGGCTGGCGCGCAAACAGTGGCGCCTGGTGACGATGCGGGCGGTCTGGGGGGGGCCGTTCGGGACCCTGGGCGCGATCTGGGATCTCTCCGCCGATCCGGCCCGCGACGAGCCAGCGCCCGAATCGCCCGAATCGCCCGAATCGCCCGAATGATCGCCGGATCGCTCCGGGAGCTGTTCCGCCAGAGGCTCCGGGCTGTCTCAGGAAGGCGTGACGTCCCCATCCCAGCACACCCGCTCGGCTCGCCATGGCGGCGACTCTTCGCCGGCGCCGATTTCGGGACCGCCCGCTCGATCGGCTAGTCTGGCGCCACGGCCCGTTCTGGAACCGGTTCAGGAACCGGCCCGGATGCTCTCGTTCCCGATCGCCGGGGAGAGGCTGCTTTCCAGACGGCAGGCGGAGGTCGAAGTCGGGGAGAAGATGGAGACGATCGCGGGTTGGAGCGACGAAGAGATCGTTCGCGAGGCTCGGAAAGCGCGCGAGGCTGCGGAGAGCGGGCAGGATCCCGACCTCGAGGCGCGCCATCTCGACGTCCTCTTCCGCCGCTACCAGACCCGCGTCGCCGCATGGTGCCTGCGGATCAGCGGACGGAGGGAAGAGGCCGCCGATCTCGCCCAGGAGGTTTTCGTCCGGGTCTACGAACGCCTCGAGACCTTCCGCTTCGAGAGCTCCTTCGCCACCTGGCTCTACCTCGTCACCCGGAGCGTCACCATCAACCGGTCGATGTCGAACCGGCGGCGCGATGCCGCCTCGATCGACGAAGAAAATTTCCTCGAGCCGGCCGCGCCCGGACCGAGCGTCGAAGAGGCGGTCGGTCAGGCGCTCCTCGTGGACCAGCTCCGTCAGGCCATCGCCGCCGACCTCGAGCCGCTCGAGGCCAGGATCCTGCACCTCCATTTCGTCGACGAGCTGACGCTCTCCGCCATCGACCAGCTGCTCGACCTGCAGAACAAGTCGGGCGCCCGCGCCTACCTGGTGAGCGCCAAACGCAAACTGCAGCGCAGCTTCGCGACCGCAGCCGCCGACCTGAAGAGCACCGCCCGGGCAGCGACCCGGGCAGACGATTCCCCGAGAGGCCTGTCATGACGACGATCGATTCCGACCGCAACCAGCTGCTGCGCCAGGCGCTCGCACCCGATGCCGGATGTCCGCCGCTTGCCGAGCTGCTGGACGTCGTCGTCGCAGGTGCCGCGAACCCCAGGGCCGAATCGCTCCGGGCGCATGCGGCGGCCTGCTCCGTCTGTTCGGCCGAGCTCGCGCTCGCTGGCGCTTTCGACGAAACGGCCCGAAGCCCCGCCGAAGCGCAGGAGATCGCCTGGGTGGTGGAGCAGCTCGCCTCCCCGTCGGCCTCCTCGGCCCGGTCTTCGACGCCAACGACGCCAACGATGCCAACGACATCCGGGGTCACCCCGCAGATGGGCCGCGTCCTGCCGATGGCGGAGCATGCGGCGCGGCGGAGAAAGTCGAAGTCGCCGGGCGAAGCGCGCGAGATGTCGCTGTGGAACCGCTGGGCGGCAGCGGCCCTGGTCATTGTCGGTCTCGGCGTCGCCTTCGAGTGGGCGCATCGCACGATCGGCGGAGCGCCTGCGACCTCTCCGCGGCCCGGCAGCTTCGACTCCGACGTCGTCCGCGGCGGGGCGATCGTGCTCGACTCTCCGCTCGGCAGGCAGGCGCGCGCGGTGAGCGAGTTCGCCTGGCGGGCGCTGCCGGGAGCGGCCTCCTATCGCCTCGAGGTCCGCGAGGCCGCCGGCGATCTGCTCTGGCAGGGTAGCGCTGTGGGCGTGAGGCTCGAGACCCCGGCGGATCTCGCCGCGAAACTCGAGACCTACGTCGCCTACACCTGGAACGTCACCGCGCTCGACGCCGCCCAGAGCGCCGTCGGGCAGTCGCAGAGCGCGCGCTTCGTCGTCGAGCCGGCGCTGGATCCGGCTTCGAACCCGCTTCCGAGCCCGCTGCCGAACTAGCCCGGTCGCTCCGCGCTGAAGTTCCGCCGTCGCGTATCGCGGATCCACCACGCGGCACCCACCAGGATCGCCGCCAGCGCGAGCGCGAGAGCGCTCCACGACCCGAACCACCGCGAAGCTCGGGAGCCCGGCGTCGCCGCGATCGCATCCGGATCGCCCAGGAGCACGAATCCGACCCAGCGCGGCGCGCCCGCCCAGTAGGGGTCTTTCGCCAGTCGGAGCTTCGCGCGCCGCAGCGCCTCCGCCGGCCGGCGGCCGCGTGCGAGCTCGAAGTAGAACTGCTGCATGAGCGCCGCGGTCGCGGCATCGTCGACTTCCCACAGGGAGGCCACGACGCCGCGGGCTCCGGCGCCGAGAAAGGCCCCCGAAAGGCTGGCTAGCGATCGTCCGCCCCCGCTTTCGCCCATCCCGCCCATCCCGCCAGACGCCAGGGCCGTACGGCAACCTGACAGGACCGCGAGATTGACCGTCACCGGGAACCGCGCGAGCTCCGGCGGCGAGATCAGGCCATCGTCGTCCGCCGCGCCCGCCGCGCCCGCTGCGCCGGGGGCGCCGGGAGCGAGGAACAGCGCCACTCCCCCGGCGAGAGACTCGTCGACGATCGTATGCGCCGCGATGTGGAGCACGTCGGCCCCTTCGCGGCAGCGTTCCCGCAGCCGTCCCTCGGTTGCGGCGCTGCCGGTGTCGACGACGGCGGGCGCGCCGAGCTGGACTTCGGCGTCACGCGCTTCCCGCTCGGCGCCCGGCAGGGGTGGCAGTCCGAAGCGCTGCGCCAGAAGTGCCGCGAGAGAGTTGCCGCTCGAGCCAGCCGGCAGCAACGGCGCGGCGAGGGCCGCGAAGCGCCAGCGCACCGGGGGCTGAATCGCTGCCGAAGGTTCGGCCGTCGGAGGGTGCAGGTGCGGCCGCAGGTGAGCGAAGACCGAGAGACTGGGAAGGTAGCTCACCGGGTGGGCGTCGAGGAGCGACGACTGCGGTCTGCCTGGATCCGGCAGGAGCTCGAACGGCAAGTAGAAGAGCGGACCGTCGGGCACGATCCTGAGCTCCCGACCGCCGGCGAGCGTCGGCGGCAGGAGTTGCCGACCGAGCTCTCGGAGGTCGTCTTCGGACGCCGGCTCCGAGTTCGCCAGACGGCGATGCACGCGCGCGACGCGCTCGGCGATCTCTCCGGGTTCGCCCGCCGCTGCGACCCGCCAGGAGCCGTTCAGGTTGTCCCACCTCCAGACCTGTCGCTCGCCGAAGAAGTAGGCGAGGGTGGGCCCGAAAGCCGAAGCGAGAGCGGGCAACGCCTCTTTGGCCAGGGGGCGCGCGATGGAGTCGCCGGCAAGAGCGTCGAGAAGCTCACGCGCCTTGGCCTGCTCGGCGAGCCCCAGCGCCTCGATCTCCGGCCGCGCAGAGCTCACTGGATAAGCGGCGCCGGAGGCTCCGGCGAGCGCACGCTCGGCCAGCAGGTCGACGGTGGTCGCGTAGACCGCGCGCTGGTCGGCGAGGAGGCCACCGCGCAACGTCGAGTCGTCGAGCCCCTCTCCAGCGCGCTCGATGGCGGCGATGACCGCGCGGAGGTGGTTGAGTGCCGAAGAAGGATCTCCGTCGGCCTTGGCGACCCTTCCGAGACCGGCCTCGGCCGCCCACCGCCCGGCGAGCGCCTGCGAGGAGGTCGCCGCCGCGAGGGCGTCCGCAAAGGCCGAGCGCGCTTCGGTAAGCCGGTTCTCTCCGAGCCGCAAGTCGCCGATGGCGCACAGGGTGCGGATCTCCTCACCTCGATCGCCGCTCGCCCGGGAGAGCTCGAGCGCGCGGTCGAGCTCGACTGCGGCGTTCGCCGGTTCGTGCAGATTGAGCTCGTAGACCAGACCCCGGTTCAGATGGACGTTGGCGAGCGCCGAGAGATCGCCGGCCTTCTCGTAGCTCCGGCGGGCGTCGTCGAGCAGTTTCAAGGCGCGGCGGGGATTGCCAAGGTTGCGATAGAGCACGGCGAGGTTCACCGCCAGAGCGGGCGACTCCTCGCCTTGCCCGGCTGGCGCTGTGGCCAGGGGCCGGATCTCGGCGAGCGCTTCGGCGTAGGCTCCCAGCTGTTCGAGCGCGACGCTGCGATTGATGCGCACGTACTTCTGCTCCTCGGTGGCCCACGCCGCGCCGCCCGCGCCAGCCGCTCCGTCGTGCGCGAGGGCCGACTGCGCGACGGCGTCCTGCGCGGCGAGCCAGGCGAGCGCACCGCCATAGTCACCGCCGCCGATCGAGAGCGCGGCGAGGTTCGACAGCACCAGCGCCTCCTGCTGTGGCTCTCCCAGCTTGCGATGCAGCGCCAGCGCTTCGCGATAGTCGGCCTCCGCGGCGGTGCGATCACCGGTCATTTCGAGCGCCAGGCCCAGGCTGGTGAGCGCCCGGCCGAGCGCTCCGCCGCCGTCGACCTCGTCCCGCCCGCGGCCTCCTCGCCGAGCGCGCTCGAAGGCGACGGCCTCGCGACAGAGCGGCAGGGCGTCGGCGTATCGCCCCGAATCGCTCAGCCTTCGACACTCGGCGTGCGCCGAGGAGGCGCTCGACGAGACGGCCGGCTCCTGCGCGGAGAGCATCGTCGGCAAGGCAACGAGCATCAGCGCGTAGGCAGTGGATCGGCCGGGCACCCCCGGATCCTGTCACCGGGTGGGGGCAGGGGATACCCGACGAAAGAAAAGCGGCTCCGGAATTCTCTCCGGGGCCGCCTTGAGGGGTGAGGGATTCGACGTCGTTCTTACGGACAGGCGCGGAAGGTGGTGACGTCCTGGATCGGCTCGGCCGCGAGGCCGAGCGGGTTTCTGTACTGCTTCGAGACGCCGGTCTGCGTGTCGGTCACCGTCAGGGTGAAGTCGACGTTGGTGGTCGCCGAGAAGAAGACCCAGTGGGCGTTCAGGCCCGGGACGTTGCAGCCGTCGACCACCTTGAGCAGCATCTCGACGTTGTCCTGATTGAAGAACCAGAAGAGGCCGGTCTGGTTGGAGTAGTTGACCGCGTGCCCGGCGCCGGTGCCAACGTTCGGCGTCCGGTAGGTGAGGTGGGCGGCGAATCGCCCACCGAGCAGGCAGAGGTTGGTCGCCGTCGGGACGCAGGCGGACTGGGAGCCGTCGTCGTCGAGCAGGTTGAGCAGCGCCGAGCCGCGCTCCCCGTCGATGCCGGCGCCCCCGGTCGCTCCGGAGAGGTCGAGCAGGATCGACTCCGTGTCTTCCGAGAGCGAGTCATCGACGATCGGCACCTGGAAGGTCTTGGTGCTGCCGTCGTTGGAACTCCAGGAAAGGCGCCCCGAGACCGGATCGAAGTCGTCGCCGGCCGTGGCGCTTCCAGGCGCTGCCGAGTAGGCGACGGAGACCGCGCCGGTCTCGCCCTGCGAACGCTCGACGGTGATCAGGGCGAAGGTCTGCCCCTCGATCACCTGGAAGCTCGCGCTGCCGAACTTGAAGGTTCCCGGACGATTGTTGTTGCCGTCGTCGGGAGGAGTCGAGCCCGACTCGCTGATGACCAGGACCGCAGTGCCGCGCTCGCCGTCGATCACCGCGCCGCCGGTCGGATTCGACAGCGTGAGGTGGACCGTCTCGTTGCCCTCCGTCAGTGCGTCGTTGATCAGCGGAACCGTGAAGGATCGGGTCGAACCGTCACCGGGACCCCAGCTGATCGTGCCCGAGACCGCGCCGTAGTCCGATTCGTCGCTCGCCGTGCCGTTCGAGGTCGAGTAGGCGATGGAGACCGAGCCGCTCTCGCCCTGCGAGCGCTCGACGGTGATGACGGCGACGCCGCCGCTCTCGAGACCGAGAAAGGTGTTGTCGTCGAACTTGATCACGCCCGTGCCGCCGCCGCTGCCACCGGAGCCACCGCTGCCGCCGCTGCCACCCGAGCCACCCGAGCCACCCGAACCGCCACTGCCGCCGGAGCCACCGCTGCCGCCGCTGCCGCCGGAGCCACCACTCCCGCCGCTGCCACCACTCCCGCCGCTGCCGCCGTCACTGGCGACGATCACGACGCTCGAGGAGCTGCGCGTCGGGTCGATCGTGGCGCCGCCGGTGACGTTCGACAGGGCGAGGACCAGACTCTCGGCCCCTTCCGCGGCGCCATCGTTCAGCAACGGCACCATGATGGTCTTGTTCGAACCGTCGCCATCGGCCCAGGAGAGCGTGCCCGAAACCGCCTCGTAGTCGGTGCCGGCCGAAGCGGTGACATCGGCGGAGGAAAAGTGCACCGTGATGGCACCGTCCTCGCCCTGGGAGCGCTCGACGACGACGAGGGCAACGCCGGCCTCCTCGAGCGCCGATACGCTGCTCTGGTCGAACTTGACCATTCCCGGTCCGGAGGCGAGTGCGGGCGCCGCTGCGGCTGCCAGGGTCACGAGCCCGAGCCCGAGCAGACGGCGAATGAAGCGATTGGAGTCGTTCATGTTCGAAACCTCCTGGTTGCGGATCGCCTCGCGCCCGTTCTTCCGGGCGTTCCGACTCCCCTGTTCTTCCGCTTAGACAGGGCGGGACGGCGGCTGGAACAGGGTCTTGGCGAAAGCGAAGCGCAGGAGCACGAAGAGGAGGGTCAGCAGCGTGGCGAAGGCGATCCACGTGTACTGCTCGTCGCGCCAGGTCGGCATGCCGGCGACCGGCGCCAGCGAGACCCAGAGGCCGCAGGCGCCCAGCAGGAGGAGTGCGAAGCCGCTCTCCCGGCGGACGGTGAAGAGAAGGGCGGGCACGATGAGAAAAGCGAAGTAGTAGGAGGTGAGCTCGACGGCGAACGGGATGAACGCCGCCCCCAGCGCGGCCCCGATCCAGAGCTCGCGGTGGCGCACGGCGCCGCGTGCGACGAGTGCGAGCGCGAGCAGCGCTACGGCCTCCGCCACCCCTCGCGAGCGCGCCCAGGCCGCGAGCCGCGCCTGCTTCCACTCTGCCCAGGGCTCCGGCGCACTCTCCGAGTGCAGCCGGCGCCCGATCTCCGCCGGGCGGTAGCTCACCACGGTGCGCAGGCCCATGTGGTTGGTGAGCGGCGTGCCCTGGTGCTTCACCGTGTTCGCCAGGAACTGCCGGTAGACCTCGCCTCCGCCGTTCACCCCCAGGCTGACCCCCACCAGGAGCGCTCCCGCGACGAGGCCGCCGGCCACGAAGCGCAGCTGCGGGCGGAGGGCCTCGCTCCGCAGGGCGCGCCGCCAGCGAGCGCCGAACGCCCCTTCACCCGAGCGCGTCTCGCGCACCAGGCCGGCAACGAGGATCGCCAGCGGACCCAGAGCGAGGAAGATGGGGAAGATCCGCAGCAGCGCGGCGTAGGCGAGTGCCGCCCCGCCCAGGAACGGGCGCCCGCGCCGCAGGAGGACGACCGCGGCGACGGTGAAGAAGAGCCAATCCCAGCGCAGGAAAGCGCCGCCGGTCCAAAAGAAGCGCGCCGGAAACTGGGTTGCGAGGACGAGCAGGCCGACCGCGGCGCCGGGGATTCCGAACCCCCAGACGAGCAGCGCCACTATCCCCGCGAAGTAGAGCGGATCGACGAGAGCCAGGAGCCCGATCTGGTGATCGCTCGCCGGTCCGAGGTTCGCGAGGCCGGAGCCGGCGATGATCCACACCGGAGTCGCGTTGAAGCCGTGGTCGGTGAAGATCTCGTCCCAACGTCCGGCGCTCTCGCGCCCGCGGAACCAGGCGACGTCGTGCCGGAAAGCCTGCCAGCGCGCGGCGGTGAAGCTCGCCGTGCAGCTTTCGGGATGGGCGAGGAGCTCCGCCGTCGATTCGAGCTGGTTCGTCCTCAGGTTGCGGATCTTCCGGCGCTCGGCGCGCGCCTTTCGCAGGGCGAAAAAGCTGTCGGAGTCGCCGCTTTCGCGGGTGGCGTCGGCGACCGTGGCGCAGTCGTAGAGCTTGTCGTAGGAGAGCTCGCGGAAGTACTTGGCGCCGAGGTAGTAGTGAAAGGTGTCCCAGCCGTGGATGAACGAGCCGAAGTGGAAGGCGCCGAAGTTGAAGTAGGTGAGCGTCGCGACCAGACCGGCGACGACGAAAAGGCCGCGCCGGAAGGCTTCTCGCGGGCCTCGCCCGACCGGCGCGGGCTCCCGCCGGCGTCGCCCGTCCCACAGCAGCAGGGCGAGACCGAGGAACGCGAGCGCCAGCTCCCACCAGCGGCTGGAGGTGTCGTCCCAGCGCCGTGCGCTCGCCTGCGGCAGCGCGGCCTCCGCGGTATCGACCACCTGCAGGCGCGGCTCCCAGGCGCCGGGGTCGGTGCAGAAAGCCTGCACCTCGGAGAGCGAAGCCCGGCCGTCGCCGCTCGAGCTGCTGAGCCGCAGGAAGCGCACGGACGGGGCGGGCAGCCCTGGCAACGTGGGCAGGCGCAGGGCGCGCGAGCGCAGACCGTCCTGGCCGGCGAGGCGCGGCACCTCTCCCAGGCGCGAGAACTGTTCGCCGTCGAGGGAGCCTTCGACGAGATAGGTGTCGTTGGCATCGGCCTGAATCAACATCGAGCGTACGGCGCGCGCGGCGCCCAGGTCGAAGGTGATCACCGTCGCCTGCGGCGCGAGCTGCACGGCGAGCGCCGAGTTCCACAGGCCACCTTCGGGCGCGATGAGTCCATCGGTCAGGCGGCTGGCGTTTCCGGAGACTTGCTGAGCGAATTTCGGCAGGAGCCCGGCGAGGAGCGAAACTGCCGGGCACCCGGCGGCCGGGTCCGGCTCTCGCAGAGCGCGGTCGACGACCGCTTCGGTGCGGCCGGCGGCGGACCACGCCGGGGCTGCCAGCGCGCCGGCAAGCAGTAGGATGGCGCCGAAGCGGTGGCGGTTCTGCGGATTCACCCCCTCACGGACAGCCGCGCCAGGCGAGCGGAACAGGGTGGGAGTGCCGAGGTGGAATCTCGCCTTGCTGCTGTTCCATCGGCTTGCGCCGCCTGTCTTTAGAGACTTCGGCGACCCCGGTGGGAATTCCTTGCTGGGTCTCGCGGGTTCTCCTAGGGTCGGCAAGTGGGCTCCGCCCACAGGGAGTGGGGAAGATGCGGGCAAGATTAGGATACGACAGGGACGCGAGGACGGCGAGTATCCTGCGCCGCCGCGCCTTGGCCATGCTCGTCGGCGTCGCTCTGGGTCTGGGAGGACCGGGAACGGCCGCGCCGGCGTGGGCGATTCCGGTCGAACCGCTGATGCTCCGGGTTCAGGATGCCATCGGCGCTCCAGGCGAGCGGACGGCGATTGTCGTGCGGACCTACGCCTCCCGGCCCATCCGGCGCGGCAAGGTAGTTTCGGGAGTCGCTGCTGGAGGCCGCTCTTTCGGCCCGGGATCCGGTCTGCTGAGAACCTCTCAGCCGATCGCGAGCTGCGACTCGGTGGTGATCTTCAGCGTCGCCGGAGATGCCGTCACGCAGCCGTGCGGCTTCGACTTTCCGACTCAGACTTTCGAATTGGACTTCGAGTCGCTCTCGGCGACGATCAATGCCCAGGACGGGGTGTTCGGCGTGATCTTCGTCACGCTCGCGCCCGAGGTCGTGCCGGGTGAGGAGTACACGATCGCGCTCGACCTGGGCCTGACCTCCCTCGACGATCCCGAGGACGATCCGGTGCTGCTCGAGACTCGCGCCGGGACGCTGAAGATCCGCGCCGCCAACGCGCCGGTCGGCCTCTCCGTCGACGGCGGCAACGTGCATCCCGGGTCGGGAGCGGTGATCGAGATCGGCACGGAGGAACCGTACAAGCTCCAGGAGGGGCGGCTGGTGATCACCTACGATCCGGCGATCGCCAGGACCCTCCCCGAGGTGACTGCCGACCCGCGTCACGGAGACCTGAGCCTGCTCGAGGTGACCTATCCGCAGCCGGGGACGGTGCAGATCGACTTTCACTCCGCCCTGGAGAATTTCAACGAAGTACCGGGCGACCTCCTCGTCATGCACTTCGCAACCGTTTCGACGGTGCCGATCGGCACCCTGTCGCCGCTCGGCATCCTCGTCGGCCCCATGCAGAGCGCGCTGGTGGCGCCGAACTCGATGCCCTTGCAGGTCGCCTGGGAGTCCGGGCCGATCGAGTTCGCCACCGACCACGGCATCTTCAA
>JAYTAM010000334.1:0-2762 GCA_043737505.1 Thermoanaerobaculia bacterium
TCGGCAGGGTGTACTTCTCGAACTGGATTTCGGGTACCTGGCTGGCGGCGGCTGGCGCGGCTGCCGCAGCCGCCTTGGCCTCTGCGACCGAAGGCGCCGGCAGCGCGAGGACGAGCACCGCGAGCCCGAAGGCGGCGGCGAGCTGCAGAGAGACGGGGATGGACGATTTGGACACACGTACCTCCTGGAAGTGGACAGTCTATAAACGCAGGAGGTGGGTTCAGGGTTGCAGGGAGGTGGGGGCCGCGCGGGGTGCTACGCTGCCCCCGCCGGCCGTCTCCGCGGTCGACAGAGGAGGGCGATATGCATCGCGACCGTCTGCTGTATGCATTCCTCGCAAGTTGTGCCCTGGCCTCGCCAGCTTCCGCTGGGCCCGAATCGATCTTCGCCGACGACTTCGAAGACGGTTCCGGATGCGCCTGGGGGGTCGCCGGCCCCGACCTCTGCGGACTGTTCGCCCACAGCGGGCTGGAGCTCTACCGTCTGGATCCGAACACCTTCGAGGTCCTCCCGGTCGGGCCGTTCAACACCGGCGGTCCCGCGATGAACGACATCGCCATCGACAAGAACGACCGTATGTTCGGCGTATCGCCGGCCAAGCTCTGGTCGATCGACCGGACGAGCGGCGCCGCAACCGAGATCTCTCCCTTCGACGGATCCACCGACAGCCTCACGAGCCTGTCGTTCGTGCCGCTCAACGGCGCCGATCCCAATAGCGCCGAGCGCCTGGTCGCGATCGGTTCTTCAGGGAACGTCTACGAGGTCAACTCGCTCACCGGCGCCACAACCCTGTTGGGGAATCTCGGTCTGGCGAGCGGCAGCCAGATCCGGTCGGGCGGCGACCTCGTGTCGGTGCGCGGCCTGGGCACCTTCGCCACCGTCACGGTCGGCGATACCGCGACCGAACCCGACTACCTGGCGACGATCCACACCACCACCTGGGCGGCGACGCTCGTCGGTGCCCTCTCGACCGGGTTCGACAAAGTCTTCGGCCTCGGCTACTGGGGCGGCCGGATGCTCGGCTTCGTCGACGACGGCTCCGGCGCGGGAACCGGCCGGATCATCGACATCGACACCGCGACCGGCGTCGGTACCCTCACCGAGCCGACCGTCGAACGCTGGTTCGGCGCCGCCGTCGCCACGGACGCACCGGTCGGGCCGTAGGGCCCGGTCCCTGGACGTCCGGGAGAGGCCCGCAGCAGCACCTCGCCGGAAGCAGGCACGCGTTCGTGGATACGGGCTTGCGCTGCAGCGAAGCCTTCAAGTTTCGTACGTACTTGCTGTAGGTTATGATACGTACATGGCAAAGCTCACTTTGAGCGTGAATGAGGCCGTCGTTGAGCGGGCGAAAGTGTTTGCCCGTCGGCGGGAGACGTCGATCTCGGCGCTCGTCGAGCGCTACCTCGAGATGCTGACGCGACCCGCCCGCCGACCGCAGGCGGGCGAAGCGGGCGCGCTTCCTCCAGCGACCGCGCGGCTTGCCGGTCTGCTGCGCGGTCAGGCGGGCGATCGCGAGAGCTATCGCCGGCGTCTCGAAGAAAAGTTTCGGTGAGGAGAGCTCTCGTCGACGTGAACGTCGTGCTGGACGTTCTGCTCGGACGCTCGCCGCACGCAGCGAGCTCTACAGCCTGCCTCGCCGCCATCGAATCCAGAGCAGCCGAGGGCCTGCTCTCCGCCCATGCAGTGACGACGATCTCCTGTCTGGTCGAACGCGCACTCGGCAGGAAGGAGGCGCGTAGGGCCGTCGAAGACCTGACCGCGATCTTCACCATCGCGCCGGTGGACGAAGCGGTGATTCGCCGCGCTCTCGCGCTCGACCTTGTGGACTTCGAGGACGCGGTGACCGCCGCCGCTGCCGAGGCCTCGGCCTGCGAAGCGATCGTCTCCCGGGATCAGGCCGGTTTCGCCGGCTCGCCGGTGCCAGCGATCGAACCGGCGCTCTGGCTCGCGCTGCTGGACGAGCCGACGGCGGTACCGCCGGTCGAGTTGCAAGAACCTCCCGCAGCCTACGTCGCGAAACGGAGACGGCAGGCCCGGCGGTAGTGTCCCTACTCGACCGGTCGCTCGACGGTGGCGATGAGGGTCGAGACGGTGCCGGCGACTTCGTCGCTGACGACCACGGCGACGCGCTGGCTGCCGTGGGCGACCATGACCTCGGCGCGGTAGGCCCAGAAGGAGCCGAGGGCCTTCTCGAGGTCGGCCTCGGGGATCGAGATGACGATCGGTGCGGTCTCGCCGAGCTTCACGTGATTCGCCTCATTCAGAACCGCGACGCGGGCGGTGAGGCGTGCCGAGCGCTCTTTGCCGTCGGGGCCTTCCGGCACCAGGCTCACCAGCGCGAGCGGGATCCGCACCAGGATCGGCACCAGCGCCTCCTTCCCCTTTTTGTCGAACGGGGCGGCGGCGCCGAGCTCGAGTCTCATCGCCAGCGGATTGACCGTTGTCTCCAGCGTCGCGGCGGCAACCAGCGCGGCCTCGGAGCGCTCAGCGAGAGTGCTGCGGCGGAAGCTCTCGCGGTGCCGGACGGTGAGGCTGTCGTCCTGCGTGAGGACGCGGATCTTGTGGTCCTTCGCGCCGGCCGCCTCACCGGTCGAGAAACCGAGCGAATACGCAGCCGCGGCATCATCGGTCACCGACCGCAGCCGGTCCGAGAGGCCGTCATCGAGGACCAGCGACTCGCCGCCCGTGGCTCCCGCCAGGTGCTGCAGGCTCGAAGCTGCTTCGGCGATCGCCGGGTCGCGCGGTGCCACCGCCGTCGAGCC
>JAYTAM010000335.1:0-2751 GCA_043737505.1 Thermoanaerobaculia bacterium
CCCCTCGACCGGCCTGCCGTCGGTGAAGTAGGCGACCGGGTCCCAGCCGTCGATCGCCACCCCGCCGAAGAGCGTGCGGTTGACCGGCGACAACGCCGAGGCGGAGAGTGCGGCAAAGAAAAGGACGATTCCCACTGCTGCACGGCTACGATGGACTCTCATGGCGGCGGCTCCAGGTTCACTCTACGATGCCCGCCGCCCGGAGCCGGTTTCACGCCGAAGCTCGCTCTCGAACCTAGTCGGCGAGCAGCTTCCTCGCCGCGACGACCTCCGGTCGGGTCGACCCGGGGATGGCGATCGCCGAGAGCAGATTGGCAAAAGTCCGCGCCCGGCGCGACTCGCCCAGGAGATCTGCCGCGCGCGCCGCGCCGGCGAGTGCGTGCAGCCGATTCGGCGCCACCGCCAGGCTCGCCTCATACTCCTTCAGCGCCTCGCCGGGCCGGCCGAGGTCGAGCAGCAGGTCGGCCAGGAGCTCGCGCTGCGGCAGGACAGTCCCCGGCGTCACCGGGTGCTTGCCCGCCTTGTCGGCGAGGTCAGCCCCTTGCCGAAGCAGCGCGACCGCGGCCGTGTCGTCGCCGCGCGCCCGGGCCAGGGCGCCTCCGGCGGCGAGGCGAAGCGCTTCGACGTTGGCAGCCCAGTCGTACGGCCCCGGCGGCGGAGACGCCGCGAGCCGGCCCTGCAGCACCCCCAGCTCGGCGACCGCGGTCTCGGCTCCCGGGATGTCTCCGGTTCGCGCGGCACCCAGGGCGCGCGCGTAGACGTGGATCGCCACGAAATGCGGTAGCTTCGCCCAGTCCACGCCGAGCTTCGACGGCAGAGAGAGTGCCGCCGCTTCCGCCCACTCCCGGCGTTCGAGCGCGAACCGGGCCGGAATCGCCACCAGACCGTAGACCTGGATCGAGGCCTCGCTCACACCCGCCAACTCGGCGGCACGCCGCACGACCGAGCGCGCCCGTTCGTCGTCGCCGATCTGGAGATAGCCGTACTCGAGATAGTCGAGCGCGTGCACCTCCTCGAGGGTCGCCCGGCCGGAGCCCGAGCGCGTCGCGATGGCGTACTCCGCCGCGGCGGAGTCGAGGTTCGAAGCGATCGCCTCCGGCCAGAGGCCGAGGCGGACGAAGACATGCGAAGGCATGTGGAGGGCGTGACCCGAAGCCGGAGCGATGCGGGCGTAGCGCCGGGCGGCATCGAGGCCGAGGTAGGCGAGCGCCGGCGAATCGAAGGCGTGAATCGAGTAGTGGGTGATTCCGGGATGCTCCGGCAACTTCTGGAGCCAGGAAGCGAGGATCTCCGCCGCTTGCCTCTGTAGCGTGTACGCCGGATCGGCCGGCGGCGCCGTGCCGAGGATCGACAGGGCATGGAAGATCGCCACCTCGGGATCCTCCGGAAAGCGGCGCGACAACTCCCCCATCGCTTCGCGGTAGCGAGTCGCACGCGTGCGGTGGTCGGCGCTCTCCGCATCGGTCCAGAAGCGGCCCATCGCCGCGACGTAGCCGCGCTCGCGCTCGCTCACCGTCGATGCCGCCGCGAGCTCTGCGGCGCGCCGGCTCGCGCGCACCCCCTGCGCCATCTCGTCGGCAGTCGGAGCTGCCCAGAGCGGGTGAAAGTGACTCATGGCGATCCCCCACTGCGCCATGGCGCAGGTGGGATCGTCGCTCGCCACGCGCTCGAAACCCTCGCGGGCGGGGCCGAACTCGAACGAATGCTGCAGCGCGACCGCGCGCTCGAACGCCGGCTGGACCTCCGGACGGCAGCTCACCGGAAAGGAGACCGCGCCCAGCTGCTCACCCGCGTGGCCGGCGAGGAGCGCAGTCGGACAGGCAAGCGCGAGAATCAGAACAGGGATCGGGCGTCGAAGGATCATGTTCTCTCCGGAAGAGGTCTTCTACGGGACTACCGCGAAGATAGTCCGGACCGGCCACGCGAATCAATCGACTTTGCCACCCCTGCCGGGTCCTCGCCCGGGCACCGGACCGAACAACGCGACACCCAGCTGTCATAGCCTACGCAGATGCCCAGCCCGACCCTCCGCCGTGCCATCTACCTCCATACCTTTACCGGTCTTTTCGCGCTTCAAGTTGCAGCGAGCCCCTGGGAGGGCGCGGCGGGGGCGCGCCCGCCAGGCGGCAACCCGCTCGCCGGAGAGATCGATCGCCGCGCCGCAGCCCTCGAACCGAGGATGCTCGAATGGCGCCGTCACCTCCACCAGCACCCCGAGCTCTCCGGCCGCGAGGTCGAGACGGCGAAGTACGTCAGCGAGAGACTGCGGGCGATCGGCCTCGAGCCGCGCTCCATCGCCGGCACCGGAGTGATGGCCGTGATCTCGGGGGGCCTCCCGGGGGCAACCATCGCCCTGCGCGCCGACACCGATGCCCTGCCGGTCGCCGAGGCTGTCGACCTGCCGTTCGCCAGCCGCGCGACCGGCACCTACGAAGGAAAGAGCGTGCCGGTCATGCACGCCTGCGGTCACGACACGCACACGGCGATGCTCCTCGCCGCCGCAGAACTCCTCGCCGGCCTCCGCGATCGATTGCCGGGGAAGGTCGTGCTGCTCTTCCAGCCAGCGGAGGAGGGGGTCCCGGCCGGCGAGGGCATCGCCGGCGCGGCGCGCATGATCGCCGAAGGGGCCCTCGACAACCCGAAGGTCGACGCCGTCTTCGGCATCCACGTCTTCGCCGGACTCGAGAGCGGAATTCTCGGCTACCGCCACGGCTCGCTCATGGCCGCGGGCGACCGCTTCGAGATCGCCGT
>JAYTAM010000336.1:0-2747 GCA_043737505.1 Thermoanaerobaculia bacterium
TAGTGCGCGAGCTCCGTCCCGATCATCGGCAGGCTTCTCCTCGATGCGCCGGCGATTCTAGCCTTGCGAGCGGCTATCATGCGGCGCCATGGCGCCCCGCCGAGCTCTCGCCGCCCTATTCCATGCTGCGCTGTCGGCGGTCGTGATGCTCTGTTCTCTCGCCGAACCGGCCGTCGCCGACGGTCCGCTGGCGCTCCATGCGCCGCCGCTGCTCGTTCCCGAGGCGGCCTACGGACTGGGTCTCGCGCCGGAAGTG
Source organism: Thermoanaerobaculia bacterium (assembly GCA_043737505.1). Taxonomy (GTDB): domain Bacteria; phylum Acidobacteriota; class Thermoanaerobaculia; order Multivoradales; family JAGPDF01; genus JAGPDF01. The sequence continues at coordinate 257 of JAYTAM010000336.1, forward strand.
GCGGTCAAGCTCACGATCGACGCGCGGGGAACCGTCACCAGCGTGCAGGTCCTGGCGATCACACCTACGAGCGAGTACGACGCGCTGTTTCGCGATCAGGTGGTGGGAACCCTCTCGGCCTGGCGATTCGCACCAGCGACCGAGAGCGGTCTCGCCGTGCCCAGCACGCTCGACTGGCGGGTGCGCTTTCCGGCGAAGGTGCGGAGCGAAGAGAGCCTCGATGCGTACTCGCCGCTCTCGCCGCTCATCGGTGCCGACGCCGAGCAGCGACGCGCCGCGATCCTGGCCCTGCCGCTCGCACAGCGCCGCCGGATGCTCGAGAGCGAGACCCGCGCCGCGATCGAACTGCTCGATCCGAAGCTCACCCGAGAGGCGGCGACGCCGCGATTCGTCGTGCGCAGCGACTCCGACGAGGAGCGGGTGGCAGCGACGGTGGCCGGAAACCTCGAAGCGATCTTCAACGTCCTCGCAGAAGAGCTCCTGCCGGGAATTCCGCTGCAGGCCGAAGCCTTCAAGATCCAGGTCGTCGTGTATCGCAGCGAAGCTCAGTACCGGGAGTTCGCCTCTACGCGCGTGCCGCTCGAAACCTCGTCGGGCTTCTACAACCCAGTCGGATTCATCGCCCTCCACCTGGAGCGCGCGACTTCGGACGGAGTCCTCAGCACCCTGCTTCACGAGGGCACCCATGCATTTCTCGACCGCCACATCGTGCGGCCCGGTGTGGCCCTGCCGCGCTGGCTGAGCGAAGGTTTCGCCGAGTACGTGGGCAACTCGGCGATTCAGAAAGGACGCCTGAAGCCAGGCAGGACTTTCGTGCACAAGTACGCCTTCGAAGGCGGCCAGGTCATGTCGCAGCAGACCTCCGCCGGGGGACGGCTCGACGAGGCGCGGGAGGCTTTGCGCAAAGGGAAGGGGCTGGGCGTTCAGCAGATGCTCGAGGCCTCACCGGCCATCTTCTATGGCGACTCGAGCTTGCTCTACTACGCCTCTGCCTGGCTGCTCGTGCACCACCTGCGAGACGGCGGGGCGGGCTGGTCTACCGACCGCTTCCCTCACCTGCTGCTCTATCTCGCCGAGGGCTACCCCCAGGGCGCCGCCTTTCGCACGCTCTACGGCGACCCGGTGCCGAGCGACGTCGTCTTTCGGCAATACGTCAAGAGCTTCTGACTCCGGCTCAGGGCTTCTGGTTGAACAGCGCGCTCTCGCGCGCTGCGGCCGCAGCATCCCCCAGCTGGCTGTGGCAGCTGGCGAGGTAGTAGTGGGCGTCCTTCTTGTCGGGCAGGAGCTCGAGCGTGCGCGAGAACGCTGCGAGGGCCTCGCGCCAGCGTCCCAGTTTGTGCAGCGCGAGCCCCTGCTTGTAGTGGCCTTCGCCACGTTGCGGGTTGATCGCCAGCGCCTCTCCGAAAGCTCCGGCAGCCTCCTCCCAGCGCTCCAGCTTGAACGCTGCGGTGCCGAGGTTGTACCAGGCCGGCTCGGCGTAGTCGCTGCCGCCCAGCGCGGGTGCGGCGCGCGCCAGAAGGTCGCGGGCGCCCGCGGCATCCCCCGCCCCCAGCAGGTCGCTGCCCTCTTCGAAGAGCGCCAGAGGATCGCTCTCCTCCTGCCGCCGGGCGGCATTCGCCTCCGCGGCGGCGGCACGCTCCTCGACGGTGCCGTAGAGATGGAGGAGCACCGAGCGGGCCTCGAGGTCGTCCGGGGCGTAGGTCAGGGCCCGGCGAAACAGCGCCGCCGCCTCGGCGTCGCGGCCGGCGTCGCGCAGCGCCCAGGCGGAGTTCGTCAGCAGAGTCGCGAAGCCGATCGGCTGGAGCCCGAAACCCCCCGGCAGGAGCATGGCCCGCTCTGCCGCCTGCGCAGCGGGTTCCGCGACACCCGCCGTTGGGGGTGCCGGCGGCGGTGGTGCCAGCGCCGCGAGTTCGACCAACATCTCGTCGTAGCGCCCGAGGTGGGCGAGGGCGGTGACGTAATAGGTCCGCAGGGCATCGTTCGCCTGCGGTTCCCTCACCAGCGGAGCGAGCAGGTCGGCGGCACTCTGCCATCGCCCGTGCCCGAGATCGAAGAGCATCGCCCGCCAGCGCAACGCGTCGGTCGGCGCGACGGAGAGCAGGCGCTCCAGTGTCGCGCGCGCCTCCTCCGGGCGCCCCAGCCGCTCCTCGAGGTCGGCGCTCACTTCGAGCACCTCGGCGAGCTCGGGCTGGGGCAGCGACCTCGCCTCGCCCCCGGCCACGGCCGGGAGAGCCGCGGCTGCGACCCGGCGCTGGAGCGCTCCCACCAGGAGCTGGTCGGTTTGCGTGGTCTGGCTCGCGGAGTCGGCGACTTCGAGCTTTGCCAGCTGGGTGAGAAGACCTCGCGGCAGCTCGGTCGCGGGGTCGCTGAGAAGCGCGGCGAGACGCTCGCTCAACACCGCCACGCGCGCGGCGTCCAGGGCTCCGTCGCGCAACAGGTGCAGGAGGCTGGCGAGCGCCGGCAACTCGCAAGCGGGCAGGTCCACCGCGGC
>JAYTAM010000337.1:0-30911 GCA_043737505.1 Thermoanaerobaculia bacterium
GTCGTCGGACAGTCGAACGGCAACCTTTCGGTCTGGTTTCCAGTGCGCCCGAAAGGCGAGGAGGCGTTCGTTCTCAAGCGGATCCACGAGCTTCCCCCACACGCCTCGGCGATCCGACTGATCGCGCCGTCGCAGCGCAACCGGACCTTCCTCGCCCAGGACCAGGGCGGCGAGATCGGCATCTACTACTCGACCTCCGAGCGCGTCCTGTGGAAGGGGCCTTCACCGGTCGACGGCGTGACCGCGATGACGCTCTCGCCCAAGGGGGACGGAGCGTTCGTCGCCGGCCCGGGGAAGCTCGCCTTCGTGAGCATCGCCAACCCCCACCCGGAGATCTCTTTCAAGGCGCTCTTCGGCAAAGTCTTCTATGAGGGGTACGAGCAGCCGGAGTACGCCTGGCAATCGACCGGTGGCACCGACGACTTCGAGCCCAAACTCTCGCTCACCCCGCTCGTCGTCGGTACACTCAAGGGGACCTTCTACTCGCTGCTGCTGGCGATTCCGCTCGGCATCCTCGGCGCCATGTTCGCTTCGCAGTTTCTGCACCCGAGGCTGCTCGCCTACATCAAGCCGACGGTCGAGATCATGGCCGCCCTGCCCTCGGTAGTGCTCGGATTCCTCGCCGGCCTCTGGCTCGCGCCGCTGCTCGAACGCTACTTCCCGGCGCTCATCCTGCTCTTCATGGTGCTGCCGCTGTTCGTCTGGCTCGCCGGCGTGGCATGGAACGCGGTGCCGCTTCGTATCCGCGGGCGCTACCCCTCCGGATCGGAGATCTTTCTCTACCTCGTGGCGGTGGTCGCGGGTCTACTCACCTGCTTCTCCGCCTCCGGGATCTTCGAGCGCTTCGCCTTCGGCGGCAACTTCCAGGCCTGGCTTCTCTCGGTCACCGGGATGCAATACGACCAGCGCAACGCTGTCGTCGTCGGGCTGGCGATGGGCTTCGCGGTCATTCCGATCATCTTCGCGATCTCCGAGGACGCCTTCTCCAACGTGCCGCGCAATCTTGTATCGGGCTCGCTGGCGCTCGGTGCGAACCGCTGGCAGACGGTGACGCGGGTCATTCTCCCGACCGCTTCGCCCGGCATCTTCTCGGCGATCATGATCGGCTTCGGCCGCGCGATCGGTGAGACCATGATCGTGCTCATGGCCACCGGCAATACGCCGATCATGGACCTCTCCCCGTTCAACGGCTTCCGCACCCTGTCGGCGAACATCGCGGTGGAGATCCCGGAGGCGCCGCATCGCGGGACGCTCTACCGGACGCTCTTCCTGGCCGCGCTGCTGCTGTTCACGCTGACCTTCATCATCAACACCGCTGCCGAACTGGTCCGTCAGCGCCTGCGGAGGAAATATGCCCAGCTCTGAGCGGTCTTTGGGCGCGCCGGCGGGCGGAGACGCCAAGTTGACCGACAAGGATCGATCGGGCCGCCTCCGGCGCGAGTTCTTCGGCGTCTCGATGACCGCGCTCTGTGGCGGAGCCCTGGCACTCAATCTGGTGCTCATCCTCGGCCTCCTGACCGTCATCGGCTACCAGGGCGGACGCTTCTTCTGGCAGAAGGACCTGCCGGAGTTCACTCTCACCGACGGCACGAAGATCCTCGGCGAGCTCCACTCCCAAGAGACCATCCCGGCCGATCTATCGGAAGGTGGCTCGGTCGCCGGAGGCTTGCGCTTCCAGATCCGTCTGGGCAATCGCGATCTCACTGGCGGCGACTTCCGCTGGGTCGACGCCTCGGCGATCGTGGAGCGTCAGCTCCCCGCCGACGCTGTCCTCCTCGAGCGCCTGGAGTGGGGAAACTTCTACGGCCGGATGGTCGAGATCCGGCGCGGCGCCGAGACTCTCGCGCAGGGCGGCGACGCCGTATGGCGGGCCTTTCCGGCCCTGCATACGGCCAAGCTCGAGGAGCGGCGCGAGATCCGCAAGTTGGAGAAAGGCCCGATCGGTCGCGTCAACCTCGAGATCGAGAAGCTCCGCCTCGCTACGCGGCGCCTCGAGCTCGAAGCTCCCGCCGCCGACATCCGTGCGCGGCGCCAGGCCGGGATCGATCTGGCCCTCGCCGAGAAGGAAGCCGAGTACGAGAAGCTCGCCACCGCGCTGTTCGCCAAGCGCGAGGTCCTGGTCGCCGAGACGCTGGTCATGGAGGCCGCCGACGGAACCCGCAAGGAGATCCCGGTCGGCAACGTCGTGCGCGCCATCCGGCCGAACGAGATGGGAGCGCTCGCCAAGCTCGGTCTCTACGCTTCACGGGTCCGCGAGTTCGTCGCCGACGAGCCGCGCGAGTCGAACACCGAGGGCGGCATCTTTCCCGCCATCTTCGGCACCGTGATGATGGTCTTCCTGATGTCGTTCGCCGTCGTGCCGCTGGGCGTCCTCGCCGCGCTCTACCTGCGTGAGTACGCCAAGCAGGGCACCCTCGTGCGCGTCGTGAGGATTGCGGTCAACAATCTGGCGGGCGTGCCGTCGATCGTCTTCGGCGTCTTCGGCCTCGGCTTCTTCGTCTATACGCTCGGCGGCAGCATCGACCAGCTCTTCTTCCCCGAGGCGCTGCCGACCCCGACCTTCGGCACCGGCGGCATCCTCTGGGGTGCCCTCACGCTCGCCCTGCTCACCGTGCCGGTGGTCATCGTCGCCACCGAAGAGGGGCTCGCGGCAGTGCCGCAGATCGTCCGCGCCGGCTCGCTCGCCCTCGGCGCGACGAAGTGGGAGACGACCTGGAAAGTCGTGTTGCCGGCGGCCGCTCCCGGCATCCTCACCGGCGTCATCCTCGCCATGGCGCGGGCGGCGGGCGAGGTGGCGCCGCTGATGATCGTCGGCATGGTGAAGCTCGCGCCCACCTTGCCGATCGATGGCGACTTTCCGTTCGTCCACTTCGAGCGCAAGTTCATGCACCTTGGATTCCACATCTACGACGTCGGCTTTCAGAGCCCGAACGTCGATGCCACCAAGCCGCTGGTCTTCGCGACCGCATTGCTCCTCATCTTGGTGGTGACGGCGATGAACCTGGTGGCGATCTCGATCCGCAACCGCCTGCGACGCAAGTACGCCGGCAGCGCCGTCTGAGGAAGTAAGATCATGCCCGCCACCACGAGAACCGAGGAGCGTCCGATGGTCGAGATCGAGAGCAGCCGCCAGGCGGGAATCCGGCCTGGCTATCTCCCGGCATCCGAATCCCCCACCGCCGGCGATCCTGCGCTCCGGCCGGCGATCGACAAGCCGATCCTCGAGATCGAGCGCCTGAGTCTCTGGTACGGCAAGAAGCTGGCGCTGAAAGAGATCTCGCTCGAGATCCCCGACAAGCAGATCACCGCCTTCATCGGCCCCTCGGGCTGCGGCAAGTCGACGCTCCTGCGCTGCATCAACCGGCTCAACGATCTCATCGACGACGTCACGATCGACGGCCGGATCCTGTTCGAGAAGAAGGACATTCACGATCCGAGCGTCGAGATCAACGCGCTGCGCAAGCGGATCGGCATGGTCTTCCAGAAGTCGAACCCGTTCCCCAAGTCGATCTACGAAAACGTCGCCTACGGCTGCCGCATCCAGGGCATCAACAAGCGCAGCCTCCTCGACGAGATCGTCGAGCGGAGCCTGCGCGGTGCGGCGATCTGGGACGAGGTGAAGGACCGCCTGGAGGAGAGCGCCCTCGGCATGTCGGGCGGCCAGCAGCAGCGCCTGTGCATCGCCCGCGCGATCGCCGTCGAGCCGGAGGTGATCCTGCTCGACGAGCCGTGCTCGGCCCTCGACCCGATCGCCACGGCCAAGATCGAAGAGCTGATGGAAGACCTGAAGAAGGACTACACCCTGGTGATCGTCACCCACAACATGCAGCAGGCCTCGCGGGTGTCGGACTACACGGCCTTCCTCTACATGGGCGAGCTGATCGAATACGGCCTGACCAGGAAGATCTTCCTCAACCCGATGAAGAAGCAGACCGAGGACTACATCACCGGCCGCTTTGGCTAAGGCGGCCTAAGTTACCGGCCGCTTTGGCTGAGCCTGGGATGGCCGCCTGCGCATTGCGAACACGAACAAGGTAAGACCGCCCAGGAACAGCCTGCCGGACCACGCATGAAGCAGCGCGGGTCGCCTGCAAGCGGGGTCGGCGGCCGAGAGCGAGTAGCCGTTCGGACATTCGAGGAACCGCAACTTCGCCGTGGCGAGCGCCGAAGATAGGCACACCGCCGACGCGATCCAAAGCATCGCCACGAGCGAAAGCAGGAACCCACGACTGGGCATCATCGCCATCCACAGGCTACCGGGCTGCGCTTCCTCCCGGGGTCCTGTTCGAAACTGAGGCGTCGGACTTCTTCGTTCCACTTCCCCTCCGAAGCCAAATCAGGAAGGCCTACAGACACTTGCCGGCGCTTGGTGCGCCGAGGAGAGGTGCCATCCGATTTTCAACAACGCCGCTCCGCGTCACTCGGCGCCAGATAGCCCGCCTCGTCTGCGTCTTAGCTTTCGATGGCAAGAAGACTACGCTACATACCGCCCGGAGGAGCCCTCGTCGAGATCACCTGCCGGACGATCCAGGGCCGCCTGCTCATGCGCCCTTCGGCGGGCATGAACGACGTCATCCGGGGCGTTCTGGCCCGCGCCGCGCGCTTGGCTAGCCTTGCGGTTCACGCGCCTGTTTTCCTGTCCAACCACTACCACCTTCTCGTCTCTGTCCGCGATGCCCAGCAGCTCGCCCAGTTCATGAACTACCTCAACTCGAATCTCGCCCGGGAGGCCGGCCGTCTCGTGCGCTGGCGGGAGAAGTTCTGGGGCCGGCGCTTCCAGGCGGTCATCGTTTCCGAAGAGGAAGAGGCCCAGGTGGGGCGGTTGGCGTACGTCCTGGCGCAAGGCGTCAAGGAGGGGCTCGTCGCCTCGCCCTTCGATTGGCCCGGGGTCCATTGCGCCCAAGCCCTTACCGAAGGGACCGCCATCTCCGGCCGCTGGCACGATCGGACCCTCGAATCCAGGGCCCGGCGCAAGGGGATTGCGCTCGATCCGCAGTCCTTCATCGAACAGGAAGCCCTCCACCTCACGCCCCTCCCCTGCCGGAAATCTCTCTCGCCCGAGGAGTATCGAGCTCGCGTCCAGCAGCTGATCGATGCGATCGAGGCCGACGCCCGACTGCAGCAGGAGGGAACCGGGAAGTCTCCGTTGGGATCCGACGCCGTCTGCCGGCAGAATCCTCATCACGAGCCGAACCGGATCAAGAAGAGCCCAGCCCCGCTGGTGCATGCCGTGGCTCCAGCGGTGCGTCGCGGCATCCGCCAGGCCTACTTCGCCTTTCGCGAGGCCTATCGATACGCCGCGAACCGGCTTCGGGCGGGCGCGACGGATTTCGAGTTTCCCGTCGGTGCCTTCCCTCCGCGGCTTCCGATTCGACTGGCTGCCCGAACCGGCTAGCGGCCTCTACAGCTCGAACACAACCCGAAGACTCTTGGCGGACGGAGCAGTCTCTGTAGCTGGGAGCTCGCGCCTCGACGGCGATTCCGCGGTCGAATCGAGAGGCCAAGCAGCGCCACGGCGCTGCGGAATCGCTCCGACGGTCGAAACGACCTACTCGACCGAATCCGAGTCAGCGAGAAAAGCCGAAAAGTACACTGCTCACTCCAGGGAGCTGCAAGTCTCTTCGACTCGAGTCGAGAACTCCCGGAATTTGGGTGGCACCTCTTCAGCACCTCTTCAGCTCAGCCAGCCAGCAGAGCACCTCTTCAGCACCTCTTCAGCAGCGCTATCTAGCGGCGCCCCTGAGCGAGGCGCCGAATCCCTTCCCACGCCCACTTCAGCAGGAGAATACTCGCCACGAGAAGCAACGGCATTACGGCCACAGACTTGCCCGTAGGGCCGAGCTCGTAGGTGCGTTTCGCCCAAAGATCAAACAGACCAGTGAGCGAGTAGAGGGCAAGGCCCCCGCCGAGAAGCAGAGACGCGAGCGTTCCCAAGAGGATCATTGCCTTGGCCATCATCACGGCTCGTCGATCTGCACATCTTGAGGCAACGGACCCCAATCAGGTCCAAGATAGCCGTCGAAAAAGTAGTCGTCTCCTTTTCCGTCGCAGGGTGTGTACTTGACGACGTAGTGCACCGGGAAATAGGTGCCACAAGCTGCCTTGACCGCATCAGCTCCAAAGCTCTTCGTGAGCTGCACGTTTGTCACCCAGCATCGGGGTTGCGCTTGGCGTTCAAGATCATCGTGAAGCTGCGATGCGGACGTGAGGCAGCTCCCGCCACCAAGTACGAGCCCCGGGCTCCAGGCGTACTTGGTCCAATCAGCCGACAGCCAGCCACCTGACTTATTGAGTTCAATCTGCTTGTCCTGTTCCGAGCAGCACTGATCGCAATCGGCCTTCGACGTAACGAGCCCGAGCGGATCAACGAAGAACGTCGGGCGACTGTGCACGTAAGCAAGCGGGTTGGGATCGCCCTTTCGGCCTAGCGGATCGACCCTTGTGTACCTCCCGGTCTGCGGTTCATACCATCGGTACAGGTTGAAGTAGACATCATCTCCTAGCGTCGCGCCATTGAAAAGGCTGTCATCCCACTGCCCCGGCATCCGCAGGAAGATCCCCTTGGCCAGCGAGTCCTGTGCCCCTCCCTGCTGGTGGTCTCTACCGAACGGCTCGAAGCCGCCGATCCAGTGCTGGGCGCCGGCGGTCGTGAGGGCGTAGACCGGCGTGCCCAGGCGGTCGGTGACGATCGGGTTCCAGGTCGCTGCGGCGGCGCCGACTTTCTTCCAGATCGCGGCGGGTCTGCCCGCGAAGTAGAGGACGTGGATGCGCTCGGCGGTGCCGGCGGCTGTCGGCAGGCGCTCGAGGCTCATCAGCCGGCCTTCGGAGCTGTAGACGGGCTTCACCCAGCCGCCGGTGATCGCGTCGGCGGCCTCCCTGAGAAAGCCTCTGCCGTCGTAGAGCATCGTTAGGCTCTCCGAGGCCACCGGCCGCTCGACCTCGGCCAGTGAGCCGGCGTCGTCGAAGGTGAAATCGATGTCGTTGGCGCCGAGGTCGACTAGGTCGAGGTAGCCGCCCGCGTTGTGATCGGAGTCGCGGGTTCCCCCAATGCCGAGGGTCACCAGGTCGAGGAGGGCGGTGTTGCCGGAGGTGGCCGCATTGGTTTCGTAGGCGTAGCCGTCGCTGGCGCCGTCGCGGGCTTCGGAGAGGCGGTTGCCGACGCCGTCGTAGGTCCACTCGATCGGGTTGTTCGTGGCCGGGTTGCAGCTGGCGGCGGCGGTGTTCCACGGACCGCCGGCGCAGTTGAGGAAGTACTGCCAATCCTGATAGCCGTAGGTGCGGGAGACCGCGGCCGGCAGCGTCTGGGAGATCGCCGTCACGTTGCCGACGGGATCGTTCGTGTAGTTCCAGTTGAAGAGGCTGCCCGAAACCGTGATCGCGGTCGGGGCGTAACGCTGGTCGAAGGTCCGGGTTTCGTCGCGATCGGTGGTGAGATCGAAGCGCAGCGTGGTCAGCGGGCCGTACGGCTTGTAGGTCGCGAGGGGGGAGTTCTTCACCACGTAGAAGGCCGCCAATGCACCCTCCTTGAGCTGCAGGTACGTCGGGCGGTTCATCCGGTCGTACGCGTACGTCGCCAGCAGGTTCGGCGGATAGAGCGTCGTCAGCCGGTTGCCGTCCTTGTCATAAGTGTAGGTCAGATCGCCGTCGGTCAGCATCTCCCCGAACGGGTTGTAGGTGTAGTCCACCGTGTCGCCGCCCTTGGCGATCTGGGTCAATCTCCCCAGCTTCCAGCCGACCGCGCTCGTGCCCCAGGTGTAGGTCGTATCGAGCGCCGCCGTCGGGTAGTCGAGGAAGGTCACCCGGTCCGCGGCGTCGATCGTGCGCACCGTCGTCACCGCGCGGGCGTCCGTCTCCTCCTCGAGTTCGCCGTGCTCGTTGTAGGCGTAGACCGTCGTCCCCGAGACCTCCGACGCCTGGCCGGTCATCAGGTCGCGGTCCGAGTACTCGTACGTCGTCACCGTCCCCTCGCCGTCGGTCACCTCGACGAGATGATCCTGCACGTCGTAGGCGTAGGCGGTCGAGACGGTCCCGCCGCCCGCGCCCCCCCACGGCTGCGTCACCGCGACCAGGCGATCCACGGAGTCGTAGTCGTACTCCGTCGACGGCTGCGACGGGAAGCTCGCCCGCGGATGAAGCGGATCCCAGACCGACTCGAGCCGCCCCTCGCAGTCGTAGGCGTACTCGGTGATGGCATTGTTGCTGGCGTCGATCTTCTCGATCGTTTGGTCCAGGTGGCACATCGAGTCGTAGACCCAGGAGGTCTCCGAGTGCGTTACCCAGGTCGCAGCAGCGGTACCCCGGTCCAGCTTCTGATTCGTGCGGTGACCGCCACCGTCGAGCGTCCAGATCTGCCGCTCGGCGAAGTTGGTGGAGGAGATCGAGAGGCAGCTGCTGCCGGTCGGGCTGGCCACCGCGAGGCCGCGCCGGACCTCCGTGAAACGCCCCGCGGCGTCGTAGAGATACTGCGTCCCGGCGCCGGCCGGCGATTTCACGCAGAAGAGATCCCCGAAAGTGTTGTAGGTGTAGAGCGTCACCCGGTCGTCCGTCCCCGTGCCCGGATCGCCCCCCTGGGTCACCGACGTCACTCGATCGAGCGCGTCGTAGACCGTCGTGGTGACGACACCGTTCGCTTCGGTCACCGCGGTTCTGCGGTTGTAGGCGTCGTAGCCGTAGGTAGTGGTGCCGACCAGCGGGTCGACGCGCGTGTCCGGAATCATGACGTTGGTCCCGCTCACCGCATAGGTGAAGGCGGTCTGGTCCGCCGTCGAGTAGCCGGGAGGATCCACAGTCCCGACCTTGCCGGCGCCGTTGTAGCCCGTGTAGGCCGTCTGGAGGCTGAAGGTGCCGCCAGAGAAGGTGGACTCGACGCCGTCCATCGTCCGGTCGTCGAGGTCGCCCGTCGTCGGGTCGTACGACATCGTCACCACCCGCGTCACGGGGTCGCCCACGGTCGTCGGGCCTTCGATCCGCGTGACGAACGCCGGGAAGTTGGTGTCGTAGTCCCATTCGGTGATGCGGGGAAGATCGGGGTGCGAGATCTCGTTCGCCGCATCCGTTCGCGAAGCCAGCTGCCCGAAAGTGTCGAAGGTAAAGGCGGTTTCGATGCCACTCGGGCTGGTCTCCGTCGCCACCCGCAGCGGATGGCCGGCATCGTAGGTGAACGCCGTGTTCGGCGCCGTGCCGCAAACCGGGCAGCTGCCGTCGATCGAGAGGATGCGCGGCTTGCGCGACGCCGGTTCACGGTCGAAGGTGTAGACGGAGGTATCCCCGAGCGGATCGGTCACCGTGGTTTCGGTCGGATCCTCGGGATCGTCGAACGCGAGCTCCCACTTGTCGACCGCCGCGGCGTCGGTGAAGTTCAGGGCGCCTTTCCATGTCCGGGTGACATTGCCGAACTGATCGTAGTCCCAGGCGCGTTCGACGCGTTGGGTCGATCCGACGAGAATCATGTGGGTCATGTAGCCCGGGTCGGAGAAGTACTGGAAGAAGCGGCTCTTGCCGTCGGGATAGACGATCCGGATCAGGTCGACGCCGGCCCACTCGTAGGTCCAGGTCCTCGTCGGGGATCCGCCTACCCCTACGCGCACGATGGTCCGCAAGCGGCCGGAGCTGTCGTAGGTGAACTCGTCCGCCTGCCCGTCGGGAAAGTCCACCGACTCGAGCTTTCCGCCGACGTTGTAGGTGCCGACCCACGCGTTGCCGTTGCGGTCTTCGGAGCGGTACCAGCGCCCCTGGGAGTCGTAGAAGAAGCGGTCGCCGTCGAGGTCTACGAGCGTCCACTCACCGGTGCCGAAGTCGTGGTAGAGCTTCCGGTACTCATCGCTCGGGGCCACGGCGGTGTAGGGCTGCACGCCCGAGGCTCCGGCGAGGGTGCTGAACTCGATGAACGAGGCGTCGCGGGTCAGCAGCCAGACATGGTCCTCGTCGGGATCGACGACGATGCGCTCGGCGAACTCGTGGGACCAGAACCGTCCCAGCGAAGCCCGCCAGGCGGTCGCGCCCGGGGAGCCGATCCTCCCTACGCCGCCGGCGAAGTACCGCAAGGAGGCTCCGGCCTGCCCGCCGGGCACCACCGAGTGCCCGCCACCACCGATCGGACCGCCGCTCGATCCGAAGCCCTCGCACTTCCCTTCGCTGCAGCCGGGCGGCGACCCGCCAGCGCAGGCGTTGCAGGCCTGGACCTGACAGGGGTATTCAGTGCGAGGTGCGCAGAGAATCGTCGACATCAGATCGAAGTCGAAGTGGATCTCTTCCACCGTCGTCGGCTGCGCGCAACTGGCGGAGGCACAGGCCGTCGCCGTCACTTCGTAGACGACATTCGGCGGCGGAGAGATACAGCTGAAAGAACGCGATACGAAGAGGGTCCCCTCGTCCGAAATGATGTCGCCCGTGCCCGCGCTTCCACAGGTCGCCTTGATCACACCGGCTTCGCGCACATCGATCCGCGGGCCCCTGAACGGACCGCTGATGCTCTGCGAGTTGCCCTGAAACACCATCGGGATCTTGGCCTTCACGGTGCAGCTACCCGCATTCGGGTCGCAGCCAGGCGGCGAGACCTCGTACTCCACCCCTCCGAACTCCCCCTTGTAGCAGCGATACCCGACCGCGCACCCCATCGTGCAGGCGCAGTTGGCGTTCTTCGGATGGAGCACCGCCGAGTCGCCGTAGTGGGTGACCGGTCCACCCGGAACGACCGAGCAGTGCTGGGCCACCAGCGGCTGAGAGAGTCCGAACAGCGACAGGGCGGCAAAGACAGGAATAGGGCTGCGCAGAGTGCGAGCTGGCTGGGTGCAAGGTACGGGGGGCTGTCGCATCGTGGCTCTCCCGGGGCGCCGTCTCGACCGGCCGGAACCGGAGTGCGCCCTTCACCTATATAGAGCCGCGAGACCTACCTTTTCTGACAGCGAGATGAAATTTTGTTAGTTTTTCTCGCACTCCTTCAGTTTGGACGGCTCCGTCGCCCTCGCCCGAGCCCGCGCACGGGCGAGCATCGTGCCGATGGCGGCAGTGCTGCAGCCCAGCCTCTCGGCCATCTCCCGCTGCGCCGCCCCTTCCATCGACCACGTCAGGAGGAAACGATCGCGTTTGGGCAGCAGCGCAAGCGTCTGCTTGAGCTGAACTCGATACTCCGCGTCTGGGGCGACGGAAGGTGTGGTCTCTTCCACTATCGGCTCGGTTCTCGCCTGTCGGCGGACGATCTTGGCGTGAAGCCGAACCAGCGCCGTTCTGGCCCAGGCGAGGACATTCACCGCTTCGATGCCCTTCTGCACGAGGCACTTGAGCACGTCCTGGGCCAGATCGGCGGCGAGCGTGCGGTTCTGCGCTACGCCGAGGGCCAGATCGTGAATCTGTCCCGTGATGACTCGCCACTCGCGCGAGGAGCCTCGGAATCTCGCTTCAGTCTTACTCATCGGCTACGCCCCCTTCCCGTCGACTCATTGCTGACGGAAACCCGAACCTTGCTTCCCTTGCGAAGCCACGGCAATGCAGTCCTCGACAGGCGATTGCGAGCACGCTCGAGGCAGTGCGAGGGGGGTTCGGCGGAGACGGAACGGCCTCAGGCGCGCTTCGGCTAGCTCGCAGGCTCCATCGCGAGCGCAGCGAGCATCTCTTCGACGCGGCCGAACTTCACCCGCGGGCGGCCGGCGGGTTGGCCTTTCTCCACTTCGATTTTGTCGAGGCGTTTCCAGGCGGCGAAGTCGACGGGGCGGAGGCCTTTGGCGGCGAGGAGCTCGTCGATCGGGCCTTCGCTCGCGCGCGGCAGGGTGGGGAGATCTTCGAGCATCGCCGTAGCAGTCTCGGCGCCGTCGAGTTTGTTGCTGCCGATGAGGCCGGTGGGGCCGCGTTTGATCCAGCCGGCGACGTACAGTCCGGGGACGACGCTGCCGCCGAAGGCGTCGCAGATACGGCCGTGATCGTTTGGAATGATCGCGCGCTGCACATCGAACGGCAAGCCGGGAACCGGCAGCGAGCGATAGCCCACTGCGCGGACAACAAGGCCGACAGGAAGAGTCGACACCTCGCCGGTGCGCTCCGCGCGGAGCCCTCCGGGGCCCTCGACCAGGCGGTTGCGCTCGAGCTGTAGGAGCGCGACGCGGCCGTTTCCTTCCTCGTCTTCGATCGCCACGGGTGACTGGCGGAAGTGGAGATGAATTCGGCGTGCGGCGCCCGTGAGTCCGCGCTCGGCGGCGGCGCGCAGGAGCTCCATGCACTTCTGCGCCTGGGGATCGTCGGCGAGCTCGGCGGCGCTCGCGGGATCGAGCTCGAGCTCCTGCCGGTCGACGATGAGATCGACGCCGTCGAGATGGGCGAGCTCCTTCAACTCCGCCGGCGACCACTTGGCCTGCGCCGGGCCGCGGCGGACGATGAAGTGGACGTCGCGGATGCGGCTCGCGCCGAGCCGCGCGAGGGCGGCGTCCGAGATATCGGTCGCGGCCAGATCCTGCGGATTCCGTCCGAGGATGCGCGCCACGTCGACGGCGACGTTGCCGGCGCCGACGACCGCCGCTGCCTCCACATCGAGATCCACCGCCAGGTCGACGAAGTCGGGGTGCGAGCTGTACCAGGCGACCAGTCCGGTGGACGAGTGGCTGCCGGCGAGCTCCTCGCCGGCGATGCCGAGCTGCCGGTCGCTCTGCCCGCCGAGCGAGAAGACCACCTGATCGTAGTGCGCGGCGAGATCCTCGACCGAGAGATCGCGCCCGACCTCGAGATTGCCGAGGAAGCGCACCCGCGGATCGAGCGCCACGCGCTCGAAGATCCGCACGACCTCCTTGATCTTGGGATGGTCCGGCGCTACGCCGTAGCGCACGAGACCGTAAGGAGTCGGCAGACGTTCGATGAGATCGATCTCGAGGTCGAGCTGCAGGTCGCCGGAGTGCGCGAGCAGCGCCGCGGCGGTGTAGAAGCCGGCCGGGCCGGCGCCGACAATGGCGATGCGCCGTGCCCGATCGGCAGTGCGGAGAGGCTCCGACGACATTACGGCGGAGGATACAACGTCCACAGCGGGAGGCCGCAGGCGGCTGCAGGCGGCTGCAGAGGTACGGCTAGGAGTCGCTCGACTTCAACTGCCGGCGGAGCCGGCCCAGCGTGCGGTTGACCGGGTTGTCGCGCGACAGGAAGCCCAGCACCGGCCGTTTGCGGACGCCGATCTCGCTCTGCAGCGCGCGCAGCGCGGAGTTGCGGGGATCGAGCGCGAGGCCCTGGGCGATGGCGTGAACCGCCCCTTTGCGATTCTTCGCCAGGATCTGCACCCGGGCGAGATTCAGATGGCAGTCGGGGTGGTAGAACTGCGTCTTGACCGCATGCTGGCAGAGGCGAAGACCTTCCTTGACCTGCTTCTGATAGCGCGCGATGCCGTAGCCGAGGAACGAGTAGGAGACGCCGGGGATCTGATCCGACAGCCCACGCTCCTTGACCAGGTCGGCCAGGATCGTGAGTCCCCTGGCCCAGTCGCCGGCGCGGCAGATCTCGATCGCCGCCTCCGCAGCGGCGCGCGGCGTTCCGGTCTCGGCCGGCGGGCCAGTCGGTGGTTCCTTACGGCTCGACATCCAGGTTCTCCACCCTTTCCGTTCCGGCACCCTCGCGGGCCCGTGCTACACTTTTCCCATTGTCGCGCTTCTAACGGCCGGTGACAAGCGATGTCTGTTTCTGAACCGCCCGATGTCAAGGAACTCGTGGCGCTCGCGCGCCGATTCGCAGAGCGAAAACTCTACGATGAGGCCGCTGAGCTCTTCGGCGTAGCTCTGCGCGTCGAGCCGAGAAATCTCGGCACCCGTCTCGCCCTGGCCCGCATCCGCCGGCTGCAGAAGGCGCAGGGGCGGACGAGCACCACCAAGGATCCGGTCGAGAAGGCGCGCTCCGAGATGCGCCGGAACGGCATCGACGCCTCTCACTTCGTCGGCCTGGCGTGGCTCTACGCCGAGAAGGGGGAGGAGTTCCGGGCGCTCGAGTGCCTGCACATCGCCCGGCTCAAGGATCCGCTCGCGCCGGCCAACTTCAAGCTCGCGGCACGGATTCACTTCCGCCTCCAGGACTACGACAGCGCCGCCGAGCTTCTCCAGCGCGCCTTGCGCTACAACCCGTTCGACCGCGAGGCAGCGGAGCTCCTGGGACAGATCGAATACGAGCGCAAGCAGTTCGCCGAGGCACTCGCCGCGACGATCGACGCCTTCCTCCTCCTGCCGGCGGTCGACGAAGAGCGTGCCATTCGCCTGCGCCGCCGGATCCGGACGTTGAAGCATCTCCTCTCCTGGCAGAGCAAGCAGGTCGTGGCGCTCTTCCGCGAGCGCGAGGAGCAGCTCCACACCGCCTTCGACCGCCTCGAGTGGCGGCGCGAGCGCTTCCGCAGCGAAGAGACCTGGGAGAGCCTGGCGCTCGCGGCACTCGTCTCCCCCCAGGACGACGGCGGCCGGCTGAAGATCGCCGGGCGCCTGCGCAAGCTCGCCGCCTGGGCCCATTTCACCGACGAGCAGATCTTCAAGCTCTCCGCCGCAGTCGACGAGAAGAGCTACGAGGCCGGGGCGCTGATCTTCGCCAACAACAGCGAGGGCATCGACCTCTGCCTCCTCGAAGAGGGCGAGATCAGCATCCAGCGACCGACGCCCTACGGCACCTACCCGCTGGCGCTCCTCCAGCCCGGTTCGATGTTCGGTGAGGTGAACTTCCTCACCCGCGGCGCGCGGACCGGCGATGCCCTGGCTCTGAAGCCGTGCCGTCTGCTGGTTTTCGACGGCGAAGAGCTCGAGGCGCTGTCGCACAGTTGGTCCGAGTTCGGCGTCCAGCTCTACTGGGGGCTCTGGCACTCGCTAGCCGGCAAGCTCCGCTCGACGAACGAACAGCTGAAGACCTTCTTCTCCGCCGACAAGCAGCCGGAGAACTTCCTCAGCCTGCGGCGCGGGCGAGAGGGCGTAGGAGGAGTCGGAGGGGTCGAGGTGGCCCCGGACGACAAGGTCCGCCTGTTCCAGGAACAGGGCCTGTCGAGCAAGGAGCTGACGACCCTCGCGACGTTCTCGAAGGAGCTGCGTTTCCAGTCCGGCGGTTCGCTCTTCTCCGAGGGTGACGACGGGCACGAGATGTACGTCGTGCTCGAAGGCAAGGTCCTGATCAGCAAGTACATCCCCGGGGCCGGAGAGGAGGCTCTGGCGATTCTCGAGCGCGGCGACTTCTTCGGCGAGATGTCGCTCATCGACGGCGATCCGCGCTCGGCCGACGCCCGCGCCCACGGCGGACCGCTGACCGTCCTGGCGCTCGATCAGGCGACGATTCAGGAGATGCTCGTCCTCGACCCCCAGGCCTCGCTCGATTTTCTGATGCTCCTCTGCCGGCTGGTCGCCAAACGCCTGCGCGAGATCGACGAGAAGGTCATCGGCTGGCGCATCATGTCGGGCGAGCGGACTCCCGAGATGTCGGCAGACCGCGCGTAACCAGCAGCTTCTCCGGCTCGATCCAGCGGCGCGCCGCCGCCTCTACATCCGCCGCAGTCAGTTGCGCGATCCGGCCCGTATGCCACGAAGGGTCGTCGAGCGGCAGCTCGAGCAACGCCGCGACCGCCATGAGATCGGCCCACTGCCGCGCCGTCTCGCGGCGGAACGGTTCGCGGCCGAGGAGGTAGGAGCGCGCACTCTCGAGATCGTCTTCGGGGATCGGTTCGACGAGGAATCGCGCCAGCTCGTCGCGCACCGAGGCCTCGGCCTGGTCGAGCGTCTCAGGGGCGGTCCCGACGTAGCAGACCAGCCGTCCCTCGTCGATCCCGGCGCCGGAGACGGTATCCGCGGTGGCGGTGTAGGCCAATCCCTCGCGCTCGCGGATGCGCTGCGGAATCCGCCCGGTGAGGCCCGAGCCGGTGCCGAGAAGGACCGCTGCCAGCTCGAGCGCCGCATAGTCGGGATGGGCGCGCGCCACCGTGCGCGATCCCATGAACAGGTGGGCCTGATCCTGCGCATAGGTGGCGATCTCGCGCCGGGCGGGAGGCGCGGCGTCCGGTCGGGCGGGAGCGGGCGGGAGCGGCCGGGGAGCGGCGCCCTCCGCCGCCTGCAGCAGGCCAGGGAACAGCTCGCCGGCGCGCGCCTCGACCGCCGCGTCGTCGATCTCGCCGGCGACCGAGAGGAAGGCCCCCCAGCCGAGTGCGGCGCGATGAAACTCGTGACAGCTCGCCGGGTCGAGCCGCGCCAGGCTCGCTGCGTCGCCCTGCAGCGGCCGGCCGCGCGGATGGGGTGCGTAGAGCTGCTCGCCGAAGGCGCGCGCAGTCACGAGGTCCGCCTGGTCGGCCTGCGCTTCGAGCTCGGCGGTCGCCTGGCGAGCCAGCCAGCGCAGGCGGTCCTCGGGAAAATCGGCTTCGAAGAGAAGCTCGGCGAGCCAGTCGAGAGCCAGCTGCCAGTCCGCCGCCAGGGCATCGATCGACAGGCCGTGCGTCTCGTAACCGCCGAAGCTCGCGAGGATCATGCCGCGGCCTTCGGCGTCGGCAGCGATCCGGTCCCATTTGCGGCGGCGTGTTCCTTCGCTGAGCATCCGCCCGGTGAGCAGGGCCTGTCCGGGAATCGCCTCGGAGCGCGCGCCGCCGGCGAGCAGCAGCCGGATGGCGACGACCGGAGCGCCCTCGATCCGCCGCAGCCGCGGTTTCACTCGTCCTCCGGCAGGGAGACGCCGAAGACCGAGCCCGAGGCGGGATCGAGATAGCGCTGCGCCAGCGCCTGCAGCTCGGCGGCGTCGCATTCCAGCGCTCGCCGCACGAGTTTCTCCGGCTGCTCGAGGTCGCCCTGAGCGAGCGCGAGAGCGGCGGTGATCGCCTGCTGATGGATGCGTTCCTGCTGAAAAACCCAGTCGGCGAGCAGGATCTGCTTGCCGCGCGCGAGCTCGTCGTCGGCGAGGGGCCGATCGCGCAGGTCGGCAAGCTCCGTCTCCAGCCGGCGCTCGACCTCCGCCGGATCGCCGCCGGGCAGGACCTCGAACGAACAGGCGAGATGCGCCGCGACCTCCGCCTCGGCGAGCGCGCTCGACGCAGCCAGGCAGAGCTGACCGACGTCCACGAACGCGCGGTGCAGGCGACTCGTGCGACCGCCTCCGAGGATTGTCGCGAGCAGGCGCAGCCCCGCGTGATCGGGATGCTCGGGGGCCGGTGCCGGAAGTGCGAGCAGCAGCCGCGCCACCTCGCCGTGCCGGCGCTCGATGCGCCGCGCACCGGCGAGCGGGGCGACTTCGGTCACCGGCGCGCGCGCGATCGCCTCCGGCGAGAGGTCGCCCAGAGCCGCTTCGATCTCGGAAGCGCTCGCCGGGCCGAGGTCGCCGGCGACGACGAGCAGGGCGTTCGCCGGACGGTAGTGACGGTGGTGAAACTCCGCCAGCCGCTCGCGGTCGAGCCCCGCGAGGTCGCTCTCGTTGCCGAGCACCGGAGTGCCGTAGGGATGCCCGGGAAAGAGCGCCGCCTGCACCTCGAGCTCGAGCGCGTCCCAGGGCTCGTCGCGATACATCGCCAGCTCCTCGAGGATGACCTGGCGCTCGCTCGCTACCTCGGCAGGATCGAGGGTGAGCGCCGTCATCCGGTCCCGTTCGATGGCGAGCGCCTCCTGCCAGCGGTCGGCGGCGAAGGAGAAGTAGTAGGCCGTGAGATCGTGGCTGGTGAAAGCGTTGTTGCTGCCGCCCAGATTCTGCGTCCGGCGATCGATCTCGCCCGGGCCGTAGCGCGCCGAGCCCTTGAACATCATGTGCTCGAGGAAGTGCGCCGCGCCGCTCTCGCCGGGCCGCTCGTCACGGCCGCCGACACGGTAGAGCAGCACCGACGTCACGATCGGCGCCTGGCGGTTGGTGACCAGGCAGACGTCGAGACCGCTCGCGAGACGGAAGCGCTCGATGCGGCCGGAACCCGCGAGGCCGCGCACGTTCCGCGAAGGGCTTTCGCCCGGAGCCAGCGGCCCTGCGCTCAGCGGAGAGCCTCGGAGGGATGCGGAGGGATGCGGCGGGATGCGGAGGATCAGGGGCGCTCGCCCAGCCGGCGCTTCTTGCCCCTGCCCGAAGGCGACCGCAGGTCGGCCGTGACCAGCGTCGGTGACGGAGCTCCTTCGGACGCCGAGACGCGGATCGTCCAGGTGCGCCCCTCGTGGCTGATGCGCACAATATGGTCGCCGCCGTCTGGCAGGTCGTAAGCGCGACCATCGCGTTTCTTGGCGTTCCACGTGCCGGCCTGACCGATCACCCGCCCATCGATCTTGACGATCGCCTCGGGCGGTTCGACGACGAAGGAGAGCGCCATCCCGGTGACCATCATGCGGTCGATCCGCGGATCCATGGCGGGGCGGTCGACGACCGGCTCGGCGACGTCGGCGCTCTCGTCCGCCTCCGGTTCGGGCTCGGCCGCTACAGGCTCGGGCTCCGGTTTTACAGCAGGCCGTGTGGACGGCGGGTTCGCGGGAGGACGCGTCGGCGCCGGGACGGGGTCATTGTCCCCTTCGTTCGCCGGCAAAGTCGGGGTGACGGCCGGCTTGGGCTGCGGCGCTACCGGCGCCGGGACCTGCGTGAAGCGTTCGCCGGCGTCGGGTTGATCGGGCTGAACGTTTGGATTGGCGAGCGAATCCGCGGGCTTCGCCAGCGCCGCCGCTTGCGGCTCGGGCGGCGGGGAGGTCTTCGGATCGTCGATGGGAGCCGGCGCTGTCGCCGCAGTCTTCGCCATCGTCGTCGTTTCGGCGGCGACCGCCTTCGCGGCCTGCTTGGCCGCCGCCCAGCGCCGCGCCGCGAGACCTCCGACGACGAGCGCGAGAATCAGCAGGGCGACGGCTCCGCCGGCGATCCAGAGCCCGGTCTTCGAGGCGCCGCCGGCAGCCTGACTGACCCCGCCGGCGAGCGGACGCGCGCCTGCCGGCGACGACGAGGCCGGCGTCGGCATCATCTCGGTCGGCGCCTGGGTGAAGGAGGGCGGCGGAGGTGCGGCGTGCGACGCTCCGGGTGCGCCTGGCGTCATGCCGGGTATCGGCGGCACCGTCTGCGAGGTCGACATGCGACGGGTCGAATCGGTCGGCGTCGCGACGTCCCTCGCCGCCGGGCCGTCGAGGATCGAGGCCGCGAGCTCCTGCTCGCAGATCGCCAGATCCCGTGCCACTTCGCCCGCGGTCTTGTAGCGCTCGTCGCGGTCCTTCTGCAGCATGCGCTGCAGGACCCCCTCCAGGCGGGTGCCGAGCTCCGGCCGGTCGACGACGATCGACTGCGGATCGCGGTGCAGAATCTGGTACACCAGGCTCGTCAGCGTCTCGCCCTGGAACGGACGGCGGCGCGAGAGCACCTCGTAGAAAAGCACGCCGAGCGAGAAGATGTCGCTCCGGCCGTCGAGCTCGTCGCCGCGGATCTGCTCCGGCGAAAGATAGTGCGGACTGCCCACCACCGAGCCGGTCATCGTCAGGTCGGAGGTCTGATCCTTCAGCTTGGCGATGCCGAAGTCGCTCACCTTGATCGTCCCGCTGGCAGCGGAGATCAGCAGGTTCGAGGGCTTGATGTCGCGGTGCACGACGCCCTGGCGGTGGGCATAGTCGAGGCCGTCGGCCGCCTGGCGGACGTAGGCGATCGCCTCGCGCAGACTCAAGGGCGGGTCCACCTCGAGGCGCTGGGCGAGATCGCTGCCCTCGACGCATTCGAAGGCAAGGTAGAGGACTCCCGCATCCTCGCCGACGTCGAAGAGAGCCACGACGTTCGGGTGCAGGAGCTTGCCGGCAGCGCGCGACTCGCGCTCGAGCCGGCGCTTGCGCTCGGCCATCTCGCTCGGGCGGCCCTCTTCGATCTTGACCGTCTTGATGGCGACCCGGCGGCCGATATGCGGATCCTCGGCGAGGAAGACCTCGCCCATCGCTCCGGCGCCGAGCATGCGCAGGATCTGGTACCGCCCCAGCCTTCCCCCTTCGATGATCGGACTCAACGCCGGCTGCCTCCTCTTGCAGTGCCCATGATATCGCCCATTTCAGAGAGGGTGCCGGCGGCGGAAACGCTGGTCGGCGGCGAGTTCGAAGCGCCCCCGGCCCGCCGCTCCGCCGTTCCAGAAATGGCGCTCGACGCGGAAGCTGCCGTGCCCGACCTCGATCCAGTGCAGGCTGTTCCGGCCCCGCTCCGGGCCGCGGCCGCGGCTGGAAGAGGTCGTGCCGGTGTGCAGCTCGAGAAAACCGTCCTCCCCCGCCGGCCGCAGCTCGAGCGTCTGGTGAAGATGTCCCGAGAGCACCAGATCGACCCGCGCTCCGGTCCAGCGCGCGATCGCTTCGCTCGCCCGCCAGGCCGGATGTTCGGATTCGACGCCCGGCGGCCGCACCAGATGGTGGTGCGCGACGACAATGCGGAAGAGCTGCGTCGGCGCCTCGGCGAGTAGGGCATCGACCACCGCCAGCCGCCGGCGGCGGATCCGCCCCCCCTTGAGCGCGAACGCCTGTGCGGTGTTGACGCCCACGACCAGCAGCTCGTCGTCGCGAAAGACCGGCTCGAGCTCGCGGTCGAAGTGCCGCCGCCAGGCGCCGAACGGCGAGAGCAGCCGCTCCCAGACGCGGTAGAGCGGCACGTCGTGGTTCCCCGGTATGGCGATCACCGGAGCGATTCGGCCGAGCTCGTCGGCGAACGCCCGCGCCTCGCGGAACTGGTAAGGCTTCGCCCGGATCGTGAGATCGCCCGAGATCACCACCAGATCCGGCCGCCGCACCGCCGCGAGCTCCACCACCCCCGCCGAAACCTCCGGCAGGTGCATGGGACCGAAATGGATGTCCGAGATGTGCAGAATGTTGCGCAGTAGAAGCTCCAGCCACGGACTCTAGCCCAGGGAGCCCGCCCGGAGACGCCGCGCCGGCCGCAGGCACCGCCTCGGATAGGCTCATACCAGAGGACAAAAAAGAAAATGCTCTCAGTAGAGGGAGTCGTGGCTGGCGCAGCGCTCGTGGCTCTTGCCGTTGGCTTTTCTTCCGCTGGGGCCAGTACGGGAGACGCGGAGCCTTGGATCGTTCGCCCAGGCGTGGGAGTCGGGCCGATTCTGCTCGGAGCGACGACCGCCGAGGTGCGCGCCGTGCTCGGGCAGCCCGACGAGCACCACGAACGTGTCTACGTCTACACGCGGCGAATGAAAGTCAGCTTCGACGACGACAACACCGTCGGCGCGATCTATCTCTCCAGCGGCCCGGACTTCGTCAAGCCGGTCTCTTTCTCGGCGCGGACCGCTGAGGGCATCGGCTTCGGCTCGACGCGCGCCGAAGTGGACGCCTGGCTCGGCAAAGGAATGCGCGTGGTGCCGCAAGCGGGCGCACGCGGAATCGAGGTCGTCGAGTCCGCTGACGGCGGCATCCTCGTCACCCTCTACTACGACAAAGTCGTGGAGTTCATCGTCGTGCCCCGCAAGACCGTGCCCGCGCCGAGGCCGTGAAGCTCTGATCTTTCCTTTACCGAGCTTTTCGCCTTTCGCGCTCCGGAGCGCGAGCGCGGCGGGCCCTCAGCCGAGTTCGTCTTCGATGCGCCCGAGGACTTCGGACTCGACGCGCGCGACGGCCAGGGCCGACACCGCCCGGAGCAGGAGCTTGCCCTGGGTGCGGCCGAGGAGGTAGCCGCCGACGCCGACGATGAGCAGCGCCGGGAGCGGGTGGCGACGCACGATATGCCGCCAGTCGACCTCCGGCGGCACGAGGCCGTCGATCAGCTCGTCGGCGAGCGACGCCAAGCCGTCCCGGCCGCCGGTCGGATCGTCGAAGCCGCCGAAGTGGTCGGCCGAGTCGGCGTCGTCGAAATCATCATCGTCTTCGTCATGAACGGCGTAATCGGGAGCGGGCGTCGAACGCCCGTGGTCTCCGCGCTCGCTGCTCGACGAAGGGAATCGCGAAGCCCGGCCGGAGCGCGCCGCGTCGTGCGCCATCGGCGTCAGTAGTCGTCGCGGCGGCGGCCGCCGCGCACCAGCATGCCGATCACGAAGCCGACGCCGGCCGCGATGAGGATCGACTTGCCCGGATTCTCGCGCACGTACTCGTTGACGTTGTCCGTCGCCTGCACGGCGTCGCGCTGCACCCGCTGATAGCCGGCGCGCACGGTCTCCGCCGCCGCGTCGTACTTCTCGCGTGCCGCCGAGCCCAACCTTTGAGCTCGCCGCCGGACTTCGCGCTGCGCCCTGCGGGCGTTGCGTTCGAGGTCCTCGGTGGCGCCCTCGAAGCGCTCACGCGCTTCGTCCAGCCCATCGTCGATCACTTCCCGAGTGCCATCAACGGCATCGGAGAGCACCTGTCGCGCGCGATCCACTACGTTGTTGTCGGCCATCTCTTCCTCCTCGCGAGCCCGCCGGATCCGTTCCGGTCCGGAGCTCTGGAACCGACGCCATGATACCTGCTCGGACGGTCCCGGCCAATCGCGAATTCTGCACTGCTAGACTGGCCGCCTCGCGGGGGATCCATGGCCCAGGTCACGTTTGTCGGCGCATGCGGCACGGTAACCGGCAGCTGCACCCTGCTCGACTTCGGGAGCTTCAGAGTGCTCGTCGACTGCGGCCTGTTCCAGGGCGACGAAGAGCTGGAGATGCGGAACCGTCAGCCGTTCCCTTTCCGCACCCAGCAGATCGACGCGGTCGTCCTGACCCACGCCCACCTCGACCACACCGGCCTGCTGCCGCGCCTCTCTGCGCAGGGCTTCGGCGGCCCGATCTACTGCACCAAACCGACCCGGCCGCTGGCGAACCTGGTGCTCGCCGACGCCGGCGAACTGCAGGAGGAGGAGGCGCGCTACGCCCGCAAGCGCGGCTACAGCCGGCACTCGGATCCGCGCCCGCTGTTCACCGCCCGCGACGCGGCACAGACCGTCCGCCTGCTCGAACCGGTGCCGTTCGGCGAGAGGCACGAGATCGCCCCCGGAATCACCCTCCGTTTCGTCCGCGCCGGCCACCTCCTCGGCGCCGCGTCGGTCGAGATCGCCGCCAAGAGCGCTCTGGGCACCCGCCAGCACTGGCTGTTCTCCGGCGACGTCGGCCGTTACGATGCTCCGATCCTGCACGATCCGGAGCCGCCGGAGTCGGCCCCTGACGCCCTGGTGCTCGAGTCGACCTACGGCGACCGCAATCACCCGCCTGAGGATTCCGCGGCCCGCCTCACCGAAATCATCCAGCGGACGTTCGCCCGCGGCGGCAGCGTCGTCATCCCGGCGTTCGCCCTCGGCCGCACGCAGGACCTGCTGTTTCATCTCTCCGAGCTGGCGCTCGCCGGCGCCATCGATCCGGACGCCGTCTTCCTCGACAGCCCGATGGCCATCAAGGCGACGGAGATCTACCGCCAGGCGACGGCGGAGCTCGACGAGGCGACCCAGGCGTTGCTCAAGGCCGACGCCAACCCGCTCGCCATCGACCGCTTCCACCGCTGCCGCACCGTCGAGGAGTCGAAAGCCCTGAACGCGCGCCGGGAGCCGGCGGTCATCGTCGCCGCGAGCGGCATGGCGACCGGCGGCCGGGTCGTCCACCACCTGACACGCCTCCTTCCGGATGCGAAGAGTTCGGTCGTCTTCGTCGGCTACCAGGCGGCCGGCACGCGCGGGCGCGCGCTGCTCGACGGCGCGCAGGCGATCTCGATCCACGGCCGGCGCATTCCGGTCGCCGCCGAGATCGTGCGCATGCACGGCCTTTCGGCGCACGCCGACGTGAACGATCTCCTGCGCTGGTGCCGGGCGCTGCCGGGCGTTCCGCGACGGATCTACCTCAACCACGGTGAGGACGTCGCCCGGAAGGCCCTCGCCAGCGCGATTGCGGAGCTCGGCTGGCCGGTGCCGCAGTTGCCGCTCGTCGGGAGCCAGGTCGACTGGTGAAGCTCGACCCGAAGTCGCCGTTGGCACCCCTTGCGCCGATCGTCGACGCGGTCCAGCAGGGCGCCGGAAGAGCACAGCGGCTGCTGCGGTTCCTGCGCCGGGCGGTGCGCAAGGCGAACGGCGACCGGCTCGGTCTCGTCGCCTCGGCGCTCGCCTTCTCGAGCATCCTGGCGTTCGTTCCGCTGCTGGCGCTGATCTCCCGCTTCATCGGGCGCGCCATCCAACAGGACGAGGGCCGCACGCTCAAGGTCCTCGGCCAGCTCCTGCCCTATTCCGAAGAGACGCTGGTGACGGCGATCGATTCGTTCGTCGCGCAGTCGGAGGCGCTTTCGGGCCTGGCGATGATCGGTTTTCTGGTCTCCTGTGTCCTGGCCTTCCTCACCGTGGAAGAGGCGGTCGACAAGATCTTCAAGGTGGAGCGCCGCAAGGGCCGCATCCTCCATCGCCTCTTCTCGTTCTCGCTGGTGGTGGTCTGGGGACCGCTCGCTCTCGCCGCGCTGGTGGCCCTGTTGCTCAACCTCGCTCAGAACCCGGCCTTCGCGGCGTTCCTCCGCCGCTCGGCGGTAGCCATCTGGCTGCAGACCCTCATCACGCTCTTCGGTCTGGCGCTCCTCTTCTGGTGGGTGCCGAACCGCAAGGTCCGCTTCCGCCACGCCCTCGCCGGCGCCGCCGTCGCCGCACTCTCCCTGCATTTCCTCCAGGTGGGCTTTCGTGCCTACGTCGGCCTCTTCTCCGCCGCGTCGCGCGTCGTCTACGGCTCCTTCGCCATCGCCTTCTTCTTCATGATCTCGCTGCAGATCGCCTGGTGGCTGATCCTCGTCGGCTGCGAAGTCACCGCCAACCTGGAGCTGGGCGAGGAGGAACCCCCCTCGCCCAAGAGCTCTGGAGGCTAGGCGTCCCCCTCTACCCAGGCGTGGGTGTCGCCGGACTCGAAGCCGTCGCTGAACAGGCCGTCTCCGCAGACCAGACGGATGTTGTCGACCTGAACGTAGTAGTCGGAAGCGTTGCTGTCGTGGTTGACGTAGCGCCATCCCAGGCGCACGTTGGGTTCGCCCAGAATCGCGGCGAGATCGACCGAGATCGCCGCGCCGGGCTCGGCGCGAAAGGCGCCGTAGTCTGCGGCCTGCGACTGCGCGAGATTCTCCCAGGTGACGCCGCCGTCGAGGCTGTAGTCGACGTAGAAGGCGTCGCCGCCGGCGAAGTCCTGGTAGTTGGTCAGAAACTCGACGCGCGCCGAGGTCTGGCCAACGAGGCTGAAGCTATGCGAGCGCAGCTGGGTGTCGTAGGCCTGGGGCGCGACGAGGTCGCTCGAGGCGCAGGCGGCGTCGCCGCGGCCGCCGGTGTAATTGGCAAGCTCGCCGCAGCCGGCCGCCGCCGAGAGATCCGTCCAGTCGACCTCCGAATCCGGCTGGGTCGCGAGGGCGAGCCAGTCGTAGCTCGTCCAGCCGACCGGAATCCCGTTCGAAAAGGTCGAGGTCGCGCCGTTGCATGCGATGAGCGGGGCGGTGATCGTCACCGGGTTGCTGTCCGTCGCAATGACCAGGTTGGTCGGGCCTGGGGTGTACGCCGTCCACTGCGCGACAAAGTCTCCGGAGGCGATGGGCTGGCGATTCTGCATAAGGAACATCGCGAATCCAGGCTGCAAGTTGAACGGGAAACCGTTGAAGATCGGCCCGAGGCTGTCTTCGAGGTCGTGATGGGTGAAGGTCACGGAGCCCGAGTTGCCGGCGAAGTAGCAGAAGCGGATGTCGGTGCCTGGCGGTACAGCGAAGCTTTCGGCGGCGCCGCAACCGTTCTGGCTGAGATCGGTCGTCCCGCTGAGAATGAGATCGAGCGCCGGGCCACCGCCCGCGAGCTGCGCCGACTGCCGGTACTGGTAGGAGGTGACGTCGAGGATCGAGACCTCGCCAAAGGCGGCGCCGGTGGAAGCGAGAGCCACGAGAACGAGACAGACAGCGAAGATGGGCCGGATACCAACACGATTCGGACGCATGAGAGAGAGCTCCAGAGTAGATTCACGGAACCGAGACCCACGCGCTGGAAGACGATCCGCCAGGTGAGGCGCGCGAGCACTCGTCATTTCTCTGGGGCTGAATTGCAAGTTCGTTGCCGGTTTCGACCTGCGGCCCGACTCCCCTTTCCGTACCGACAATTCTTCAATAATGACTTCGGGTCCTCCTCGGGACTCCCGCAAGTTGCGCAGAATCAACGAGCGGGCACGGGGGACGGCAATGGCACCCGATTTGCTCCCTCCATCGCCAGGAGGACAACTCATGTCTTTGTTCAAGAAAGATCCACCTGCGCAGAAGCCGAGCTTCTCGAACGTGAAGAAGGGCTCTTCTTCGTCGGCCGACGGCACCTACACGGCAAACCCGGGGGTCACTCCGCAGCATCCTGCGGGGCCTCAGACGACCCCGAAGGCGACGCGAGGAGCGGACTTTTCCAACGTGCGCAGCGGCGCCTCCTCGACCGCGCCGACGCGTGAGCCGGCGGAGCGCAGCACCTATACCGTCCGCAGCGGCGACAGCCTGTCGAAGATCGCTCGCCGTCACTACGGCGACGCGAAGGAATGGACGCGGATCTACGAAGCGAATCAGGAACTCATCGGCAAGGACCCCGACCTCATTCAGCCGGGTCAGGTGCTGGTCCTGCCGCCGAGCTGAACGACATCGATCGCGCCCCCGGCGCGGCATTCATGGAAGGCACAAGGAGACGGAGCATCATGAGAGAGAGAAATGTCGTGGCACGGTCGTTCAGTGGGGGCCTGATGGCCTCGTTGATGGTCCTTTCTTACGGCGGACTCGCCGCGTGCAAGAAGAAGGAGGTCCCCCGGCCCGCACCGGAGGCGTCCACCACGTCTCCGATGGCGCCGATCCCGGCACCGCCGAGCGCGCAGGCCGGAATCCAGTTCAGCGACCTGCGGGTCGGCAAGGCCGTGAACGCCGACAAGTCGGTAACGGTCGACGTCGAGACGTTCGCCCCGGCAGACACCATCTACGCCTCCGTGGCGACTACCGGGGTCGGAGTCGCGACGCCGATCCGCGCTCTGTGGACTTTCCAGGACGGCCAGGTGGTCAGCGACGACGTGCAGACGATCTCCGGCACCGGCAACGACCGGACCGAGTTCCACATCGCCAAGCCGGACGGCTTCCCGGCCGGCGGCTACAAGGTGGAGATCTTCATCGAAGGCCGCTCCGTCATGAACCGCAACTTCAACGTGCGGTAGAAAACCACCGCGCGTTTTCGCACGCTAGATTTTTCAGCCTCGGCCGGGGAAGAATGTCCCCCCACATGCAGGTCTCCTCCGGCCGAGGAGTTCTCACTTCCTCGCTGCACCTCCCCCCGGCGACAAAACGAATACCCGATTCCTGAGCGAACCCTTGCGGGGTGTCGCATAATCTCGCCTTCGATGCGCTGCTCGGAGGGAGAAATGCCATGAAAGCTCACAACGGACTGCCGCTGATTCTCGTCAGCCTGCTGCTCGCAGCAGTTGCGGTGGCGGTGCCCACGAGGCCGGCCGCCGCACAGGCTCCGGCACCGCCGGAGCTCAAGCTGCCGCAGGCGGGGGTGCCGGAGGTGTTTACGCTCGAAGGGAAGTTCGTCCGCGCGGCGTACAACAACGAGGGCTACGTCATCCTCGGCTACCAGGCGGCCAACCGCTCGCAGGGCGGCGAGTGGATGCTGCTCGAGGTCGGCATAACGCTGCTCGACAAAGCGCCGGCGTTCAAGCTGATGCGAGACGCCATCACGCTCGAGACGCCGGACGGGAAGACCATCCCGCTCGCCTCGGCCACCGAGCAGCGCGCCGGCGGCACCCAGGCGCTGCAGAAGAAGGCTAGCCTGCAGAGCGACTCGATCAACTACTTTCCGCGCCCCGCGACGCAGCCGTGCCGCATCGGCTTCTTCGCCGAGCTCAACACCCCGGTCATGCCGTTCGACGAGGTCGAGCTCTCGCCGCTCCGCGCCTGCGCCGGCCGGCTCTACTTTCAGATCCCGGGCGGCATCGCCTTAGGCCAGCACTGGCTCAACGTGAAATTCCAGAACAGCGTCGTGCGGGTGCCGTTCCGCATCCTCACCAAGGACGAAGAGAAGTATCTGGCGAAGAACTTCAAAGACATCGCCCAGCAGGTGGACGAAGCGTTCCGGCCCAAGAGTTGAGCGGCGGCGCTTCACCGACGCGCGCCTGGAGCGATCCGGTGCGCTGGCTCTTCCTGCCCTGGACGCTCGCGGTCACCATTCCGGTGATCCTCGTCAGCACGGCGATCTTCGGCCTGCTGGCAGTCCTGCTGTCACTGGTGAGCCAGCGCCTCGGCTTCTACTCCGGCGTCTTCTGGGCCCGCAGCCTCACCTGGGCGAGCTGGGTGCGGGTGCGCGTCCACGGGCGCGAGCACGCTCTCCCGGGGAAGTCGTACGTGCTGCTGTGCAACCACCAGGGGGGCTTCGACATCCTGGCGCTCTACGGCTTCCTCGGCCGCGAGTTCCGCTGGGTGATGAAGGAGGAGCTGCGCAAGGTGCCGTTCCTCGGCTGGGGCTGCGCCGCGATCGGCCACATCTTCGTCGATCGCAGCAACCCCGCCCGCGCCATCGGCAGCCTCGAAGCGGCGAAGCAGAAGCTCACCGACGGCGTGTCGGTGGTCTTCTTTCCCGAGGGCACGCGAAGCGACGACGGCCGCCTGCGCCCGTTCAAGAAGGGCGGCTTCCTCCTCGCCCGTCAGCTCGACCTGCCGATCCTGCCGGTGTCGATCGACGGCTCGACGCGCATCCTCCCCAAGGGCTGTCTCTTTCCGCGTCCGGGGACCGTCCAGGTCCGGTTCCACCCGCCGATCGTCCCCAGCGAGGTCCCCGACACGCCCGAGCTCATCGCCCGGGTGCGCGCCGCGATCGAGGCCGGGCTGGCAGAGGACAGGGGCTAGGGCAGGCTACACGCGCGCCGCGGCTCGCGCCCTCGCCTGGCCCCGCCCGGGGTTCGCCTGCGCATCTCCCTGTACAAGGAGATTTCCATGCAAACCCGCGTTCTGCTGCTCTTTCTCGTCTTCGGCCTGGCCACGGCCAGCCTCGCCTTCGCCCAGCCCGACGGCGCGCTCGACATCAGTTTCTCCGGCGACGGCTGGGACTTCTTCAACCCGGCCTTGTCGGAGGCCTCGGACTGTTGGGACATGGCGGTCCGTCCGGACGGCAAGCTCGCGATCACCGGCGACTCCTATTTTGGCGGCTCGGGAGGGGGGGCACTCTCCTGCGTGCGGAACGCCGACGGCGGCGGCGACACCTGCGTCAACCTGCAATACAACCTCGGCGGCGGCAACCGGAACTGGGGCACCAGCATCGCCCTCCAGTCGGACAACAAGATGGTGATCGTCGGCCACGCCGACGGCACGGCAAGCGACCCGTATTTCGTCGCTACGGGCCAGAGGATGACCTCGTCGAACTCGATCGACAGCTCGTTCAACGGCGGCGCGGGCGCAGTTCCCGGATCGTTCCAATACGCGTCCAACTTCGACGCCGAGGCCAACACCGTGACCGTGGCGAACGACAAGATCTACCTCGGGGGCTCAGCCGTGGTCAACGTCGGTGGCGGCAATCAAGGCTCCCAGCCCTTCGTCATGGTCCGCAATGCCGACGGCACACCTGACACCGACTTCAGCGCCGATGGCTGGGCGCACTCCGAGTTCACCTTCATCGGCGTCCTTGACGCCACCGCGGGGAAGATCGCGGTCGATCCCTCCGGCCGGGTCGTGCTCGGGGGCGGAGCCGTGCCCACCGACGGCCACTTCCACGTCGCCCGCTTCACCGCCGCCGGCGACCTCGACGACAGTTTCAGCGGCGACGGCAGGCAGTCGATCCTCGCCAGTCTGGGAGGGGACTTCTTCAGTTTCGGCGGCATGACGGTCGACCGCTTCAGCCGTGTGGTGCTGGTCGCCAAGACCGATACGGACACCGGAAATCGCCTGGTCGTCGTACGCCTCACCGCCGCCGGGGAGCTCGACGCGAGCTTCGGCGGCGGCGACGGCATCGCCGACTTCGCCTACGGAGCGACGGATGACATCCTGTCCGCCCACGGCGTCGTCGCGCTGTCGCCGCCCTCCGACCGGCTGGCGATCCTGGGCAACTACAACCCGGACGGCCCCGACCTCGAAGACGGCTTCCTCCTCGTGCTGACTCCAGCCGGAACCCTGGACACGACCTTCAACGGCACCGGCAAGCGCGGCCTGGCGCCGCCGTTGGGCGCCGCCTCGAACAGTGCGCGGGCCTTGGCCGTTCAGGCCGGCCGTCTGGTCGTCGTCGGCGGCTATGACTATTTCAGTCCCTCGAACAATCTCGCCTGGCTGGCGCGCGTGCAGATGAATCTCATTTTCGGCGACGACTTCGACGCCGGCCACCTCGCACTCTGGTCGAGCACGGTGCCCTGAAACCCGGGCTGCCGCCCAGGCGCTGCATCGGCCGCGGCAACATGGCAAGCTCCTCCGGTCAGGAGATCGTCATGCGTCCATTCACTGCCCGTTGCTTCGCTATCCAGCTCTTTCTTGTCCTGGCCCTCGGGTTCGCCGGCACCGCCGCAGCGAGCGCGCCGCCGACGCTGCGCGTCGACTACTTCCACACCGGGAACGCCCGCGAGGAGCGCTTCTCGCTCGAGCGCGTCGTCGTCGAGCCACTCCCCTGGCCAGGAGATCTCACGAAGACCCTCGACGACACCAACCTCGGCAAGTACCTCTTCGAGGTGATCGACCGGGATACTCGCCGAGTCCTCTACTCGCGCGGCTTCGCTTCGATCTACGGCGAGTGGGAGACGACCGGCGAGGCGTATGCCGTTGCTCAGCGTCGCACGCTGCAGTGCCGGCAGCTTCAGGTCGGGAAACTGGTCGGTAACCGGCACGCCCTTGCTGCGGTCGAGGTAACGGGCTAGAGTCTTGAACTTCGGATCCACCGGCGGCAACGCGGCTGTCTTGCCGTCGCTCACCGAGGGATCTTCGACGGTCGGCGTCACTTCACCGGGGCTTACGGTCAGGATGTGGTCGCCAGCACGCAGCCACCGGTTGGCGGTCCGGGTTACCTGTTGCGGCGTGGCCGTGGCAATGCGCGCCAGCTGGTCGCGGAAGCAACCCGGGTTGCCGGTGTACACCGCGCATTCGGCCAAT
>JAYTAM010000338.1:0-6243 GCA_043737505.1 Thermoanaerobaculia bacterium
ACTCATCGAGGAACTCCGGGCCGGGGGTGAGCCCCTTGGTGATCACCACCACCGGGATGGGCAGCGCGGCGATGCGCTTCAGTCTTTCCCGCCGCTCCACCGTCTCGACCGTCTTCAGATACTCGAGCTCGCTCTCGCCGACGATCTGCACGCGCCCGGGCTTGATGTACTCGTAGTAGCCGGCGAAGGCGAGGCCGGGCTTCTGCACCCGCGGATGAGTCACCGTGTTGTCGAGATGATTCTCTCCGGCGAGGACCGCCAGTTTGAGATCGATTAGCTCGTCGCCGAACAGCTCGCTCACGCGGACTTTCTGCACGTCAGGCATCGGCAGTCACCTCGTAGCGGAGTCCGGCGCGACGGGAGCCTGGCTTCGCTTCAACAGGTCCGACGGGATCCCGTTCAAGACTCAGAGCTCGGGAACGATCAGGCCGTAGTCGTCGTCATGACGCCGGTAGATGACGCTGACGCGCTCGTTCTCGAGATCGCGGAAGACGACGAACTCGCTTCGCGAGCTCTCGAGCTGCAAAGCCGCCTGGTTGATGGTCATTGAGAGGATCTGGATCTGACTCGACTTGACGACGATCGGCGACTCGCCCTGGCGCACGCTCTCGCGGGTCAGGACCTCGACCGGCCACTGCTGGGCGCTCGCCTTGGAGCGCTCCATCCGTCGCGGCTTGTCGACCTCGCGTTTGCGCGCACGCTTGACCTGCTCGAGAAGCTTGTCGGCGACGAGCGTCAGCGCGTCGTGCAGCTCGATCGCCTCCTCCTTGGCCACGAACTCGCGTCCGCCGGAGTGCAACTGGATCTCCGCCGAATGCCGGAACTTGTTCGACTCGAAGACAACATGCGCATCGGTCGGCTCGGTGAGGAACTTCTCCAGCTTCTCCAGCTTCTCGGCGGTCAGGACCCGCGTCCGGTCTTCGACCTGCAGGTGTCTGCCGACGAATTCGATTTTCATCGAGCCTCCTTGCTCAGAGTGGCTGCGCTCAGAAGATCCGTTTGCGATCCGAAGACGAGGGCACGTTCAACTCGTCGCGGTACTTGGCCACCGTCCGTCGGGCGATCTGGATCCCTTCGCGGTTGAGAATCCGCATCAGCTCGCTGTCCGACAGCGGGTGACGGGCGTCTTCGGACTCCACCAGCTGTTGAATCTTGCGCTTCACCGTCAGGGAGGAGATGTCCTCGCCGTAGTCCCGGTCGATGCCGCTGTGGAAGAAGTACTTGAGCGGAAAGAGCCCGCGTGGGGTGTGCATGTACTTGTTCGACACCACCCGGCTCACCGTGGACTCGTGCATGCCGATGTCCTCCGCGACGTCGCGCAGGACCATCGGCCGGAGATGATCCAGCCCGTGATCGAGGAAATCGCGCTGCTGGCGGACGATCGAAGTCGCGACTTTGAAGATCGTGCGTTGCCGCTGATCCAGGCTCTTGATCATCCACAGTGCCGAGCGCATCTTCTCCGAGATGAACTGCTGGGCGTCGTTCTGCCGCCCTTCCTGCCGGAGGTTCTTCAGCATCCTGCGGTAAGCGCGCGAGATGCGGAGTTTGGGCAGGCCGTCGTCGTTGAGTTGAATGACGTACTCGTCGCCCACCTTGAGAACATAGACATCGGGCTCGATGTAGTGCGTCCGGTCGTTGGTGAACTTGCGCCCCGGCCGCGTGTGCAGGGTCTTGATGTCCTCGATGACCGGTTC
This sequence comes from Thermoanaerobaculia bacterium, assembly GCA_043737505.1. Classification (GTDB taxonomy): domain Bacteria; phylum Acidobacteriota; class Thermoanaerobaculia; order Multivoradales; family JAGPDF01; genus JAGPDF01. The sequence continues at coordinate 1,695 of JAYTAM010000338.1, forward strand.
GAGGTTGGCGAGGCTGACGTCGAGGGCGCGCGCTATGGTCGCGTACTGGCGGCGCAGAAAGAGGTCCCAGTGCTCCGCGAGCACCCGGCGGGTGAGCGATTCGACCGGCTCGCCCCGCACGTCAAGCTGCAGAAGAAGGCTCTCGCAGAGGCTGGCGCAGGCGATTCCGGGGGGATCGAGGCGGCGGACACGGTCGAGGACCGACTGCACGAATTCCGCCGAGAGCGGTTCTTCCCTGTCCGAGTTGGCGAGATCGCGAATCTCCTCGAGCGAGGCCACCAGGAAACCGTCCGGATTGAGATTGCCGACGACGAGCTCGGCGACCTCGCGCTCGAGCGGCGGGAAATCGGACATGTGGATCTGCCAGAGAAGGTGATCGTACAGATCCGGCTCGTGCGTCAGGGTGTTCTCGAGCGGCGGGGCTTCGCGGTTCTCGGACTCCCCGTAGCTGCCGCCGTCGTCGCCCGAGGCGTCGTCGAGGTAGGCCTCGAAAGCCACCTGCTCGAGGCGCTGGCGCTCGATGACCTCCGGCGTCGGAAGCTCCTCGATGACGTCCTGCGTCGCCGCTTCGAGCGGCAGACCGTCGTCTTCGTCCTCTTCGACGACGTCAGCCTCTTCGAGTACCGGGTTGATCTCGAGCTCCTGCGCGACCACCACCTCGAGCTCGAGGCGGGTCATCTGCAGGAGCTTGATCGCCTGCTGCAGCGACGGCGTCATCACCAGCCGCTGCGAAAGCTTTAACGAGAGTTTCTGTTCGAGAGCCATGCCGTTTGAGTGAGGGGTAGCGCTAAAGTTCGAACTGCTCGCCGAGGTAGATCTTGCGTACTTGCGGGTCGGAGGAGAGCTCGAGCGGAGATCCGGCGCGCAGAATGCCGCCGTTATTGATGATGTAGGCGCGATCGGTGATCTTCAGCGTCTCTCTGACGTTGTGGTCGGTGATCAGGATGCCGATTCCCATTTCTCTCAGGTGGCGAATGATACCTTGAATGTCGAGCACGGCAATCGGATCGATTCCGGCGAACGGCTCGTCGAGCAGGATGAACGATGGCGAAAGCACGAGCGCCCGGGCGATCTCCACCCGGCGGCGCTCGCCGCCCGAGAGCATGTAGCCCATGCTTTTGCGCACCTTCTCGAGGCGGAACTCTTCGATCAGCTTGTCGACGCGCCGCTCCTGCTCGGCGTGGGTCAGGTCCAGGGTCTCGAATACCGCCCGCAGATTGTCCTCCGAAGAGAGTTTGCGGAAGACCGAGGGTTCCTGCGGCAGATAGCTGATGCCGCGCTGTGCCCTGAGGTACATCGGCAGGTCGGTGATCTCCTCGTCTCCCAGCATCACCTTGCCGCCATCCGGCGGCGCCAGACCCACCACCATGTAGAAAGTGGTCGTCTTGCCGGCGCCGTTGGGGCCGAGGAGACCGACGATCTCACCCGGCGCGACCTCCACCGTGACGTCCTGCACGACCGTGCGTCCGCCGTAGACCTTCTTGAGATTCGTCGCCTTGAGCCGGGGGGCCTCGGACTTCATGGCGCCACTCCCACCAGCCGCGCGGCGCCGGTCTTCAGATCGTAGATCGCCCGCTTGCCGGTCAGCGCGGCGCCGGACTCGTCCTTGATGGTGACCGGTGCACCGAGCAGCTCGATACTCTCGGCCGCAACGTCATAGGCAGCGCTCGTCGCCTGGATCGTGCGCCCCGCCGCGGGGTCCTGCATCACCACCTTGCCGGTGCCGGTCATGCTCTTGATCTTCTGCGCAGCGTCAAGCTCGGCCACCAGCTCGTCGCTGGTGAGGATGCGCGTACCCTGGGTCAGGCGCACGCCGCCGGTATAGGAAACCCGGGCCTCCCGGCGGCGATACGTGAGCAGGTCGGCGATGACCTCGGTCAGTTCTGCCGCTGCCGCAGCGGGCGCCCCGGCCGGGGTCTGCGGGGTGGACCCGGGTGATCCGGTGGGCGGCGGCGGCGCCGCCGCCTTGAGCTCGAGCAATGTGCGCACTCCCCCCGCCGCCGAAAGGCGTTGTTCGGTCTCTTCGCCGTTCACCTGGTTGGCGAGCAGGAGGCTCTTGCCCTGCCAGACACGAACCTGCCCCTTGAGGAAGAAGCCGCGCGGCATGTCGGTGAAGATCGCTTCGTCGGCCTGGAACTCCACCGGCTGGTCGCCGCGGAATCCGACGCCGGCGACCGGCGCTCCGCTCCCCCGCTTGAGAACCCCACGCACACCGCGGTCGGCGGTCAGCAATCCGGTCTTCTTCGCGTAGACGATGTGCGGCGCGGCGAGCTCGCCGCTGCTGCTTTCGGTGCGCGCCGGCGCGCCCAGGAGCTCGGAGCGCTCGCCTTCGAAGTCGAACAGCGCCTGATCGCCCCAGCCGCGGAACTTCGGGTCGGTGAGCGTCACGCCGCCGACCAGAACGACCCTGGAGATGCGGCCTCCGGGGCCGAACTCCGCGTCGGCGCGGTCCGCCCGGCCCGTGCGTATCGACTCCTTGACCCCGCGGCGGTTCTCGGCAAAATGGACCGGCTCGGTGCTTTGGGCGCTCTTCGGGCGGCCGCCCTCGAACTGCAGCCAGAGCGCCCGCGACGCCAGGCCGTGGACGACCTCGCCCTCCACCGACTCGAGGAGCGCCAGGTTCTTGCCCCGGCCCTCGAGGCCCATCTCCTTCGGATCGTTCGTGCCGGTGGGGCCGAACTGGACGGTGAGCTTGGCACCGCGGAAGTCGACCCGGTCCGGGGTGTCGGCTGCAGAGGCGCCGGCAGTGATGTAGCTGCCGGTGAGCGAGCCATCGAGGATCAGCATCACCGGCGTCTCGCCGTCTTCGGCGAGAAAGACCTCGGCCTCGTCGGCAGCGAACCGGCTGGCACCGCGGGTCACGTTCACTTCCCCCTTGGCGCGCAGCACCCTCCCGGAGCGATCGAGCACCACCTTGCCAGCGGCGATGGTCATCGCTTCGCCGGGGAGGGCCGCCTCGGAGCCAGCCGAGGCAGCAGGCTGGCCGGCCATCGTCACCGGCCCCCGCAGGGTCATCAGGTCGAGCGCGACGTCGAACTCGAGGGCGCTCGCGGCGCCCGTCCACTGGGTGCTGTGCGACAGGGCGATCGGCCCCTGGGCGAGCAGGAACTTGCCACCGCGCGACAACTGCAGCTCGCCGCTCTGCATGACGAGGTCGCCGCCGGTGAGCCGGACGTTGCCGGCGAGAACCGCCTCCTGGGAGTTCGAGTCGTAGGCTGCCGTGTCGCTCGCCACCGAGTAGCTCGTCTCGTCGCGATAGATCTGAAACTTCACCCCTTCGAGCTCCACTTTGCCGTCGCGCGTCGTGCGGAAGCGATCTCCGTGGACGCTGAACACCGGTTTGCCTTCGAGCGACTGCGTGAAGTCGAAGGCGTCGCTCGAGGCGATGACGTTCTCGGCGCGCTGTGCGGCCTCCACTTTCGCGTCGGCAAGTCCCTTCGCCGAGGCCGCCAGCTCCCCCTCTGCAGAGTCGTCCGGAGCCCCCTGCCGCCCGAGCAGATAGAGCCCGGCGAGGCCCGCCACCGCTGCCAGCAGCAGCGCCAGCAGACCGCGCCGGAGGCGCTTGTGGGAGCCCTGAGTCGACCTCGTCATCGCCTTCATTCTAGTAGCTATCTGGAGTCGGCGGAGTCGCCGAACGGAGATCCACCAGGCGCAGCCGCGGCCGGTTGCGATAGCCGTCGTGCTCGGCGACCGCCAGCATCTCGAAATCGCCCTCGAAGAGGCCCTCTGGCACGGCGCGCCCGGCCCAATTCCAGGCGACCACCTCGACGCCGGAGGCAGCGTTCCGGGCACCGCCGGCGTCGCAGGCGACGAAGCTCAGGTGCCCGCTGCCGAAGTTGCGTGCGCCGCCGAGACGGCGGCAGGGTGAGAAGCGCAGGACCGGTTCGGGATTCCCGTTGCCGAACGGCGCGAGCCGGGCCAGCCGCTCGAGGAGCTCCGGAGTGACCGCGGAGAGCCTCGTCTCCTGGTCGTACTCGAGCCTCGGCAGAAGGCTCTCCGGGTCCCAGGCGGCGGCGCCGACCTCCCACTCCCGCGACAGCCGCTCGAGGCTCTCCGCACGCGCGGTGAGACCGACGGCCTGGGCGTGGCCGCCGAAGCGCACCAGCTGGCTCTCCCAACCGCTGAGGAATCCGTGCAGATCGATGCCCTCGACGCTCCGCCCGGAACCGATCGCCATGGCTCCGGCGTCGATCTCCCCGCTCTCCGCTGACACCGCGAAAAGCAGCGTCGGGCGCTGGAACTGTCGCGCTAAGCGTCCGGCGGCGATGCCGACGACACCGCGATTCCACTCCTGACTCCAGCCGACGAGGATGGGCGGCGGCGTCGGGCCCGAAAATCTCGCCAGGCAGTCGTCGACCACCCGCTTCTCCAGGGCTCGGCGTTCGTCGTTGAAACGGCCGAGCTGGCCGGCAAGCTCGCGCGCGCGTGGGGCGTCCCGGGTCAGCAGGAGCTCGAGAGCCGGATCGGCGGCGCCCAAGCGGCCGGCCGCGTTGAGCCGCGGTCCGATGCGGAAACCGACGTCGTGGGCGCTGACCGGAGCACCGACTTT
>JAYTAM010000339.1:0-14166 GCA_043737505.1 Thermoanaerobaculia bacterium
CGCCCAGGTGCAGACCGGCGTGGCCAGGAGCATCTCGAGCCAAAGGAGGGTCGAAGGCGAGAACCCACTCGCGATCGGCGTGCCCGGGAGAATCGCATCGCCCATGACGAGAACCAGCGTCGCCAACGCCAGCGGCGCCGAAACCCAGAAACGCCTCCTCATGTCGAGATACTCGGGATTCGGACCCTCTTCGACCGTCACGGTTCGCGGTTCGAGCGCCATGCCGCAGATCGGGCAGCTACCCGGCGCGTCGCGCACGATCTCCGGATGCATGAGGCAGGTCCAGTCGGTGCGCGTCGCGGCAATCGAAGGCATTGCCGGTTCGAGCGCCATGCCGCACTTGGGGCAGGCGGCCGGATGGTCGCTTTCGACCTCGGGGTCCATCGGGCAGATCCACTTCGTGCCGGCCTGAACCGCTGGCGGCGGAGCCGGCGCCGAACCGCCCATACCCTCACGGTGCCCGCCCAGGAACTTCTCCGGATTCGCTTCGAACTTCTGTCGGCACGAACCGGAGCAGAAGTAGTAGGTCTGGCCGGCGTGCTCGGCCCGATGCTTCGCGGTCGCCGGATCGACCGTCATGCCGCAGACGACGTCGAGAACGCCGGCCGACGGCTCCGGGGACAGCACCTTGAGGCTCCGGCGAGACGCGACCGGTGCGCCGGGGTCCGCCGGCGATGGCGGCACCGGCGCCTCGGCCGCGCACTGTGAGTGATCGTGGTGAGGGTGAGGAAGGCGGGAGGAATTGTGCGGACTCATGGCCTGTTTCTCCTTTTCACCCAGGCAGACGGGGTCGGCCCTCGACCCTTACACCTGACCCGCAGGTGCAGTCGAGGCAGCCGTGTTCGGCGCAGGTCCGGCAGGAGCGTTCGAGAGCGGTTCGCAGAGCCTTGCGGGCCCGGTGGAGGCGGACCATGGAGTTGTTCGCCGTGAGGCCCAGGACGCGGGCCACGTCGGCCGGACGCTCGCCGTCGAGGTCGACCCTCCGGAGCATCTCGGCGTACTCGGGCCGGAGCGCCGGGAGCAGCGCTTCGAAACAGGCGCAAAGCTCCCGGGCGATCTCCAGCGGCGGCTCGACGCCGTCGCCGAGCTCGCGCCCGAAGGCCTCGAGGGCCGTGGCCTGGTAGCCGCGCGCCCGATAGTGATCGGCGACCGCGTTGCGCAGCAGGCGGTAAAACCAGGCGACCGCACGCTCCTCATCGCGGACGTCGGCGGCGTGCTCGAGCCCGCGCACGAAGGCCGTTTGCAGGATCTCCTCCGCCGTCACCCGGTCGCGGACCCGTGATTCGACGAAGGCGAGGAAGCGGCGATGGTTCTCTACCAGAGCCCGAACCACGGCCTCCGCCGGGCCAGAGGTACCCCCAGGGACGGGCTCCGCCGGCGACCGGCCCATCCTCAGACCGCGACCTTGGTGACCACCTCGCCGCAACCGAGCATCTTCGCGCCGTAGTACGGATTCTTGAGCGCGCCGCTCTTCTGCACCCAATAGGCGTCCGCCATCGGACAGAAGTAGATGCCGTGCCCGGCGACCGGCTGGGCCTCGACCAGGCGCCCAACGGCGAGCGACAGCGGCTTGAACTGCTCACGCAGCTCCTGGATCGCCGGCCCTTTCATCCCCTTGGCGGCTGCGACGACATCCTCGAGCTTCTCGATCGCCTCGAGCGAAGGCTTCTCCCCCTTCGACTTCAGAACCGACTCGGCCTCCGTCGCCAGCTTCCCCGCCTGCTCCGCGACCTTCGCCGCCGAGTCTCCCGCCAGCGCCTCCTGCAACGGGACGTACAGTCCCACCAGTTTCTCGAGCGTGCCAGCGGGCATCTCGGAGGCCTGGACCGGGACGGTGAGGGCGACTGCCGCGCCAAGGATCAAGAAGGACTTGCACATCGCATTCGCTCGCATTTGCATTGCGTATCTCCCAGATGAGAAAAATGACCTTTCCACAAAACCTCCCCAGTGCCCCTGCGCTCCTGCGCCGGGGACCGGCTACAACGACGAACCGCCGCCCGTTCCCGGAGCGACGGCGATGCCTCAGTTGCCCTTCATCTCGAGCTCGACAAGGTCTCCGACGTTCGCTTCGCCGCTGAGCTTCTTGGCGCGTGCGAAGTGCTCATCGACGACCTCCAGAATCTCGACGGCGCCGACCTTCTCGCGCTTGAACTTCGCTCCGCCCTTCGGCGCGCCCGACGTGGCCCTGGAGGTGCGCACGACGTCCAGTACCTGGCCTGTCTTGGCGCCGTCGGCCGTCCCGATGCAGAGATAGATTCCTTCCTCCGAGGACTCGATGATGCTCCCCTTCATCAAGTACTTGTGATACGTCGACTCGGCCGAAGAGGGTGCCGCACCGATCGCCGCGACTGAGATCGCCAACAACGCCACCATCCAGATTCGCTTGCGGTTCATACTCTGTACTCCTGGTCATCGCCCTGAAGTGACTGGGTCCGCCGCGCCCGGGCTCCTGTGCGCGCACGAATCGAGGCTGTTCGCCTCAGCCTTTTCATGCTTCCTGCAATTCGCGCGCCTCGCGCAGCGCGGCGCGACCCTTCCACAGCTTGTAGACCGCCGGGTAGATCAGCAGCTCCATCAGGAACGACGTCGCCAGGCCACCGATCATCGGGGCGGCGATCCGCTTCATCACGTCGGCGCCGGCCGAGGTCGAGAAGAGGATCGGCAGCAGTCCCATGAACGCCGCCGCGACGGTCATCATCTTCGGCCGTGCGCGCTTCACTGCGCCGTGGATGATCGCCTCGTCGACCTCGGCTTCGTTGCGCAGCAGTCCGCGCTTCTTCGCGTCGTCCCACGACAGGTCGAGAAAGAGCAGCATGAAGACCGCCGTCTCGGCGTCGAGGCCGAGGAGGGCGATCATGCCGACCCAGGCGGCGATCGAGACGTTGTAGCCGAGGAGATGGAACAGCCAGATCGCCCCGATCGCCGAGAACGGCACGGTCGCCAGCACCAGCCCGGCCTTGAAGCTCGACTTCGTGTTGGCATAGAGCAGCAGGAAGATCAGCACGATGGTCGCCGGCACGATCCACTGCAGGCGCTCGCGCACCCGGATCATGTTCTCGTACTGGCCGCTCCAGAGAAGGGTCGTGCCCGGCGGCAGCGCGACTTCGCGGCGCACGGCAGCCTTCGCTTCGTCCACGAACGAGCCGATGTCGCGCCCGGCGACGTCGACGAAAACGTAACCGGCCATGAAGCCGTTCTCGTTGCGGATCATCGCCGGGCCGTGAGCGATCTTGAAGTCGGCCAGCTGCCCGAGTGGCACCTGCGCCCCGGAGGCGACCGGCACGAGGATCCGCGCCAGCTTGTCGGGATCGTCGCGGAGCTCGCGCGGATAGCGCACGCTCACCGGGAAGCGCTGCCGGCCTTCGATCGTCGTGGTGACGTTCTCGCCGCCGATCGCCGCCGCGAGCACCTCCTGCAGCTCCTCGACCCGCAGCCCGTGGCGCGCCAGCTGATCGGAGCGCGGCTCGATGTCGAGAAAGTAGCCGCCGGCGACGCGCTCGGCGAAGGCGCTCCGCGCTCCCGGCACGGCGCGCGTGACGGCCTCGACCGCCAGACCGACGCGCTCGATCTCGGCGAGATCGCGCCCCAGGACCTTGATTCCCACCGGCGTCCGGACTCCCGTCGAAAGCATGTCGAGCCGCGCCTTGATCGGCATCGTCCAGGCGTTGGTGAACCCGGGGACGGCGAGCGCGCGGTTCATCTCGGCTATGAGCTCTTCGTAGGTGATCCGGTCGGGCCAGAACGGGCGCACCATCGGCTTCAGGAAGTCGGGCATCCAGTCCGAGTACCAGGTCGCCTTGGCGCGCCACTCTGCCTCGGGGCGGAGTACGACCGTGGTCTCGAACATCGACAGCGGCGCCGGGTCGGTCGCGCTATCGGCCCTCCCCGCCTTGCCGTGGACGCGCTCGACTTCGGGAAAGCCGGCGAGGATCCGGTCCTGCAGCTCGAGCACGCGCTGCGCCTCGCCGATCGCGATGCCGGGGAGCGTCGTCGGCATGTAGAGGATCGTGCCCTCGGCGAGCGGCGGCATGAACTCGGAGCCGAGCCGGAAATAGAGCGGCAGCGAAAGGCCGAGAATCAGGAGCGCCACGGCGATGACCGCCTTCGGCCATTTCAGCACGAAGCGGCAGGCCGGTTCGTAGATGCGGTGAATGGCGCGGCTCACCGGATGGCGTTCCTCGGCGTGATAGGTCCCGACGAGGAGCCCCGAGGCCAGGCGCGCCAGGAAGCGCGGCCTGAAAGTGAACGGGTCCATGCGCGCGAAGAGCATCCGCAACGCCGGGTCGAGCGTCACCGCGAGGAGCGCGGCGATGAGCATCGCCAGGTTCTTCGACCAGGCGAGAGGTCCGAAGAGACGCCCCTCCTGATCGACCAGCGCGAAGATCGGCAGGAAGGCGACGGCGATGACGAGCAGCGAGAAGAAGACCGACGGCCCCACCTCCTGGAGCGCCGCCAGACGCACCGCGTGGAAGTCTCCCTTCCTCCCGCCGAGCTCCCAGAGGTGGAGCTTGTTGTAGGCATTCTCGACCTCCACGATCGCGCCGTCGACGAGAACGCCGATCGAGATCGCGATGCCCGCGAGGGTCATGATGTTGACCGAGATGCCGAGCAGATAGAGCGGAATGAACGAAAGCAGCACCGAGATCGGGATTGTGACGATCGGCACGATCGCCGACGGAAAGTGCCAGAGGAAGAAGAGGATGACGAGCGACACGACGATCATCTCCAGCACGAGCTCGTGCTTGAGCGTGTCGAGCGCACGCAGGATCAGATTCGAGCGGTCGTAGGTGGTGACCACTTCGACGCCCGGTGGAAGGCTCGCCTCGAGGTCGGAGAGTTTTGCCTGCACCCGGCGGATGACGTTCAGCGCGTTCTCGCCGTGGCGCATGACGACGATGCCGCCGACGGCGTCCCCCTGGCCGTCGAGGTCGCCGGTGCCGCGGCGCGACTCCGGCCCGAGCTCGACGGTCGCGACGTCGCGTACCCTGAGCGGCACCCCCGACGGGCTCGCCCGCAGGACGACCGCGCCGAAATCGTCGATCGTCTTCGCGTAGCCCCGGATGCGCACCATGTACTCGGCGCCGCTCCACTCGATGAGGCGGCCGCCGCTCTCGTTGTTCGACGCCTGCACCGCCGCCACGACCTCGCCGATCGGAACACCGTAGGCCGCGAGACGGTTCGGGTCGACCACGATCTGCACCTGCCGGACGTAGCCGCCGAACGAGGCGACCTCCGCCACTCCGGGGACGCTCTGCAGGGCGTAGCGCAGCGTCCAGTCCTGGATCGCGCGCAGCTCGTCCAGGGAGTGCCGGCCCCCGCGGTCCACCAGCGCGTACTGGTAGACCCAGCCGACGCCCGTGGCGTCCGGCCCGAGCTCGGTGCGCACCCCTTCGGGAAGACTGTTCTGGATCTTCGACAGGTATTCGAGCACCCGCGAGCGCGCCCAGTAGAGGTCGGTTCCGTCCTCGAAGATGACGTAGACGAACGAGTAGCCGAAGTCCGAGAAACCGCGCACCGCCTTGACCTTGGGCGCGCCGAGAAGGGCGCTGACGATCGGGTAGGTGACCTGGTCCTCGAGCAGGTCGGGCGCCCGGTCCCAGCGCGAGAGGATGATGACCTGGGTGTCCGAGAGGTCGGGGAGCGCGTCGAGGCGAATGACTCCGAGCACCGCGACCGCGACAAGGCAGAGGGCCGCGACGACGAGCAGGACGAGGATCCGGTTCGTCGCCGAGAAGGCGATGACGCGACGGATCACCGATGCTCCCGGTGAGGGTCGTCCGGCTCGGCGACCCCCGGGGATGCCGCACTCGGGGCAAGCGGAGCAGGGGCGACACCCAGCCGCGACTCGGCGTCGAGCAGGAAGTTGGCGCGCACGGCGACCCGCTCCCCCGCCGCGACACCGCGGACGATCTGGACCTTGCCCCCGCTGCGTTCACCGATCTCGACCTCGCGCGGCTCGAGCTTTCCAGCCGCGGTCTCGACGAAGACCGTACGGCGCAGGCCCGAGTCGAGCACCGCCGACGAGGGCACCAGCACGCCCTCCCCGAGGTCGATGCCGAGCTCGACATCGACGAACATTCCGGGACGCAGGGTGAATCCCGGATTGGGCAGCTCGAAGCGTGCGGTGAGGGTGCGCGCCGCCGCGTCGAGAGTCGGATAGAGATAGGAGATTTTCGCGGTGAGGCTCCTGCCGGCGTCGAACGGCAGCCCGATCTTCGCCGCCTGACCGACCGCCAGCCAGCGCGCCTCCGATTCGAAAAACGCCGCCTCGATCCAGACGGTCGAGAGGTCGGTGACCGTGTAGAGCTCCATTCCGGGCCGGATCTCCTGCCCCAGAACCACCTCCTTGGCGCTGACGAATCCGCTCGCCGGCACCAGCAGGTCGACGGTGCGCTGCGGCGTGCGGGTGCGGTCGAGCTCGACGATGAAGCTCTCCGGCACGTCGAGGAGCTCGAGCCGTCGCCGCGCCGCGACCAGCAGATCCTGCCCACCCCGGCGCACCTCGGGCAGCTCCGAGCCGGCGAAGCGGTTGGCCGCGTCGCGGGCGAGGAGGTAGTCGCTCTGGGCGGAGAGCAGCGCCGGCGAATAGATCGCCATCGCCGGGGCACCCTTCTTCACATAGAGCCCGGTCGCGTTCACGTCGAGCCGCTCCACCCAGCCGGAGATCTTTGCCTGGGCGCGCACCTCCCGGCGCTCGTCGGGCACCACCGTCCCGGCAGCCCGCACGCTCCGTTCGAGGCGCCCGGTCGTCGCTTCCTCCGTCACGACGCCGGCGCGCCGCAGCGCCTCCGGATCGGTGTCGATCGCCGATGCCGTTCCGGTACCGCCGGCTGTGGCGCTCGCGCCCGGCGTCTCCTTCTCCACCTTCACCAGATCCATATTGCAGATCGGGCAGGTGCCGGCATGGTCGGAAACGTAGCTGGGGTGCATCGGGCAGGTCCACACCTCGGCCGACGCCGGCTCCGGGGCCCGGGAGCAGCCGGTCGCGACGAGCAGCGCACCGGCGCCGGCGAGAAGCAGGACGATAGAGAGCGATGCGAGGGATCGTGTGCGGAGTGCGCTGCGCTTCATGGTCTTGCCTCCGGCAGAGGATCGGCCAGGGGGGCGCCGGCGAGCGCCTGGGCTTCCGCCCAGATGCCATACCGGTCCGCTTGGGCGTTGGTCAGTTCCGTGCGGGCGTGAAACCAGTCGTTCCAGAGCTCGAGAAGGCGCGCGAACGCGACCTCGCCATTCAGGAAGCCGGCGCGCGCGAGATCGAGCGCCACGCTCGTGCGCGGCACGATCGCGCCAGCGAGTCGCGCGATGCTCCGTTCGAGCCGGTCCCGCTCGGCGCCGAGGCGCACGGCCTCGGCCCGCCCGGCGACCTCTGCAGCGGCGAGATCGGCGCGCGCCGCGGAGACCGCGCTCTCCATCGCCGTCACCAGCGGGCCCAACCGCCGCCGGCGCAGGAAGGGCAGCTCCATGCCGAACCGCACGGTGAGCTCGGGGTTTTCACCCTCTGGCCAGAGGAAGCCTCCGCCGACGCCGAAATCCGGCTTGACGCCGAGGCGAACGGCCTCCAGCCGGCGCATCTCGATCTCGAGGCGGAGCTCGGCGGCGCGGACCGAGGGCGCTTCGGGACCGAACGGGAGCGGACCCTCGCGCACTGCGAAGACCGCCTCGGGGAGCTCGCCGACGAGCAGCGGGAGCACCTCGGGGAGCACTCCCGAGAGCGCGGCAAGCTTCGCGCGTGCCGCCTGGAAGCGCGAGAAGACCCGGTCGAGAACCTGGTCGTGCTCGTCCTGGGCAAGCTCGGATTCGAGGACCGGCAGAACTCCCTCCCGGGCGTCGCCGAAGCGGGCGCGCGCGGTCTCGTGCAGAAGGTCGAGCAGCTCGTGCGACTCAGCCAGGGCGCGCTGCTCGCGATCCGCACTGTAGAGCTCGCCGTAGGTCCGCCGGAGCTCGCCCACCAGCCGCTGCTCCGCGACCTCGACTTCGTAGAGCGCGGCACGGGTTTCGGCCGCCGCGAGCTCGAAGGCGGCGCCGCGCTTGCCTGGCCAGCGCACCGGCTGGACGACTTCGATCTCGATCGCGACCGGCCGGTCGGCGGTTTCGGTGAGACTTGGAAAGGCATTTCTCACCCACAGCGCGAGCTCCGGATCGCCGCGCAGCCCCGCGACCTCCGCCAGGACCAGCGCCTCTTGCGCCCGTTCGCGCGCCGCCGCGAGCACCGGCGATCCGCTCCGGGCGGCGTGCTCGAGCGCTGCGATCTCGATCGCCTCCGCTCGCAAAGCAGCAGGCGTAGCGAGCGCCGATCCGGCCAGAACCATCCCGACGATCCCTGGAATCGCTCGAATCGCTCGACCCGCTCGAATCGCCCTTCTCGTCAACCTACGGCAGACGACTCGGCCACTTCTCCCCATCTCCATCAGACACTCCTTGCGCTCGCGTTCCGGAACCGGCGAGAGAGAGCTCCCGCCGGACACACCTCTCCCGGAAAGGGAGACTCAGATCCGCCAGACGGAGTGGAGCGTGAACAGGCCGAGTGGATGCAGCTCGCCGGCGCGCGAGAAGCCGGCCGGCAAGCGTCGCGCTTCGGCGACTCCACCTCCGGGCACGGCCGAAGCGACAACCGCGGCCAGCGGCTCGACACCGGGCAGCGCGGAGGAAGGCGCCGGGGTCGACAGCGGCTGGCAGCAGTCCATCGGCGCTGACATGCCGCCTGCGCCCTGGGCACCCGAACACGGGGCGCCGCGCGCCGCCATCTTCATCATCGGGCAGGCGCCACGCATCCTGCATTGGGCGGCCGCCACCGGCCCGGCGACGAGCACCAGGAGCAGCGCCAAAAGTGCGAGAGCGATCGTCCGCCTCAGTCCCGTCATCGACGAAATTGTACACCCGGCGGCGTTTGCTACTCTGGCGGTCATGAACACTCCACTGTCCGCTCCCCGCGTCGCCCTCGTCACCGGCGGCAGCCGCGGCATCGGTCGCGCCACCGCCGAGGCATTGCTCGACCGCGGCTTCCAGGTTTTCTTCTGCGGCCGCAGCCCCGATGTGCTCGAGAATGCCCAACAGCAGCTCTTCATCCGCTATCCCGGCAAGGTCTTCTCGCGCCTCTGCGACGTGCGCAGCCAGCACGCCGTCGATGAGCTCGTCGCCTGGGTCGAAAGCGCGGCCGGCAGGCTCGACGTGCTGGTCAACAACGCCGGACTGGGACGGTTCGGACCGGTCGACGAGCTTTCGGGAGAGGACTTTCGCGAGGTCATCGAAACCAATCTGCTCGGTGCCTTCTACGCCATCCGCGCAGCCGCGCCGATCATGAAGCGCCAGGGCGAGGGCTGGATCTTCAACATCGCATCACTCGCGGCCAAGAATCCGTTCGCCGGCGGGGCCGCCTATAACGCCAGCAAGTTCGGGCTGGTGGGGATGTCGGAGGCCGCGATGCTCGACCTCCGGCATTTCGGTATCCGCATCGCGGCGATCTGTCCCGGCAGCGTCGACACCGACTTCGGCGGCGGCGTCATGCGATCTCCGACGGGCGCGGATTGGCGCCTCGCCCCCGAGGACATCGCCAAGGTCGTGACCGATCTCCTCGACTTTCCGGCGCGCGCGCTGCCCAGCCTGATCGAGATCCGTCCGTCCCGCCCGCCGAAGAAGTAGGCGGCGAGGCTCAGGAGTCGTCGCCGCGGAAGGTCCCGTCGTCGCCGCAGTCGAGCGGATCGGTGGACTTCGTCGGCACGCCGCCGCCCGTCTGCCAGATGTGATCGCAGGCGCGATGGATCACGGTTGCCGCCTTCGTCCCGGCCCGCACCTCGGTGAACACCGTGCGCCGGCCGGCCCCGGCGGCGAGCTCCCAGACGACGCGGGACTGGAAGGGCCTCCAGGCAGACCAGGCCTCCCCGTCGTTGCGCAGCCGCATCTCGACCGCCGTGGGCGCCTCGTGGAGATACAGCTCGACGGTGGCGCTCTGGGTCGCATGGCGCTCGCCCGCGATGACCAGCGGATAGACCTCCTCGCGACTGCCGAAGAGCTGCGTCCAGTAGTGCGTGAGCGCCTCGCCGCGACAGGTTTCACCGCGGTCCCGGCAGTCGCAGTCGCCGTTGAGGTCGCGATCGACGTCGTCGAGATCGTTGTCCTGGCGGAAGTAACCGACGCCGGTCTCCCGGAAAGCTAGCCCCAGCATGTTGGCCCGATGAGGCGGACTGCTCTTCCACTGCGCCACGGCGGCAGCGGGAGTGCTGCTGCCGCCGGCCAGGTTCTCCGCCGCGGCGCTGTAGCCGTAGCCGGCGCGCTTCATCCGCTCCCACGGTTCCCGCTCCGTCGGGAAGTCGCAGTGCGAGAAGAAGTCGTCGCTCGCCATCGACCGGCTGTGCCGGTCCGCAACCTCCGACAGCAGCGGGAGGAGCTTCAGCGGTGGCGCCGGGCAGCCGCTGCCGCGGCAGGCGGCGCGCTCGGCATTCACCAGCTCGACGACTTCCTCCTGAAACGACGGCGGCGGCGCCGGCGACGTTTCCCCGCCTCCAGCGACGCAGGCGGCAACCCAGCCGACGACACCGAAGAGAGCGACCGGCCTTCCTGCCTTCATCTTCCTTCCTGGGCGATTCCGCTGAGCACGGACGACGGACCGGGCGCTGCGTCAGCCGCCGATATGGCGGGAGACCAGGCCTTCGAGGATGCGATCGGCCGGGATTCCGCGCAGGCGCAGAGGGGAAGCGGTCAAGAGCTCCTCGGCGAGCGCCAGCATGCGGCGGCGCATCGCCGCTTCGGCCGTCGATGGCGGCGCTCCGCCGCCGCCGTCCATCGCGGCGCGCTGGACCGCCGCGGCGGCGAACAGCCAGGGCCGTTGATCGCGGGGGTCCTCGAACCCGAAGGCCTCTTCTCCGGTGGCGTCAGGCCCTCGCCTCTTCAGCGCCTCGAGCTCGGCTTTGGTGCGCTTGCCCAGCGGATCGAGCCGCGCAGCGGCATCGAGCAGCCACACCGCTCCACCGCCGGTCGCGAAGCGCTCGACGCTGCCGCGGAAACCGCTCGCGACCGCCGCGAGGAGCGCCTCCGGCATCGCCGCCGCGGGTCCGAGATAGAGCGACAGCGAGCGGCTGCGCAGGGTCGGCGACAGGTCCAGCCGGGAGGGCGCGAGAAGGAAGAAGTTGCGCGGCGCCTTCACTCCCGGCTCCTCGATCGCCTTGAGCAGGGCGTCGGAGGCCTCACCGGAAAGACTCGCCGCTTCGGCGATGACGAAGACCTGCCCCCGTGCCTCGTAGGGCGACAACTGCGCCGAGCGCAGCATCTCGCGGGTGGCGTCGGCCGAAACCGAGGTCTTGAGGTCGCGCACCAACCAGAGGAAATCGGGATGAAAAGTGTCGGCCTCGGAGGACTCGAGATCGGGCAGAACGATTCGCCTGCAATGCCGGCACTCTCCGCAGGGGCGCTCGCTGGCGGCGCGCTCGCAGAGGAGAGCGCGGGCGAAGAGGAGCGCGGCGGCGGAGCGCGAGCTCTCCGATCCGCCATGCAGGATGACCGACGGATAGAGGCGGCCCTCGATCGCGAGCTCGAGGGTGCGGTGGGTGCGGTCGAGCTTCACGGCGCCGGCGCCGGAGCCAGGTCGAGCGCCGCGAGCGCGGCGAACATCTGTTCTTCGGTCTGCCGCGGGTCGCCCGAGGAGTCGAGAATGCGGAAGCGCTCCGGCTCTGCCGCGGCGAGCTCCAGGTAACCGGCGCGCACGCGCTCGTAGAAATCGAGGCCTTCGACGTCCAGTCGATCGACCGCGTTGGCGCGCCGCCGGCTCTTCGACGCTCCGCGGCGCCGGGCGTCGGCCGCCGGCAGGTCGAAGAGCAGCGTGATGTCGGGGCGACGCCCGCCGGTCGCGACCGCGTCGACACGGTCGATGGTCTCCTGCGCCACTCCGCGACCGAAACCCTGATAGGCGCGGGTCGAATCGGTGAAGCGATCGCAGAGCACGTGCCGGCCGGCCGCGAGCTCCGGCCCGATGCGCTCGATCAGGTGCTGACGGCGGCTGGCGAAGACCAGCAGGAGCTCGACCGAGCCATCGATCTGCCCCCACCTGCGATCGAGAAAGACCTCGCGGATCGCCTGCGCGAGCGGCGTGCCTCCCGGTTCGTGGGTCACCAGATGCGGAAGATTTCTCGCCGCGAACCACGCGGCCGCGCCGCGCAGGTGGGTCGATTTTCCGCTGCCGTCCAGTCCTTCGAAGGTGATAAAGCGCGCCACGGCGGGAAAGCTAGCATGCCGCTCAGGTCGGATAGACTGCAAAGAGCGCCAAAACCATGCAATCGATCGCCTCCCCCCTGCTCTGGACGACCTTCCTCACGATCTGCGGCGTGCTGCTGATCCTCGACCTCGCCGTGCTCAACCGCGGCGCCAAGGTGATCTCGACGAAAGCGGCGATCCGCAACACGGTGTTCTTCGTCTCGATGGGCGCCCTGTTCGCCGCCTATCTTTTCTGGGAGTTCGGCACCGGACCGGCGCTCGAGTTCGTCACCGGCTATGTCATCGAGTACGCCCTGTCGGTCGACAACCTCTTCGTCTTCCTTGTCATCTTCACCTACTTCTCGGTGCCCGGCGAGCATCAGCACCGGGTGCTCTTCTGGGGCATCCTCGGAGCGGTCGCTCTGCGCGGCGTGTTCATCGTCGCCGGCGCTGCGCTGCTCGCCAAGTTCGCCTGGATGATCTTCGTCTTCGGCGCCTTCCTGGTCTACACGGGTGTGAAGCTGCTGTTTGCGAGCGGGGAGTCGGTCGATCCGGGGCGCAACCCGATCCTGCGACTCTGCCAGCGTTTCCTGCCGGTGACTCCTGAATACCACGGCGCGCACTTCTTCGTGCGCGTCGCCGGCAAGCTGATGGTGACCCCGCTCTTCCTGGTGCTGGTGGTGGTCGAGCTCACCGACGTGATCTTCGCGGTCGACTCGATTCCGGCCATCTTCGCCGTGACCCGCGATCCGTTCCTGGTCTTCACCTCGAACGTCTTCGCGATCCTCGGCCTGCGATCGCTCTACTTCCTGCTCGCCAATCTGATGGGCAAGTTCCACTACCTCAAATACGGTCTCGGCCTGGTGCTTGCGTTCGTCGGCATGAAGATGCTGCTGTCCGAGTTCTGGCACATGCCGATCGCTCTCTCGCTGGGCGTCATCGTCGCTCTTCTCGCCGGCTCGGTGGTCGCTTCGATCCTCTTCCCGCCGAAGGTCGAGGCGTCAACCGGCAAAGAGCAAGAGCAGCACGACGCCTAGGGCCATCCGGTACCAGGCGAAGGGCGCCAGCGACCGTTTTCGCACCCAATCGAGCAGGAAGGCGATCACCGCGTAGCCCGCAACGGCCGAGACCGCGATGCCGATGACCAGCGAGCCGGGCGGCACGCCGAGCGGCATTCCGCGCATCACATCCGCGATCTGTTTGAGCGCCAGCGCGAGCCCGATCGGTATGGCGAGCAGGAACGAGAAGCGCGCCGCCGCCGGGCGGGCGAATCCGAGCAGCAGGGCGGCGGTGATGGTGATCCCGGAGCGAGAGGTTCCCGGCACCAGGGCGAGCGCCTGCGCGCCACCGACGAGGAGCGCCTCGCGCAGACCGAACTCTTCCAGCGCGCGGCCGGCGGAGCCCACAGCCGCCCGCCGGTCGGCGTAGAGCAGCAGCGCGCCGTAGCCGAGCGCGGTCGCGGCGATGAGCAGCGGCTCACGTCCTTGGCTGACGATCCAATCCTTGGCCAGGAGCCCGGTGAGCCCGGCGGGAATGGTCGCCCAGGCGAGCAACCACAGCAGGCGCGCGTCGGGATTTGCGGCGCGTGCCGCAGTGCGAAAGCTCGCCGGCAGCGCCCGCGCCATGCGCGCGAGGTCGTGGCGGAAGTAGGCCATGACCGCGAGCAGCGTGCCGCTGTTGGTGGCGATGTCGAACTCGAGGCCCTGATCCGTCCAGCCGAGAAGCCGGGGCAGGAGGATGAGATGCCCGGACGACGAGATCGGCAGGAACTCGGTCACCGCCTGGACCAGGGCGAGCAGGGCGGCCTGCCAGGGAGTCATGCGCCTGATCTTACCGGCTGGGGCCGGCTGAGGCCGGGCACCGGGTGAGGCCGGCTGCGGCCGATATACTCCCCGGCGATGAAAGGCATCGTTCTCGCCGGAGGCTCCGGCACACGGCTCTACCCGGCGACGCAGGTCATCAGCAAGCAGTTGCTGCCCGTGT
>JAYTAM010000340.1:0-14158 GCA_043737505.1 Thermoanaerobaculia bacterium
GGCCAGCGCTTCTGCTTTGCAAGAGGTCTGATTACCTAGGAGATCCGACCCGTGACGCGCCGTGACAGGCACAGCCCAGCCCCGTCACCATTTCTGTGGCACAACGGCGGCACAGTCAGCGCCAATATCTAGCTAATTTGCCGCTGCTAGCGTCTACTAGTGAAGAGTTGAGATGCCTGATTTTGCTGGCAGTTGCGGGCAGTGCTGAATTGTCAGATATTGGATTCTCAAGACTCAAAATCCCCCGTCCTCACGGGCGTGCAGGTTCGACTCCTGTCTCCGGCACCAGTCTGGAATCAAGCATTTAGGGCGAATCGGACGCGGCTTCCTCTCTTTCAGAGGTAGTAACTACGGGTTCTTTCGTCCGCACTGCGCACTACAATCGCCAGCGACGTGAAGGGTCGCCGTATTTTCATTTTCCCGAACCGCCAAGGGTGGGTCACTAGCTGCGACCACTGCGAGACGCTTCGCCAGTTCGACAAGGCCGACCCGGCCGTCGCCAGTGCCCTCTCTCACGTTTCGCTTCTTCCCCCAGGTTCGCTTAGCCAGGTCGTCCTCCAGGTGGAAAGCGGGGCCTTTCGCCCGATCTGGACGATGGACCGGGATGCTTTCCCGCTTGCGCCCGAGCCCCCTCCCCTCGAGCCAGACCCGACTCCACGCTGAAAGGTCTGCCGATACCGAGGGGCTACGGGACACTCCCGGCGACGGGGCAGGAACGACCTACTCCACTCGAAGCTTTTGGCCGCGGCGGAAGGCTCCAGGGCTGATGCCGAACGTCCGGCGGAATGCGTTGGTGAAGTGGCTTTGATCGGCAAATCCGGTCGCTGCGGCGATCTCGGCGAGCGGCGCCGACGAACGGTGCATCAGCCGTTGGGCGCGCTCGAGGCGGCAGCGCCGCAGGTACTCGCCGGGCGAGAGACCGAAGGCCAGCCGGAAACGGCGCGCTAGATTCACCGGATGAACCCCCAGCTCGGCGGCGATGGCTCGCACGGATCGAGGCGAGGTTTCCAAGCAGGTGTCACGCAGCAGCTCTCGGGCCTGGCGCAGCCAAGCAGGAGCCGTTGAGATCGCCGCGTTCCGCTCCGTACCCGTCCGCTGCAAGAGCTCCAGGCAGAGCTCCTCGGCGACGCAGGCGGAAAGCTCGTCTAGACCTGCGCTTTCGAGAAGCAACTGCCGCACAAGAGGCACCGCCGACGCCCCCACGCACACACCCTTTACTGGAAGCTTTGTTTCCGCTTCGACTTCCACCGACGCAAGCGAAGAGATCGACAGCGTCGCGAAGGTGGAGCGCGCGAGATCCTCCCCCGCCGCGAAGCAGTCGCGGTGCGACGTGCCCGGCGGGCTGTAGATGATCCTGGGCGCCGAGCCGTCCGGCGCCGCCGCTGCGCTGGTCTCGTATCGGCCGCGCAGCACGAAGACGAAGTGAGCCTCGTCATGCCAATGGGGCTCGACCTGGCGATTCGGCAGCGTCGGTGTGAACTGCGCCAGACGGAAGCCGGGGAGCTCGCGCTCTCGCGCTGCCCGCCCGAAGAAGCGCCCGAACGGCAGAAGCGCCGGTTTCTGTTCCTGGTCAATTCCACATGGTCGAGCCATGCAGGGGACTACGCAGATTTTCGGTCGGAGTTTCCCTGCGCTACGCCTCGCGCCGGCGCAAGAAGACGCGAAACAGAAAGGCGCACGCGCCGGCGAAAAAGAGCGTACAGAGGACGCTCCCTTCCGGACCCTGGCTGCCGCCGGTCAAAAGTTCGCTGCCGGTCGGAGTGAGCTTCGCGAGGAGCGCCGGCACCTTCGTCTCGATGCCGGTGATCGGCAGCTCGAAGCCGACCGCGATGAGCCAGTTCCAGGCCGCGTGCCAGCCCATGACGCCCCAGATGTTGCCCGCGACGAGCGCCCAGCCGCAGGCGAACAGGGCGAAGAGCAGGGTCCCTAGCAGGACGCTCCAGTGCTGACGAGGGCTGAAGTGCAGCAGCGCGAACAGCAGCGCGTTGACCACTACCGCGCCAGCGACGTTCCACCTTCTTGCTACCACGGAGAGCAGCCAGCCGCGGAAGAGGATCTCTTCAACGCTCGACTGCACCGCGAAGCCGGCGAAGAGGACTGCGATCTGCGCCAGGGCAACGGGCGAGCCGAAGGCGGCAAAGAGGCCGCTCGCCTGGTAGCCGCCCGCGCCCCAGATCGCCGCGACGAGCAAGGCGGAAGTCGCGAGGCCGACTCCCAGACCGCGCAGAAAAGTCCGGCTCCGTCCCGCTGCAGCAAGCCCGATGGTCGCCAGCGGCCGGCGCTCGATGTACCGCACCCAGGCGAGGACCAGGACGCCGGTCAACGCGAACTCGACGAAGAGCAGAAACACGAGCCCCGGAAAACCAGCGGGCCCACCTTGCGCATCCAGGAGGTGGAGACTCTTCTCCAGCTTCCACAGAGCGATCGTCGGCAGGGCGACCATCGCGACGCCTAGGAGAGGCGAGAGCGCGGCCCAGGGCAGCCAGCCCTGCGCGGGTTCCGGGGAGTAGAGCGCGGTGCCTTTCATGGGCGTCGGTTCTGGAGGATCATGCCGGCAATCTAGATCCTTCGGAATGCGCTGTCTTGTACGGATGCAACCGGACGCAGGCGGAGAATTCTGCAAACGCGCCGCTTGCGGAGCCGATTCCTCTCCCCGCTCGCAATTGGGCAGAGTCCGCCCGGTGACAGGCGGGGCCGTCGTTTCGACGAGATCTCCGAGAGGCGCGAATCGTGCAAACCGGAAACGTACCCTCCACTTGTGGAGAGCCACTTTTCGATGCACGGGAGAGCTATGAAGAGTCCCCACGATCGCACGGCCCAGACGGCCGACGTTCCTTTCGAGGCCGAACCCGGAGCCGAGAGCGCCGGCCAGTCGGGCGATACCCAGGATCTCCCCTCGTTCTCCGGCGAGACCGAGGAGAGCGTTCAGGATCTCGTCGAAACCGGGCAGGACTACCAGGCCGAGTTGGTGGAAGGAATGGAGGACGCGGCCGATCATCCGGAAGAGCCGGTCACCACGCACGAAGATCGCCGGATCGCCGGCGACAGCGTCGACCGCGCCTGAGGAGAGACGAGGTGGCGCCACGGAAGAAGGTCCGCTACGCCGTCGTCGGCCTGGGCTACATCTCGCAGGTCGCGGTTCTGCCGGCATTTCGCAATGCGGCCCGCAACTCGGAGCTCGCGGCCCTCGTCTCCGGCAGCCGGAGCAAGCTCGCCACGCTCGGTGATCGCTATGGAGTCGAGGGTCGCTACACCTACGAACAGCTTCCCGAGTGCCTCGAGCAGGTCGACGCGGTGTACATCGCGCTACCGAATCACATGCACCGCGACTACGCGGTCGCCGCTGCCCATGCCGGCGTCCATGTGCTGTGCGAGAAGCCGCTGGCAGTCACCGTCGCGGAGTGCCAAGAGATGCTCGCCGCGGCGGCAGCCAACGACGTGCGGCTGATGACCGCCTACCGCCTCCATTTCGAGACCGGGACGCTGCGGACGCTCGAGCTGGCGCACTCCGGCGAGCTCGGAAAGTTGCGCTACTTCCACGCCTCGTTCTCCATGCAGGTGGCTGCCGGCAACATCCGCCTCGGCCCGGAAGACCAGGGCGGCGGACCGCTCTACGACCTCGGCGTCTACTGCATCAACGCCGCGCGCCACCTCTTCGGCGCCGAGCCGATCGAGGTCACTGCTTTCACCGCCAACGACGGCGAAAAGCGCTTCGCCGACACCCACGAGATGGTGAGCTGCGTGTTGCGTTTTCCCGACGAGCGCCTGGCGAGCTTCACCGCCAGTGTCGGCGCCGGCGACTCCGGCTGGTACGAGCTGCTCGGCGCCAAGGGCCGCCTGCGTATGGACCCGGCTTTCGAGTATGCCGAGCCGCTCGAGCGCCACCTCGAGGTCGAAGGCCGGACGACCCGCTCGCGCTACGGCAAGCGCGACCAGTTCGCCCCCGAGCTTCTCCACTTTTCCGACTGCGTACTCAAGGGCAGGCAGCCCGAGCCTTCGGGAAGCGAAGGTCTGGCCGACGTTCGCGTCGTCGAGGCGGTCCTCGCGTCGGCGCGCTCCGGCAAGGCGGTCACGCTGGCGCCGATGCCGGTCGCCGCGCGACCGAAGCGCAGCCTCGCGCTGCGCAAGCCGCCGGTCGAGCGCCCCGACCTCGTCGGCGCGAGCTCGCCCAACCGCCGGGCGAAACCCTAGGGCTATTCATAAGATACCCGCGGAGGGTCGATGATGAACCGGCAAACCAGGATCTTCTCGCGTACGGCAACGGCGGCTCGTCTCGCACTTGTCGCTCTAGTCGCTCTTCTCTCTGCCACCGCGCTGCGCGCCGACGGCGACTGCCGTCCGCTGGAGTCACGCTCTGCCAACGCCAAGAGCCAGCGGCCGGAGTTTCCCGACCAGACGCGCGCCTGTGCCGCACCTTCGAAGGCCGCCTTCGAAGTCACCGTGCTGGCGCGCGGGCTCGTGCATCCCTGGTCCGTCGAGCCGCTGCCGGGCGGCGATCTCCTGGTTACGGAGAGACCGGGCAGGCTGCGTATCATCTCGGCGGCGGGGGCGATCGGTCCGCCGATCGCCGGCGTGCCTACGGTGGACGCGAACGGCCAGGGCGGACTTCTCGACGTCGCCCTGAGTCCGACCTTCGCCGTCGACCGAACGCTCTTCTGGAGCTACAGCGAGGCCCGCGCCGACGGCAACACGACGAGCGTCGCCAGCGGCGTGCTCTCCGAGGACCTGCGGCAGCTGGAGCGGGTGAAAGTGATCTTCCGCGCGCTGCCCACCTACTCCGGCGACAAGCACTTCGGTTCCCGGGTGCTGTTCGGACCCGATGGCCTCCTCTTCATCACCCTCGGCGAACGCTCCGACCGCCCGATGCGGCCGCAGGCGCAGCGCCTCGACAGTCATCTGGGAAAAGTCGTCCGGATCCGGCCCGATGGCAGCGTCCCTGAAGACAATCCGTTCCGCGCAACGTCCGGAGCGCTACCGGAGATCTGGTCGCTCGGCCATCGCAACGTCCAGGCGGCGGCGTTCGATGCCCAGCGCAGCCTGTGGATCGTCGAGCACGGCACGCAGGGAGGCGACGAGCTCAACCGGATCGAGGGCGGCAAGAACTACGGCTGGCCGGTCCAGGCTTACGGCGAAGAGTACGCCGGCGTCGCCATCGACGGCGCCGCCACGACCCGGCCCGGGATGGAGCCGCCGGTCTATTACTGGGATCCGGTGATCGCCCCCTCGGGCGCCGAGTTCTACACCGGGACGGCGTTTCCCGAGTGGACCGGCAGCCTTTTCGTCGGCGCGCTCAAAGAAACACGGCTGGTCCGCCTGGCTCTCCGCGACGGGCGCGTCGTCGGTGAAGAGCACCTCCTCGCCGACCGCGGCCAGCGGATCCGCGACGTCCGCCAGGGCCCCGACGGCGCGCTCTACATCGTCACCGACGAGGACGCCGGCGAGCTGTGGAAGCTCGCGCCGCCCGGGCCGCCCACCGTCCGATCACCTGCTCCCTGACGCGCACTGACGCGCCCTGACGCGACATCGGCGGCTTCTGGCGTCTGGAGAGGTTGCGGGGGCGGACGCTCTTCCTGTACATGTGCGCACTCCCATTCGATCTTAGGTAGCGCCCCATCCTGAAGCCCCGTGGTGTCACGATTCAACCCCCGGGCTTGCTAGCATCGCCCGGCCTGCCGAAAACTTGCAGGGCGCTGCTGCGTAGCAGAACCATCGAGGTGACCCATGAGAGTCCGGCTTTGTTCACTCGCACTCGTCGCGCTCAGCGCCGTCGCACCAACCGCTTCTCTGACCGCCGCAGAGGCGGCCCCTCCGGCATCCGCCCAAGCGCCGCCGGCGAAGTTCGATGCTGCCCTCGCGGCCCAGGTCGGCGCCGACGAACACGGGATGCGGAACTACGTCCTCGTCATCCTCAAGACCGGGCCGAACAAGATGCCGGCCGGCAAGGAGCGGGACGAGATGTTCAAGGGCCACTTCGCGAACATGAAGCGGCTGGCCGGCGAGAGCAAGCTCGCTCTGGCCGGACCGTTGGATGGCGTCGACGGCTGGCGCGGCCTCTTCATCCTCTCGGTCCCCGATATCGAAGAGGCGAAGAAGCTGGTGGCGACCGACCCGGTCGTCGCCTCCGGCGAGATGGTCCCGGAGTTCCACAAGTACTTCGGTTCGGCGGCCCTCATGCTGGTCAACGAGGCCCACGACAAGGTACAGAAGAAGAGTTTTTAGCGCGCCGATCCCGGCGAGCTAGACTGTCTGCATGCTCGGTCCGGCTCTCTCACTCTGGCTTCTCGCCGCGGCAAATGCTCCGGTCGGCGGCGGCAGCCTCGGCGAGATGCCGGCCAACGCCCCGCAGGCTGCCTGCCTCGCCGACGGGCAGATCGAGGACATTCTCCTCGTCGACGGCGTCGCCTATCTCGCCGGGCGCTTCAGTCACGTGCGGCCGCCCGGGACGGAGATCGGCGGGCCGGGCGAGGTGGCGCGAACCTGGTTCGCCGCCTGCGACGCGGAGACCGGCGCGGTGCTCGCCTGGGACCCGCAGGCGACCTGTGAGATTGGCCCCTTCCCCACCTGCAATAACAACCCGCGCGGCCAGACGCTGGCGCTCTCGGCCGACCGCCTCTCGATCTATCTCGGCGGAAAGTTCCGCGCGATCCAGGGCGTCCAACGGCGGCATGCGGCGAAAGTGGCGCGCTCCAACGCGACTCTGAACGCCTCCTGGCTGCCGGAGCCCAACGATCGCGTGCAGCGGATCGTCCTCTCGCCCGATGGCACGAGGGTCTACATCGCCGGCAACTTCAACCAGGTGGGCTGTCCCTCCTCCCCCTGCCATGCCTACGTCGCGGCGGTCGACCCGACGACAGGAGCCGCGATCGCCGCCTTCGACCCGCTCGTCGCCTCGGACGGCGGCGACTTCGCCTCGGTCTACTCACTCGCCTTCTCGCCGGATGCGCAGACGCTCTACCTCGGCGGCCAGTTCGATTCGGTGAACGCCGCGCGCCGCACGAGCGCCGCCGCGGTGGACAGCGCGACCGGTCTGACAACGACGCTTTTCGCCCCGGACCTCGCCGACACGAATCCGAACGATCCGCTCGTTCAGATCTACGACATCCAGGTCGATCGCAACTGGGTCTACCTCTGCGGCGACTGGTGGGCGACCGGCGGGCTGGGAGATCAGCAGAACCAGCGCAACGTGAACCGCTTCGACTCGGCCTCGGGCACGGCGGACTCCGACTTCTGGATCGCCACCGACGGCGGCGTGCAGGCCTGCGCGCTCGACCCCGACCTCGGCGTGCTCTTCGTCGGCGGCCACTTCGACTGCGTGCGCGCCTGGACGAACGCGACGACGCCGGTCGACCCGGCGCCGCCCCAGTGCGGCACCGACGCCCTCTTCGTCGGCACGCAGCAGCGGGACCTCTTCGCGCTGACGGTCGCCGACGGAACGCTCCTCCCCTGGAACCCCGACACGGCCGGCGCCGGCGGCACCTGGGCGATGACCCGGGCCAACGGCCGCCTCCTCATCGGCGGCGAGCTCGCCTGGCCACGCACCGGCGCCGGCACACACCAGAGCCTCCTCGCCTACCCCCTCCCCCTCTTCGCCGACGGCTTCGAGGAGGAGAACACCGACCGCTGGACGGACACGGTACCGCCGAACTGAAAGAGCCCTACTCCGATGAGCGAGTGAGCTCCGGCCGGGCCATCTGCGCCTACATCCGCGCCGAGCATTCCGGGCAGATGCCGTGGGTGAAGCGCGCTTCGCTCCTGGCGGTCACGAACTGCTCGACCGACTGCCAGTAGTCCTGGTCGTCGCGGACTTTCTTGCACCACGCGCAGATCGGCAGCAGTCCGCTCAGCTGTTTGACCTGGGCCAGCGAATTCTCCAGCTCCTGGGTGCGCTCCAGCACGCGCCGCTCCAGGTCGTCGTGCATCGCCAGTAGCTGCGCCTGCGCCAGTTCGCGCTCGAGGTCGACGGCATGGAGACGCATGGCCGTCGAATAGACGGCGAAGGTAGAAATGGCGACGCTCAGGACCACCGTCAGGGCAACGCCGAATTGAGTGTCGAACAGACCCGCATTCTGGCCCTGAAGCCGCAGCCAGCCGAGCACCAGGAAGGCGACCGGCAGGGTCGGCAGCAGGCGACGAACGATGATTCCACCGGCCGACTCGCCGACGAAGATCCGGGCGATTCCACCTTCCCGGTTGGCGGCCAGAATGGCGAGGGCGAGAAGGAAAAACGCGCCCGCGGTGTGAGCCGCCATCGGCGCATAGGGGCCCACTTTGTACAGCGAGTGGACGTCGAAGACATATCCGACGAGGGCGATCGCGGAGAGGAGTAGCGCCGGGAGGACGAGCCAGTAGGAGCGCGCGACGAAGTTGCGCGGGCGCCCCGCCCGGAGCGTAACGAGGGCCATCCCGAGAAACAGGAAGGAGAGCGCCGAGGCCGGCGCCATGCGGCCCGGTGAAGCTACGGCCGGGTCCTCGAGGCCCGCACGCAGGAGGAGCTGATCGATGCCGAGGTCGAACGCGAAGAGATACTCGGCCAGGGTGAGACCGCCGACGGCGGACGCGAAGAAGGCGAGCCCGGTTCCCGCCGTTCGCGCCCGCCCACCGGCGGCGAGCGACAGCCAGAGCGAGGTGCCCGCAACCAGGAAGGCACAGGCGGCATTCACCTTCATCGTCGCCAGGCCCGGAATCACGCTCTTGAGGGTGGGCAAGTCGAAGATCCAGCCGATCAACACCGACACACCGACCGCGGCGACGACGAGCGCCGCGGCGCGGGAGAATCTGTCCATCTGGACTGCGCGCTGCGACAGCCGGATCGCGGGCGTTGCCGTACCTCCTTCGGTCGAGCCGGGACAGCGTAGCAGGATCGGGCGGCGCGAGCGGTATCAGGTCGAGCCGGTCGAAGCGAACTACATCCAGAGAGTCCCCTTCGACCCCGTCACGCGGCGGAACGACACCTGGATCGAGAGTCGCGAAGCCGGCACAGGGAGGAAGTCAGTGGGGATCGTCGACGTCCACTCCGGAGCAACGGGGACCGCGAGCGACGGAACGAAGTACGCCGAGTGGTGAAGGTCGCAGCCCGAATTCGACGCTACAGCCCCGCCGCTGCCGACCAACTGAAGATCTGTTCGGTTGGCGGGCCGAGGGGTTGGGTCTGAGGATCGATGCCGGTGAGCTCGAGGACGCGATCCTTGAACCAGCGGTCGAAATCCGCCTGCGACGCCGAGTACTCTCGCGCGCGCTCCTCCGGGGAGTCGATATCGGAAACGGCGATGACCCAGAGCCCCGCCGGGGTCTCCTGAATGTGCCACGATTCGTGGCGCACGCCGTGGCGGCCGTAGAAATCCGCCGTCTGTCCCGCCCGCTCCCCCATCATTGCGCGCCCGATCTCCCGCACGCTCTCTTCCATTCCTTCCAGAACCGGAAATGCCCGTACGACGAAGGCCATACATCCTCCTTGGAATCGAAACGCTACGATCGCCTTTCTGTCGGCTTCGCAGACGCGTCGTCATCCTGCACTCGAGGTGCCCCTGGCAGTTGGACGTCGAGAGATTCGCGATAGCGCACGCAACCCCGCAGAAACTGCGGCCAGTCGGGAACGGCGGGCAGGGGATCGCCCTTCTCCGGCAGGAGACCCCAGAGCTCCGGGTGATGCCAACAGAGGTTTTGCCCCGAGCTGTCGCGGTGGCCGCGGATCCCGGCCCGCAGGCGCCGGACTTCGGCCTCCAGCTCGTCTCGGGAGAGTACGTCCAGATCGTCGTCCATGCGTTTCACGCCTCCATCCGCTCGGTTACTTGGAGTCTTTCACGGGCCCGTGGCAGGCGTCGCGCGCAGGTCGATGGAGGGGACGGCGTACGGATCACCGTGCGGAAAGTATTCCATGTGGCGCCAGAAGACCTTGGCTCGCGACGACCACTGCCACCAGGGGAGCCCGCTCCACAGGCCGCCGGCATCGAGCTTGAAGACCTCGTCGCCCTTGGAAAAGATGAACTGGGAGTAAGCGATGACGCCGGACTCGGTAACTCCGTCGGCGGCCTCTTTCGGACTGCGGGTCAGGGTGCGGATCGACGGCTGTCCGGGAGCCGCCCGCCAGCCTTTCGCAAGGAGGGTCTCTTCGGTCGCGATCGCCCTCTTCCGCAGCTGCGGCCACGTCTCATTGGCGCTGAACAGGCTGACATAGGAGACCCGTTCGTCCTCCCCCGCGTCGAGCCTGAACATCTGAATTCCCCAGAGGAGAATCCGGTCCGACGTGAGCTCGAACTCGACGAAGCGCCCGCTGTCCCCGTACTGGGAGAGCTGAACGGTCGCTTCGCGCTGCGCCTCGTCCTTCGTCATCCCCGGCCGCACGCCGACTCGGCCCTCGGAGCGCCCCGTCCATTTCGCGACCTCTCCCGGGCACTCCTTGACCAGCAGCATCGCCACGCCGCCCACAAGCAACAGGGTCGGTATGCCGCACCCGAGGGCGCAGGCGCGGACGGGAAAGTTCCAGGTCCTGGGAGCTGGGCTCACGGCGGCGAGACTACTTCGGCCACCGACGATCGCGAAGAGCTCCGACTCCGGCAGCCAAAGAAGAGAACTCGAGGACGTGTCGAATTCCGCTGCGGTCGTTCGACGAGAGAGTGAAGATCGGGCGACCGGCCCGCCAGAGAGTGGTGCGGGGAGTGCCGGAGGATGGAGCACGGAAAATGGAGAATGAGGAGCTCATGAGTCAGCATCGGGTCGCTCGTCGGGATTTCGCACTCTTCACCGCCGGCGTGGGTCTGGCGCTGGGACTCGCGCCTGCCGCTGCGTTGGCGCGCCCACAAACACCGGAGCCTGTCTTGCGCGCTGAGCCTTCGCCGGCGATGGCCGACCCCTATTCGCTGGTCGATCGGGAGGTTCGTCCTGCGCTCGAGCAGTTCCCTACCATGGAGCTGACCGCGGAGATGGTCGGACAATTCCGTCAGTTTCCTGTCCTGCCGCCCTTGCCGGCTCCCGCTCCCCAGCCCGTGGAGCGAAGGATCCCGGGGTCGGACGGAGCATCTGGAGGCAGCGGAGCCACGGGAGCCAGCGGAGCCAGCGACGTGCGTCTCTGGATCGTCGACCCTGCGCCGTTGGAGAAGGGCAAGCCGGTCTTGCTGCATATGCACGGCGGCGGCTTCATGATGCCTGATCCGATGTTGCAGCCCCGGATCCAGGGAATAGCGACGGATTGCGAATGTGTCGTCGTCTCGGTGGACTACCGGCTGGCTCCGGAGACGCGCTATCCGGGTGCGCTCGAAGACAACTACGCGGCCCTGAAATGGGTTCATGCCCATGCAGCGGAGCTGGGTATCGATCGCTCCAGGATCGCCGTGGGCGGCGAGAGCGCTGGCGGCGGCCACGCAGCGAGCCTGGCGCTGCACGCACGGAAACGCAAAGAAGTTCCGATTGTCTTCCAACTGCTCCTCTACCCCCAGTTGGATGACCGCACGGGAAGCACCCACCCGGCGTCGCCCGCCATCGGAAACTTCATCTGGAACGCGAAGTCCAATCGTCTCGCCTGGAGCTCGCTCCTCGGTGTTCCGGCGGGCTCGTCTCAGGTGCCGGCAGCCGCCGTACCCGCCCGGGCAGCCAGCGTCGCCGGCCTGCCGCCCACCTGGATCGGCGTGGGTGCGATCGACCTGTTCGTCGAAGAGGACATGGAGTACGCGCGTCGCCTCGTCCAGGCCGGAGTCGCCACCGAGCTTCTGGTCGTGCCTGGCGGATTTCACGGCTTCGATGTCCTCGCACCGGACGCGGAGATCTCCAAGCGCTTCACCGCCAGCTGGAAGCGCGCGCTGCGCGAGGCATTCGCCAGCAGATAGCCGTTTTAGCAGCTGACCCCAAGGAGGAAACGATGAACAGGAGAATGAGCGCCATCGCGCTCCATGGCTGCGCTCTGCTTGCGGTGCTCGGAACGGCGGTCCCGGCGATGGCCCAGCGAAAGTAAGTAGGGACAGTCCCCAATTCTGCTCGAGCGTCGGCTATCCCTTGGTTCGGCAGGTACTTAAGGGGCGGCCCGGGAAAGTGGGGACAGTCCCCGATTTTTCTCGGGCGTCGGCTTTTCCTGGGTTCAGCCGTGATCTAGGGGGCGGCCCAGTTGGCCATCATGGGGATCAGGAAGCCAACCCAGTCGGTCGCAACGTCGCCGTGCTCGCCGGGAATCGCGCGGGATTGAAGCGGGAAGGCGTGGTTCAGCATCTTCGTCCAGTCCGCTTCGACACTCGCGATCGGGTAGTTGTCGTCGCCGATTCGCGCCGTGTGACCAATGTTGAATTTCCAGGCGGCCGCGCTGAGCACGGCGTCGACGTTGCCGCTGCCGACCACGCTGTAGAGGCTCGAGTTCTCGATCAGAACCCCCGCGAACGTGCCCGCATCGGCGGTCGCCATCTTGTAGGCGAGCCCGCCGCCCGAAGAGAAACCGGCGAGGACGATCTCCTTCTGATGGACATAGAAGCACGAACGCACGTCGGCGATGGCAGCGTAGACCCAGGCAGCGTCGGAAAGACTCCAGCATTGGCCATCGCGTCCGCCGATCGAGATGACGATGTAGTCGAGCGTCGGCCGCAGCTCGAACGGCGCCGCCGCCCAGCCGGCGAAGTTGAGCGCGGTGTCACCACAGCCGTGCAGAGCGACGAGCAGGCGCCGCGGCGTAGGGTTGTCATCGTCGTAGCCGACCGGCAGTCGAACCACATAGTCGGTGAGCCCGCTGTTGAACGTGAAAAAGCCGCTGCCGGGAGCGGGCGTGAACGGACAACTCTCCGTCGGCCCCGGCCCGGGATTCCAGACGGAGACGTTGCCGGACTCGAAGCCGTCTAAAAAGAGCGGCAGCAGGGTGCCCAGTTCCGTCTCCCCGTCTGTCTCCCAGACGGACTCGCTGGCCGTCGCCGGCTGCGAAAGGCTCAACCCCACGAATCCCCAGAATCCGATCGATTTCAGGAACTTGGATGCGGTCATTTCTCACCTCCCGAGTATTGCCGGAAGGCTCGAATCTACCGCGCTCAGCTCGTGAGGTCAGGGGGATTCCAACAGGGAGGCCTCAATGTCCCGCGATCTCGCCATCGCTGATCAGCAGGCGAAAGCGAACGGGTGAAACGGAGGCTCAGGAGCTGCGAGCCAGACCGAACGCCCTCGCGACCACTCCCACGCCGCCAGGGCTGCTCCGGCGGCGGCCACGAAGTGATCGCTCGGTTCGCTGCAAGGAAGTTTCGCGATGCCCTGAGTCGCGAGCCACTCCAGCAGAACCGGTCGATTCACGGATCGCTTCTTCTTGAAGTCCAGCACCGCGGCGAGCGGTGCACCGCGAAGGCAGAAGGTGGCGCCCGGGTGAACCTCGATCACCCGCACCTGCACCGGATCGAGCGGTTCGAGCGGCTCGAGCGTGCCGAGCAGCCGGGCGACGCCCAGCCCACGCAGCGTGAGGTACGCCATGCGATTGAAGGTCGGCGGCATGACGGAACCGTGCCGCATTCCGCCCACCACGATGCGCTCCCGCAGTGACCGGTCGCGCAGGCGAAGACCTCCTCCCGGCTGATAAGACAACGGCGCATCGAGGCCGACGACGACGGGGGCCTGGCACGCGAGCCGTGTCACCAGATCGAGAATCTCCACATCGCTCGCGACCGGCAGCTGCTCCACGAACCTGGCCGAGTTCTTCCCGCCACGCAGCACGACCGCGCAAGAGCCGCGCGCATTGGACGGTCCGGAGAGGTCGATACCCACGATGTGGATCCTCGCCACGGTCCTGTCCACTCCAGCGCTCAACGAACCCCGAATCCTTCGCGCATGCACGGCCCCCTCACTTTTGGGTTGCCCCACCGTCTCCGGAGGCGTCAGATCACTGCGGCGAGTATATAGATCGACGAGTCAGGGGCTCGCCCAGCTGTGGGAATTCCCGCGCTCGAAGCCGTCGGCGAGGATCAGCGCGCTGTCGGTCCGCAGCACGGCGACCTGAGGGATGCCGCCGTCCACCGCGATGCCAGCCGCCAGGACGCGGCCGCCTGCGAGCACCGCCGCCCTCGCCTCGTCGCTCCCGTCCACGTCGAAATCGAATTCGAGGAACTGGAATCCGTCGTCTGCAAACGAGCTGTCGAGCGCTCCGGTGGGCAGCACGCGGGCGAGGAAGAAGCTGGAGACCTGGGTCCCTGGCGGATCGTTCGCGCCG
>JAYTAM010000341.1:0-6190 GCA_043737505.1 Thermoanaerobaculia bacterium
CGCTTGAGCTCGCCATGGAGATGCTCGATCGCGTGCTTCATCTTCGCTTCGGCTTCCTGGTGAATCGCCTTCATTCGATCCTCCTCGTGCGCCTTGCGGGCGCTCGATGTCTGGTGCGCCGGGGCTTCCCCGGGATCATCCCCGGCATTGTCCGAAGAGTCAATTCGGGAAGAGTCAATTCGGGCAGAGTCCATTCGCGCGCCCGCCGGTCTCCGCCTGCTGGACGATCGAGCCGACGCGCTCGCCGCAGACGACGCGGCGGATATTGCCCTCCTGGGTGAGGTTGAAGATCCCGATCGGCAGGCCGTTGTCGCGGCAGAGGCTGATCGCCGCGGCATCCATGATGCGCAGATCCCGTTCCAGCACCTGCTGATAGGTCACTTCGGAGAGCAGCGTCGCCTGGGGGTCCTTGCGCGGGTCGGCGGTGTAGACCCCGTCGACACGCGTGCCCTTGAGCAGGATCTCGGCATGAATCTCGTTGGCGCGCAGCGCCGCGGCCGAGTCGGTGGTGAAGAACGGGTTGCCGGTGCCACCGGCGAAGATGACCAGGCGCCCCTTCTCGAGGTGCCGCATTGCCTGCCGGCGGATGAACGGTTCGGCGACGGCGCGGATCTCGATCGCCGTCTGCACCCGCGTCGGCACGTCGAGCTTTTCGAGCGCGTCCTGAACCGCCAGGGCATTGATCACCGTGGCGAGCATTCCCATATTGTCGCCGGTCACCCGGTCGATCCCCTGCAGGGAGGCCGCCACGCCGCGAATGATGTTTCCGCCGCCGATCACGATCGCGAGCTCGACCCCGAGCCGATGGACCTCGGCGATCTCGTTGGCGATCCCCGCGACCACTCGCGGCTCGATGCCGAAGCTCTGCGTGCCCATCAGGGCTTCGCCGGAGAGCTTCAGCAGCACCCGCTTGTATGCCGGCCGATCCGCCATTCCGATCAGCCCTGCGTCATGCCGGCGACTTCGGCGGCGAAGTCCTTCTCCACCTTCTCGATGCCTTCACCCAGCTTGAAGCGGGCGAAGCGGCGCACCTTGATGTTCTCGCCGATCTTCGCCACCTTGGCGGTGATCATCTGGCCGATCGTCGTGTCGGTGTCCTTGACGAACGGTTGCTCGAGCAGAACCGCCTCGGCGTAGAACTTCTCCATCTTGCCCTCGACGATCTTGTCGACGACGTTCGCGGGCTTACCCGACTCGAGCGCCTGCTCGCGGTAGATCGCCTTCTCGCGGTCGAGGATCTCAGCGGTCACCTCGCCGCGCTCGACATAGCGCGGCTCGGCCGCCGCGATGTGCATCGCGACGTCGCGGACGAGCTCCTGGAACTCCTCGGTGCGGGCGACGAAGTCGGTCTCGCAGTTGACCTCGATCAGCACGCCGATCTTGCCGCCGGCGTGAATGTAGGACGACACCAGCCCCTCGGCGGCGACGCGGCCGGAGCGCTTGGCGGCCGCGGCCAGACCCTTCTTGCGCAGGGTGTCCACCGCCTGCTCGAAGTTGCCGCCGGTCTCGGCGAGCGCGTTCTTGCAGTCCATCATCCCCGCGCCCGTACGCTCGCGGAGCTCCTTGACCATCTGAGCCGTGATCTGCATTTCGTGTCTCTCTTTCTTCGCCGGCGGACAAGACAAAGGGTCAGGCGATCGGCGGTTCCTCTGCCATCGACTGACCCCTGTTCGGGCAATGCGCCTTTCGCCCGCCGAGCCGTTGTTTGAGTGGTGCCAGTCCTTCTCAGACGATCGGAGCCGCCACGTCGCCGTCCTTGTCGGACAGGCCGGCGGTGTCTGCGCCAGGGGGGGCGTCCTTCGCCTCGACCATCATCTCCTGCTGCAGGGCGTTCGCGCCGGCCATGTAGGAGTCGGCGATGCGCGAGAGGAAGAGCCGGATGGTGCGGATGGCGTCGTCGTTGCCCGGAATGACGTAGTCGATGAGCTCCGGATCGCAGTTCGTATCGACGATGCCGATGACCGGAATGCCGAGCTTGTTCGCTTCGGCGACGGCGATCGCTTCCTTCTTGGGATCGACGACGAAGATCGCGTCCGGCAGCGCCTCGAGGTCACGCACGCCCTCGAGGTTGCGATTCATCCGCTCGCGCTCGCGGTCGAAGCGCAGGCGCTCCTTCTTGGTGGTGACGCCGCCGTCTTCGGCGAGCCGCGCTTCGATCTCGAGCAGACGATCGACCGACTGGCGAATGGTGACGAAGTTGGTGAGCGTTCCACCCAGCCAGCGGTGGGTCACGAAGTACTGACCGCAGCGGCGCGCCTCTTCGGCGACCGCGTCCTGGGCCTGGCGCTTGGTGCCGACGAACAGCAGCCGGCGTCCCTCCTGCCCGAGCCGGTGGACGAACTCGGCCGCCTCGCGGAACTGCTTGAGGGTCTTCGCCAGATCGATGATGTAGATCCCGTTGCGCTTGCCGAAGATGTACGGCTTCATCTTCGGATTCCAACGCCGGGTCTGGTGGCCGAAGTGGACCCCCGCCTCGAGCAGCTCTTGCATCGTGATTTCGACCACGAATCTTTCTCCTTAGATCTGTCTGACTGCCAGGCTGAGCTTCATTCTCAGGGTTCTCAAGACTCGCAAGATTCGCAGGCGATCAACGCTTGCTGAACTGGAAGCGCGCACGAGCGCCCTTCTGGCCGTACTTCTTGCGCTC
Organism: Thermoanaerobaculia bacterium; assembly: GCA_043737505.1. GTDB lineage: Bacteria > Acidobacteriota > Thermoanaerobaculia > Multivoradales > JAGPDF01 > JAGPDF01. Next base: position 2,648 of record JAYTAM010000341.1, read on the forward strand.
TTTCTTGCGGGGATCGCGGGTCAGGAGGCCGGCGCTCTTCAGGCGTTCGCGCAGCGCGATGTCGAAGATCAGCAGGGCGCGGCTGATGCCGTGCCGGATCGCTCCGGCCTGGCCCGAGTTGCCGCCGCCTTCGACGGTGACGAAGATGTCGAACTTTTCGGCCATCTCGGTCAGCACGAGCGGTTGCCGCACGACCATCCGCAACACCGGGTTGGGGAAGTAGCCGTCGAGGGTCCGTCCGTTGACTTCCATTCCGCCCGCTCCGGGACGCATGAACACACGGGCGGTCGAGGTCTTCCGACGACCGGTTCCGTAGTACTGGGTGGGCTGGACGGGCTGCGTGGGTTGCACCTGGTTCACGATTTCAATCCTCCTACATCTTTACCGAAGCGAGATCGAACGCCGACGGCTTCTGCGCCTTGTGCGGATGCTCAGCACCGGCGTACACCTTCAGCTTGCGGCGAATCTTGCGCCCGAGCTTGGTCTTGGGAAGCATTCCGAACACCGCGCTCTCGACGAGCCGCGTCGGATGCTTCGCGCGGACCTCGAAAGCCTTCGGCGACTTCAGGCTGCCGGGCTGCGTCGTCGTGTGGCGATAGTAGACCTTGGTCTCTTCCTTGGTGCCCGAGAGATGGACCTTCTCGGCGTTCAAAACGATCACGAAATCGCCGCAGTCGACGTGCGGAGCCCAGAACGGCTTCCCCTTGCCCATCAACAACTTGGCGATGGTGGAAGAGAGGCGACCGACGGGCACGCCAGCGCCGTCGATGACGAACCACTGGCGGTCGATTTCAGCCGGCTTGGGGCTTACAGTACTCTTCATTTCATCTTCTCCAGACGGTTTCTCCAGCGACTAGCGGAGGAATCGGTTCTGCGGGTCTGCTGGGCTGGATCGGATCCGGCACTTCAGCGCAGAGAGCCTGAAATCATAAAGATCGCCCGAAAGACTGTCAAGTCTGCGCGCAGGCGTGCAGACTGGAACCGTCCCGCCTCGAGCGCGGCCCGCCCCCCAAGATAGACTTCCCGCACATCATGCCGGAAACCGGATCGGAAGTCCTCGTACAACCTACCGCAGTCGAGCAGCTGAAGCAAAAGGACGCTGCACGGATCCGGGCGATGTTCGGACGGGTCGCCCGGCGCTACGACCTGCTGAACCACCTCCTTTCGGCCTCGCTCGACCGGGTCTGGCGGCGAAAGCTCGCCCGATCCCTCCCCCTCCCCCCGGGTACCCGGGTCCTCGATCTCTGTTGCGGCACCGGCGACCAGGCCCTGGCGCTCCGCCGCCCGGGAGTCGAGATCGTCGCCGCCGACTTCTGCCTGCCGATGCTGGCGCTGGCGGCGCCCAAGTTCCGCGCCGCGGCGCGGTCCTCGGCGGTGCCTGAGCCCTCGACGCTCAACGCCGACGCCCTGTCGCTGCCCTTCCCGGACGCGAGCTTCGACGCCGCCACGGTGTCGTTCGGGTTGCGCAACGTAGCCGACCTCGATCGCGCCCTGGCCGAGCTCGCCCGTGTCCTCCGCCCGGGCGGAGAGCTCGGCGTCCTCGAGTTCACCGTCCCCGTCTGGCAGCCCCTCCGGGGCATCTATCTCTTTTATTTTCAACATCTTCTTCCCAAGGTCGGCAGCCTCCTCTCGAACGATCCGACGGCCTACACCTACCTGCCGAGCTCGGTGCTCGACTTTCCACAGCGCGAGGAGTTCGCCGCCCGGATGGCCGCCGCCGGCTTCGAAGCGGCGAGCTCGAAGAGCCTTTCGGGCGGCATCCTGGCGCTCTATCGCGGTAGAAAGACGGTCTCATGACCCAACTCCTCGAAGCCCGCGCGGTCGCCGCCGCCATCCGCGCCGAAGTCGCCGCCGGAGCCCTGGAGGTCGTCGCGCGCGCCGGCCGGCCGCCCGGTCTGGCCGTCGTGCTGGTCGGCGACGACGCCGCCTCGGGCGTCTATGTGGGCTCGAAAACGCGCGCCTGCGCCGAGGCCGGCCTGGCGAGCTTCGGGCATATCCTGCCCGCCACCACCCCCGCGGCGGAGCTCTTCGCCCTGCTCGACCAGCTCAACGCCGATCCGAGAGTGGACGGAATCCTGGTGCAGATGCCGTTGCCCGCGGGGCTCCCCTCGCGTCTCCTCCTCGACCGCGTCGATCCGGAGAAGGACGTCGACGGCTTTCATCCGGTGAACGTCGGCCGGCTGTGGCTCGATCAACCCGGCTTCGTTCCCTGCACCCCCGCCGGCATCATCGAGTCCCTCCGCCGGCACGGCATCGCTCTCGACGGCCGGCACGCCGTCATCGTCGGGCGCAGCTCGATCGTCGGCAAGCCGATGGCCGGCCTCCTCCTGCGGGAGAACTGCACGGTGACGATCGCCCACTCGAAGTCGCGCGACCTCGCCGCCATCTGCCGCGACGCGGATCTGCTGGTCGCCGCGGTCGGGCGCCCCGGCATGATCACGCCGGAGCACGTCCGGGAGGGTGCGGTGGTCGTCGACGTCGGTATCAACCGGGTGCAGGACGTCGAGCTCGCTCGGCGTCTGGTCGGCGACGACGAGAAGCGCCTCGCAACCCTGGCCGAAAAGGGCTATGCCCTGGTCGGCGACGTCGATTTCCCGGCGGTGGCGCCGAAGACCTCCGCCATCACCCCGGTGCCCGGCGGCGTCGGCCCGCTCACCGTCGCCATGCTCCTCGCCAACACCCTGACCTCCGCCCGGCGGCGCTTCGGCATCGAAGCGCCGCCGAAGAACGCTCCGAGCTGACCCACCGCAATGCCTCCCTTCCGCGTCGGGCTCACAGGCGGCCTCGCCAGCGGCAAGTCGACCGTCGCCAAGCTCCTTGCCGAGGCCGGTTTCGAGGTAGTAGACGCCGACCAGATCGTGGCCGACCTCTACGCGCCGGGCCAGCCCGGCGCCCGGGCCATCGCCGACAGGTTCGGCGCGAACTACCTCGGTAAAGGGGGTGGTGTGGACAAGCGGCGGCTCGCCGAACTCATCTTTGCGGATGACGCAGCGCGCGCCGCTGTCGAGTCCGCGATCCACCCCCTTGTTCGAGCTTTTTTTTCTCGCCGGGCTACAGCGGCGAAGGCTCCCATCGTTCTCGAAGCCACCCGGCTCGTCGAAGCGGGGTATGCGCCCGACTTCGAAGTCATCGTCACCGTCGAAGCCGAACCCGAGGTGAGACTCGAGCGCGCCATCGCCCGCGGGCTCGCGCGCGAGGATGCGCTCCGCCGGCTGGAAGCGCAGGGAGATGGCAAAGAGCGGGTCGCAGCCGCGCACAGGATCCTCGACAACAACGGCACGCCGGAGCAGTTGCGCTCGCAGGTCGACGATCTCATCAGTGAGATTCGCGAGCTGACCGAATGATGGCGCCTTCGGAGTTAGCGGCGAGGGTCGAGGCCCCTCCAGGCAGCGGATTCCGCCGCGAGCTCGGGCTCTGGGACACGACCGTCGTCGTGGCCGGGGCGATCATTGGCATCGGCATCTTCGTCAACCCGTCGAACGTCGCGCGCATCCTGCCCGCCCCGGAGTGGATGCTCCTGGTCTGGCTCGCCGGCGGGGCGCT
>JAYTAM010000342.1:0-6188 GCA_043737505.1 Thermoanaerobaculia bacterium
GGCAACGAGGGCGCCGCCGCCGTGGGCCGGGCGGTCGCCGGAGTCGAACGTCTGCGGGAGCGCATCGCGGCGATCGCCAAGCGCTCCACCGATCTCGAGCGCCGCGCGGAAGAGATCTTCGGTGTCCTCGCCCTGGTCGAGGACATCGCACGCGAGACTCACCTGCTCTCTCTCAACGCCGCCATCGAAGCGGCGGGCGAGGCCGGTGACATCGGACGCCGCTTCGGGGAGGTCGCCGAAGAGGTCCGGCGCCTCTCCGGGCGCTCCCGCGATGCCGCCGCATCGGTCCGCCGGCTGCTCGAGGAGTTTTCGACCTCGATCGGCGCCACCGTCGAGGCGACGAGCGCCGGGGGCCGCGAGGCCGAGCGCGTGCTCCTGCTCGTGACGGCCACTGCCGGCGCCATCACCGGTCTGCGCGACGCGCTGGTCGAGACCGCCGCCGCCGCGCGCGAAATCTCGGCCGGCACCTCGGAGCAGCGGACGGCCTCGATCCAGGTGGTCCAGACCCTTCGCGAGGCCTCGTCGGTCGTGCAGCAGATCGCCGATGGATTGCGCGGTTTTTCCGGTGCCGCCCGCGATCTCGAAGAGGCGGCGGTCAGCGTCCAGCTCCTGGCTCAGGGGTTCCGACTCGCCTCTCCCTCTTCCCTCCGGCACCTGGCCGAGACCTGGGCGGCGGAGCTCCAGCCGCTGCTCGCCAGCCCGGACGCTCTCGAACGGCGTCTCGAGTCGCTGCTCGAGGATCGGCCGGACGTCGAGCTCGTCTACGTCCACGACAGCCGGCGAAAGCGCACGGCGATCGTCGGGCAGCCGGCTCTGCTGCGCACCGCACCGATACCGGACGAGATCCGTTTCGGCCAGGATTTCTCAGATCGCCCCTGGTTCCGCGCCGTGGCCCACGAGCGCCGCGGCGTCGTGACCTCGATCATCACTTCGCTCATCACCGGCGAAAGAGCGGTGACGGCAGCCGCGCCGTTCCTCGAAGAGGGCGAGCTCGTCGCGGTGCTCGGCATCGACGTCAATCTCGAGCGCTGGACGTCAGGCTAGGCCGTGGACGACGAGCTGCTCGAGCTCGTGCCGGTCTTCGTCGCCGAGGCGCGCGAGCGTCTGCAGCGCCTGGTCGATCTCGTGCCCGGTCTGGCCCGCGGACCGGAAGCGCTGGTCGAGATCAAGCGCGAGCTGCACACACTGAAGGGCGCCGGTCGCATGATGGCGATCGCCCCTTTCGCCGAGCTCTGCCACGCCACCGAAGAGGTCGTCCTCAGCCGACCGCCCGCGCTCCCGGGACTGCTGCTCGCCGCCCACGACGCCCTCGCCGCGATGGTCGAAGCGGTCGAGATTGGCGAGCCGGTCGAGCCCGCGAGCGACCTGCTGCTCGACTTCCAGCGCGATCGCGGCACCGGCGAAGCGATCGTTTCCGGCGAGCCCTCGCGGGCGGCGCGCGCCACCGCGGAGGTAGAAGATCGAGCAGCGGATCTATTTCCAGCCGCGCCAGGCGCGCTGGCCGCGTCAGGCGCACCGGTCCCTCCGACCCCCGAGCGGCGCGCTGGAGAGCGCCGGGTGAGCGACGAACGCCGGCTGTCCGACGAGCACTCCGACAATGCCGGCATCCAGGCCGGAGGTCTCGACGCCTTCGCCGAACGCGCGGTGCGCGTGCGCGCCGCGGCGGTCGTCACCGGCCGGCTCCTCGCCCGCCTCGAGGAGCTGGCGAATCTCGCCGAGGACGGCGTGCGCGATCCACAGCCGGCGCAGGCGCTGGCCGTGGTCGCCGCGTCGCTGCGGCAAGCGGTGCTCGAGGCCGGGGCGCTCGAAAACCGGCTGGCGAGGACCGGTGAGGAGCAGATCGAAGCGGTCCTTGCACTGCAGATTGCGCCGATCAAACCGGCCCTGCGCTCGCTCGCCCGATACGCCCGCGAGCTGGCGCGGCGCCTGGGGCGGCAGATCGAAGTCGAGCTCGAAGGTGAGCAGACCCGGCTCGACCGGCGCATCGCCCGGGAGCTCGACGGTGCGCTGCGCCATCTGGTTGCCAACGCCGTCGACCACGGCATCGAGAGTCCCGAGGAGCGGCGGGCGGCTGGAAAGCCCGCTGCGGGGCGCCTGCGAATCGTGGCCGCCCCGGGCGGGCGCGGCGTCGAGCTCACGATCGCCGACGACGGCCGCGGCATCGACGCCGCGGACGTCGCCCGGCAAGCGGTGGCGGGGGGCTTCCTGCCGCGCGCCGCCCTCGAATCGCTGCCCGAGGCCGAGGCTTTGCGGCTGGTCTTCCTGCCCGGCTTCTCGACCCGGGATTCCGCCTCGGAGGTTTCCGGTCGGGGCGTCGGCCTCGACGCCGTCGAGGCGGCGGTGGCGCGGCTGGGAGGTGAGGTCCGGATCGCTTCTCGTCCTGGCGGCGGCTCCGAGGTCGTACTCGACCTGCCGGTGGCGCGCCGCGGCGAGCAGGTAGTGCTGGTGCGGATCGGCAGCGCTCTCCTTGCCGTTCCCGCCGTGGCGGTGCGCCGCATATCGACCCTCGCCGGGATCGCCGTGGAAGAGCGCGCCGGCCATCGGCTGGCGATTCTCGGCGATCGCCTGGTGCCGTTCGTGGCGCTCGGCGAGGCGCTTGGGCTCGCCAGTGCGGTCAGCGACGAGGCGATGCTCCTCATCGAGGGATCGGTCGCCGGCCGGCCGGTCGCCTTCTCGGTCGACCGTGTCGAGGGCGAGGTGGAGCTGCTCGTGCGCCCGCTGCCGCGGCGGGCACGGGTGTCCACTCTGATCGACGGCGCCGCGCTTCTGCCTTCGGGAGATCCGGTCGCGGTGCTCGCACCGCAGGCTCTTCTGGGCCGCGAAACCGCCGGGCGTCGAGCCGCGGCCCCTCTGGGCGCTCCGGCCGCTCCGGGCGCCGCACCAGGCACCTCGCGCGAGATCACCCGGCTGCTGCTCGTCGACGATTCCCGGGTGACGCGCGAGATGGAGCGCCGCATCCTCGAGGACGCCGGCTTCCGCGTCGAGGTCGCAGCGGACGGCGACGAGGCGCTGCGCCGCCTCGCCGTCGAATCGTTCGATTGCCTGGTCACCGACATCGAGATGCCGAATCTCGACGGCTTCGAGCTCACGGCGCAGTTGCGCCAGATCGAGCGTTTCGCCCATCTGCCGATCGTCGTCGTGTCGACTCGCGAGCGCTCGGAGGATCGCCTGCGCGGCCTGCGCGCGGGCGCCGACGCTTACCTCACCAAGCAGAGCCTGGTGGCGACCGACCTGGTCGAAACCGTGCGCCGCCTCACCGGCAACTGAGGGCGTCCGCGATCGTGCCCGACCCCGCAGGCATGCTCACGGTCGTCATCGTCGACGACTCGTCGTCGGTGCGGGCGGTCCTCCGCCGCTTTCTCGCCCAGGCTACCGACATCCGGGTGATCGGCGAGGCGGCCGACGGCGAAGTCGCCGTCGATCTAGTCGAGCGGCTGCGGCCGCACGTGCTCCTCCTCGACATCGTCATGCCGGTGCTGGACGGTTTCGGCGTCCTCGCCCGCCTTCGCCGAGACCGCCCGGTGCCGACAATCCTCCTGACTTCGCGCGCCGACCGCGCGGAAGTGCGCGCCGCCTTCCAGGCGTTGGGTTCCGGGGCGGTCGAGCTGCTGCCCAAGCCCGAGGACCCCGAGAGCTGGCGCCTGCTCGCCGAGACTTTGCCAGCGGTCATCCGCGCCGCCGCGGCGGCGCGGGTTTCCCCGGCAGCGGCAGTCACGAGAGCCAGCGGAGCCGCGGGAGGGTCGGCGAGCGGTTCCGCAAGCGGCTCGTGGGCGCTCCCCACTTCCCTGCGACCCGCGGGCGGGAGCCCGGCGCCGCGACCCGATCGCGAAATTTCCGTGCTCGCGATCGGCGCTTCGACGGGCGGGCCAGCAGCCGTGCGCGATCTGCTAGCGGCCCTGCCGGCGCCGGCCCCTTTCCCGATTCTCGTCGTGCAGCACATCGCCGCCGGGTTCGAGAGCGGGCTCGCCGAATGGCTGGCGGCGACGCTCGGCCTCGATGTCCGCATCGCGCTTGCCGGCGAGCAGGCGGGCCCGGGAGCGGTGCGCATCGCCCCGGGCGGAACCCACCTGCGCCTCGGCGCCGATGGGCGTCTGGAGCTCGACAGCCTCACCCCCCCACGTCGCGGACACCGCCCCTCCGTGGACGAGCTTTTCCGCTCGTTGAATCCGCAAGCGCCGCCGGCATCTCCTTCGCCGCGGGCAGCGCAAACGCCGCCCGTCGCCCAGACCACCCAGACCTCCCAGACCGCCCAGCAGGTCGTCGCCGTTCTGCTCACCGGCATGGGCACCGATGGCGCGGAGGGACTGCGCGATCTGCGCCGGGCCGGAGCGCTCTGCTTTGCGCAGGACGAGGCGAGCTCAGCGGTCTTCGGCATGCCGCGCGCCGCGATCGAGCTCGGCGGCGCCGAGCTCGTCCTCGCGCCGCCGGCGATCGGGCTCGAGATCGCGCGACGGCTCAGGGAAACGCGATGAGCCTCGCGAGCACGCCACTCGCGGCACTTGCTGCGCTGGCGGCTCTCGTCCGGCGCGAGACCGGCAACGAGATCCCGGAGGGCCGGCTGCCGTTTCTGCGCGAGGCGGCGGAACGCCGCTGCCGGGTAACCGGCCATACGGGCCTCGCCGCGTACGTCGAGGCACTGGCTTCGGACGAGCTCCCGGGAGAGTGGGAGACGCTCGCCACCCTGCTGACGATCAAGGAGTCGACCTTTTTTCGCGTGCCTCTGCAATGGGATCGCTTTCGCGACCGGCTCCTGCCCGAGCTCGTCCTCGCCCGATCGGGAACCCGTCGCCTGCGCTGCTGGAGTGCTGCCTGCGCTGCCGGCGAGGAGCCGGCGACCCTCGCCCTGGTGCTCGACGAATCGCCTCTCCTCGCCGGCTGGGACTGGCGTATTCTCGCCACCGACCTCGACCCCGACGCGCTCGCCCACGCCCGCCGTGGGCTTTATGGGGAGCGCGCCGTCGCCGGAGTCCCTGGCCGGATGCTGGCCCAGTCGTTCCGCCGTCAGGGGCCGCTCTACGAGCTCGATCCCCGACTGCGCGCCCGGATCGACTATCAGTCGCTGAATCTCTCCCGCATGCCGTACCGTCTGGCCGAGCCCGCCTTCGACCTCATCCTGCTGCGCAACGTCCTGATCTACTTCCGCCAGCAGTTGCAGGCCGAAGTGGTGGCCGAAGTGGCCCGACGGCTGGCGCAACCGGGAGCACTCTTTCTCGGTGGTTCGGAGACCCTCTGGCGGGTGCAGGAGACGTTGCAGGCGGTCGATCTCGGCGGCTGCTTCTGCTACCGCCTGCCGGACGCTCCCGTGGCTCCCGTGGCTCCCGCAGCCGCCAGGCCGCCGGCGCGAGCCTCCGCCCAGGCACGGCCGGCGGCTCCCGGCAAGGCGACGGCGAGCGCGGGGAGGAACGCGGTCCAGGAGGCTGCGCGTCCGCCGAGTGGTGTCGCCACGGTCGCGGCGGCTGCATCCCCTTCCGCTTCGACAGCCGAACGGATGCTGACGGCGATCGCCCACCTCGAATCGGATCGGCTGGAAGACGCCGCGAGCGAAGCGCAGCAGGCGCTCGCCGGCGATCCGGCCGATCCGGCGGCGCACGCCCTGGCGGGTCTCGTCCACGAGCTCTCCGGGCGCAGCGAGGACGCCGTGGATGCCTTTCGCGCGGCGCTCTATCTCGATCCGGATCTGCCGCAGGTGCGCTTCCGTCTCGCCTTCTGCCTGCGACGCGCAGGCAAGGAGGAGCTCGCCCTCCGGCAGATCCGCGAAGTGGTGACGACGCTCGAGCGCGGCGGCGGACGCCTGCTCCCGGCGCTCGACGGGCGCCTCCTGCCCGGAGCCGCCGAGACCCTTCGCCTCGCCCGGGGCGCGCTCGAATCCCAGCGCCGGACGATCTAGGCCGGCGCCCCGCAGGTCGGAAATCGGAGATCAGCGGGCGAGTTGGCGGCGCAGCAACTCGTTCTCGAAGGCGATGCCCACCTGCTCCGCCGCGACTTCGAGGAGCTCGACGTCGCGCAGCGGGCGCGGACTGTCGCCGTTGTCGGCGTAGACCGCGGCGATCACCCGCTCGCTGCCGGCGACGGGGAAGATGACGATCTGGTCGTTGGCAGGCTGACCGAGTGTTTCGGCCAGGTCGATCGGCAGGTTGGCGTTTTGAAAGGTCGCCGTGCGCACCTGCGACGAGGCGAGCGCCTCCTGC
>JAYTAM010000343.1:0-6154 GCA_043737505.1 Thermoanaerobaculia bacterium
CGATCGCGCAGCGCATAGAGCTTGCGGTCGGCGGGGGCGATGCCGGCGGTGGCGACCCCGAGCGCGATCCCGCAGCGCTCGAGAAGCTTCACGGCGCGCTCGCGGTCGAGATCCTGCCGGAAGCCCGGAATGGCTTCGAGCTTGTCGGCGGTGCCACCGGTATGACCGAGCCCGCGGCCGGTCAGCATGACGACCGGAACTCCGGCCGCCGCCAGCAGCGGCGCGAGCAGGAGGCTCGACTTGTCGCCGACCCCTCCGGTCGAGTGCTTGTCCACCAGGTTGGGCCAGTCGCGCGCCAGATCCCAGCGTTCGCCGGAATCGAGCATGCCGGCGGTCAGCTCACGGGTGTGCTCGAGGTCGAGGCCGCGGATGGCGACCCCCATCAGAAAGGCAGCGAGCTGGGCGTCGCTCCAGCTGCCGGAGGCGGCGCCCTGCGCCACCTCCACCAGGTCACCGCGCCGGAGCGGTTCCCCGGCGCGCACCCGCGACAGGACCCCGTAGGCGCTCAGAGCGGGACTCTAGGTTCCTGTGGGGGCCGGTCCGGCCTCCCGCTGGGCGTCGGCGATGTAAGGGGACTGCGGATACTCTTCGACGATGCGGCGGTAGGTGGTGCGGGCATCGTCACGCTTGTCGAGCGCCTCGTAGGTGAGCGCCAGCTGATAGAGGATGACGTCGGAGGGCAACGGCTTGTCGTCTGCCTCGAGCATCGTCGTGAGTGCGGCGGCGAGCTCCGCCCCGCGACCCTCTTCGCGATCGAGCTTGTAGAGGTTGACCCGCGCGGTGGCGGCCAGGGCCCCGGCCGGTTCGGCGTCGAGGAAGGCCTTCCACAGCTGCTTGGCGCGCTCCTTGTCGTTTTCGGCGACGGCGATCTGCGCCAGATACAGCTTGGCGACGCGGCCGGTGGCGGTGGAGCCGTACTTCGAATCGAGCTCGGTGAAGAGCTCCTTCGCACGGCCCCTGCGAGCCGCCTCGGTGGCGAAGGACGGATGCGCCTCGTCGCCTGGAGTGGCGCCGGTCGCGACCACCTCGCCTCCGTCGGCGCGCAGGGCGCTCGCCAGCAGCTCGTTGGCGCCGTCCTTGCGGCTCCCGAGCCAGTAGAAGATGCCGGCCGCGAGGAGCACCGCGCCGACGACGGCGCCGACGCCGTAGAGGATCATCCGCTTGTGATCCTCGGCGTAGTGAATTCCGGCGCCGATCGCTTCGCCCAATTCGTTCCGCTTCAGATCTTCCCGTGTGACCGAGTCCATGAGCGTGAGGCCTTTCTGTCTTTCGAATGAAGTGCGCCAGGAACCGGAGCCGGCGCAACCTGGTGCGGCTGGGAGGAGTCGAACCCCCGACCTTGAGCTTAGGATGCTCCTGCTCTATCCATCTGAGCTACAGCCGCGCGCGGTTGATTATATATGTCGGCAAGGGAGTCGGCACTCGACTCGGCACTGGAATCAATACTGAATCAGCGATTCGACCTCATAGCCTTCGAGGCCGGCGCGGCCGGGGAGGAAGGTGAGCTCGATGACGAAGCCGAAGCCGACGACCTTGCCGCCCTGGCTTTCGACCAGCTTCGCCGCCGCCCGCGCGGTGCCGCCGGTGGCGATGACGTCGTCGACGATCAGCACGCGCTCGCCGGGAGAGATGGCGTCGGCGTGCATCTCGAGACGATCGGTGCCGTATTCGAGCTCGTAGGTCTGCGAGACCGTCTTCGCCGGCAGCTTCCCGGGCTTGCGCACCGGCACGAACCCGGCGTTGAGGTTGTAGGCGAGCGAAGGGGCGAACATGTAACCGCGCGCCTCGATGCCCACGACCTTGTCGACCGGCGGCCGCTTGGAAAAGATCCAGGCGAAGCGATCGCTCGTCATGCGCAGGGCGAGCGGATCCTTGAGCAGGGTCGTGATGTCGAAGAAGTTGATCCCCGGCTTGGGGAAATCCGGAACTTCGCGAATGTAGCGCTTGAGATCTTCCACCGTTCACTCCTCGACTGCGAAATCGGTCCTGAGGGAATCTGGGACGTCGTCGAGCACGGAAGCGTCCAGGGTCTCGACGCGCGCCCCCGGCGGTCCCATGCGCAGGCCGGCGCCGAACGACAGCAACGCGATGTCAGGGCCAGCGGCCTCGGCCAGAACAGTGCCATCGCGGTCGTTGCGCACCCAGCCGACGACGCCGCATTCGCGCGCCAGACGCACCGCATAGGCGCGGAATCCGACCCCCTGCACGCGCCCCGTCACCCGGTAGCTCATCCGTTTCATACCGTTCATTCCGAGCGCTCGCCCGGAGTGTTCCAGCCGAAGCGACCGACCAGCGGCACGAAGGCGACCGCTTCGAGCTCGCGGCGGCGAAGGCCCCGTCCTAGGCGCTCGTACAGCACCAGCTGCTGACCGCTGCGGCCGCCTTCGGGCACCAGAAGCTTGCCGCGCGGCGCCAGCTGATCGAGGAGCGGCTTGGGTACCGTCGGCGCTCCCGCGGTGACCAGAATCCGGTCGAACGGCGCGACGTCGCTCCAGCCGACCGTGCCGTCGAAAGCCTGGATCTTGACGTTGAGGATCTCGAGCTGGCGCATCCTGCGGATCGCCTGGTGCGCGAGCTCGGGGATGCGCTCGAGGCTGTACACCCATCGCGCCAGGCGGGCGAGGATCGCCGTCTGGTAGCCGGTGCCGGTGCCGATCTCGAGCACTTTGTGGGCCGGATCGACCTCGAGCAACTCGCTCATTCGGGCGACGATGTACGGCTGGGAGATGGTCTGAGCGTCGCCGATCGGCAGGGCGTGATCGCCGTAGGCCTGGGTGCGCAGGTGGGGTCGTACGAAGAGGTGGCGAGGTACCTCGCGCATGGCGGCGAGGACTTTCGGATCGCGCACGCCGCGGGCCTCGATTAGCTCGCGCACCATCTGCTCGCGGGAGTAAGTGTCGGCGAACATCTCAGGCGTCGGGGCTGGCGATGCGCCCGAGACGGTCGCGCAGCCCGGCCTGTCCTTCGAGCCCGCGATAGTCGGTGAGATCGAGATGCAGCGGGGTCACGGAGACGCGGCCGCTCATCACCGCTTCGTGGTCGGTACCGCTGTCCGACTGCCACTCCGGAGTGCCGGCGATCCAGTAGTACTTGCGCCCCCGGGGATCCTCCTTCTCCACCACGACCTGCTGATAGACGCGGCGGCCGAGGCGGGTGAACGAAAGACCCTGAATCTCTCCCGCCGGAAGGTTGACGTTCAGCAGGAGGCCCGGGGGGAGGCTCTCGCGCAGGAGCTCGGCGATGAACCGGCCGGCGAACCCGGCGGCGCGCTCGAACGAGAAACCCTCGGTGATCTCCTGACTGAAGGCGACCGATGGAATTCCGAGCAGCGATCCTTCGAAGGTCGCGCTCACCGTCCCGGAGTAGGTGACATCGTCTCCCAGGTTGAGGCCGAAGTTGATCCCCGAAACGATCAGGTCCGGCTTGCGCTCCTTGAGCAGGAAGAGGACGGCGAGGTTGACGCAGTCGGTCGGCGTGCCGTCGACTGCGTACCAGTTCTCTTCGGTCTTCTGCAGGCGCAGCGGGCGACCGAGCGTCAGGCTGTGGCCGGTGGCGCTCTGCTCGCGGTCCGGGGCGACGACCGTCACCTCGCCGAGCGGCGCCAGAGCACGCGCCAGAAGGCGCAGCCCCTCGGAGAAGACGCCGTCGTCGTTGGTGATCAGGATGCGGGTCATTGCGCGCTCGTCCCTCTCCGCCCGAGGCTGCTCAGCGCCTCCAGGCGAGCTTTCCGCCGCTGCGGTCGAGGTACTTGCCGAGGAGCGGCTCCAGCGCGGCCAAGGTGTCGGCAGGCACGAGACCCGGGTCGGTGATGAGCGACATCGCCAGAGCATCGGCGCAATCGTTCGCCACTTCCGGACCGAGCGCGCCGATCGCCCGCCGCACCACGCGCTGGGCCAGCGCGACGTTCTTGCGCAAGACCTCCATCACGCCTTCGCCGGTGACGTGCTCCTCCTCCTCGCGCCAGCAGTCGTAGTCGGTGACCATCGACAGCGAGGCGTAGGCGATCTCGGCTTCGCGCGCCAGCTTGGCCTCCTGGAGGTTGGTCATGCCGATGATGTCGAAGCCCATCTGGCGGTAGGCATGCGACTCGGCGCGGGTCGAGAACGTCGGGCCCTCCATGTTGACGTAGCAGCCGCCGCGATGAATCGTTGCCCCCTCCGCGTCGGCGGCGTCGGCGAGGACCGTCGCCAGCGTCTTCGAAACCGGATCGGCAATCGAGACGTGGGCGACGATGCCGTTGCCGAAGAAGGTGTCGGGCCGGTGGCGGGTGCGGTCGTAGAACTGGTCCGGCACGACGATGTGCCCCGGGACGTACTCCTCTTTGAGCGAGCCCACCGCCGATACCGAGATCAGGAACTCGACGCCGAGGCTCTTGAAGCCGTAGATGTTGGCGCGGAAGTTGAGCTCGGTCGGCAGCAGACGATGGCCGCGGCCATGGCGGGCGAGGAAAGCGACCGAGCGGCCGTCCAGCTCGCCGACGATGAAGGCGTCCGACGGCTCGCCCCAGGGGGTCTCGATCTTCCGCTCCTCGGCGACCTTGAGACCGGCCATCTCGTAGAGGCCGCTGCCGCCGATCACACCGATCCGAACATCACTCATCCGCTTCCTCCGAAATCTGCCTGTCTGGAGCTTGAAAAAGGGGTCGGCCGTCAGCCGCAACTACGGAGCGGGGAGATTAACACAGGCGCCCCGCGCCGCCCGCGCCCGCTGGAGCTCACGCAGACACCGGCCCCGGAGCGGCCGCGGCGACGACTTCGAGGGCGGTGGCGAGCGCGCGGCGCCCGGCCCGCCCGTCCACCTGGCGGACGCGTTCGCCTCGGCAGGCACCGAGGAAAGCCCGCAACTCGCACAGCAGCGGCTCGGCCTTCACCACCGGCGGATTCGCCGGCTGGATGGAGCGGCCCCCGTCTGCCAGGTCGAGGCGATAGCCCTTGATCTCCTGCGCCTGGTAGTCGAGCGACAGGTAGCGGTCGGAGAAGAAGGCGCGGAGCTTGCGCACCCGCTCGCCGGAGATGCGGGAGGCGGTGACGTTCGCCACCAGGCCCGAGGCGAAGGCGATGCGGGCGTTGGCGATGTCGATGCGCTCGGAGAGGACGGGGATGCCCACGGCGCGCACTTCGACGACCTCCGAGCCGTCCATCGCCTGCAGGATCTGCAGGTCGTGGATCATCAGGTCGAGGATGACGTCGACGTCGAGACTGCGCGGAGAATAGGTGCCCAGACGCTCGATCTCAATGAACCGCGGCGCCGAGCCGGCGTCGAGGAGCGCCTGCACCGCTGGATTGTGGAACTCGACGTGCCCCACCGCGAGCACCAGGTTTCGCGCCTCGGCGGCGGCGATCAGGGCATCGGCCTCGGCGAGCGACGAGGCGATCGGCTTCTCCACCAGGAGGTGCACGCCGCGCTCGAGCAGCGCCAGACCGAGTTCCCCGTGCAGGGTCGTCGGTGCCGCCAGAACCGCGGCGTCGATCCGCCCGGCGAGGTCGTCGAAGCTCGCCGCGACGGCGACGCCGTGCTCGGCACCGACCGCCGCAGCCACCTCGGGCCGGGTATCGAAGATTCCCGCCAGCGAAACGCCGGGGAAGGTCGACAGGATCCGCGTATGGTGCCGGCCCAGCGCGCCGATGCCGAAAACGCCGAGGCACAGCTCCCGCTGACCGCCCGACTCAGTCGCCACCGGATTCACTCGCTCCCCGGTGCGCCGGCAACCCCTTGCAGACACCCCGACGAGCGCTGCGCACGAACTCGATCAGATAGGCGACGTCCGGGGCGGCCGGGAACTCCGCCTCCAGCCGTTCGAGTGCCTGGGTCGTGTTGAGGCCCGCGCGCAGAAAGATCCGCATCGCCTCCTGGATGGTGCGGATGCGATCGTCGTCGAGGCCCTTGCGCCGCAGGCCGATCCGGTTCACTCCGTAGACCGCCGGCCGCAGCCCGACCGTCTTCACGTACGGCAGCGCATCGACCAGCAGGCGCGTGTAGCCACCGATATAGGCGTACTTGCCCACCCGGCCGAACTGCTGCACGGCCGAGAAAGCGCCGACGACGGCGTCGTCACCGACCTCCACGTGACCGGCGAGAGTCGCGCAGTTGGCGAAGATCGTCCGGCTTCCGACATGACAGTCGTGGGCGACGTGGCTGTAGACCATGAACAGGT
>JAYTAM010000344.1:0-6152 GCA_043737505.1 Thermoanaerobaculia bacterium
ACCGGGAGGGGGTGGCTTAGTCGAGAAGAATGAGGGGAATACCCTTGTCCTCTTCGAGCCCGCGAAAGAACTCGGGGTCGACGGCGAAATCGCCGGAGATGGTCTCGGTCATGGCGAGCAGGATCTCGGTCGGGTCCGGACTCTGCGGCGTGAGGGTGTAGGAGAGCCCCTCGGCGCGATAGCCCATGCCTCTACCCGAGGGACCGCGCAGGGCTCGGCGAGGGAGCATCTGGCGGTCGGCGAGATCCTCCAGCCGCGGCGGATACTCCCCTTCGAGAAGAAAATAGGTTCTCGCCGCGCGATCGATCAACAACGCCTGCGAGACGCGCGTCTGACGCTCGAAGGTGGTGCGATCGCTGTGCATCCAGGGAAACGGCAGAAGCAGGCGGGAGGGGTGGCCCGCGGCGAGGATCAGAACGGCCACCAGCGCGGCCAGGGAGCCCGCCCCCAGGAGGCGGCCCAGGAGCGCCCCGCGTGAGGCGCTGGCCGATTCGACCGGCAGCTCGATCCGCTCGGCCGCGGCCGAGCGCCGGAGCGCCGGTGAAGGAACCTCGACCGGCGGCTTCGCCGGCGGCGCACTTTCGCGCTCGTCGGCGCGAGCGCCTTCCTGGTTCGGCGCCGACCTCGGACGGACGAGACCTCCCTCCAGCAATCGGAACAGGCTGTAGAGGGTCTTGTATTCGCCCAGCCCGGTGACTTCGGCGATTTCGGTCGCGGAGGCGCGCCCGTCGAGTCGACTCAGAACCTTCTCGTCGTCGGCGCTGATCCAGACCTCGTTCGGGTCGTCCCCCGGCAGGTCGCCGTCGCGCCCAAGAAGACGCAGCGTGCGCTGGGACGGCAGGCGCTCGTAGGAGACGAATCCGTGCGGCAACGTGCCGCTGAGCGTGCCCTCGCCCAGGAGGTCGCCGATCGAGCGCATGAGCAGCTCTTCGACGGAGATCGGCTGAACGCCCTCTTCGAAGGAGACCTCTTCGCCGGAGTAGAACTTGAATTCGCCCTCGCTCCAGCGCAGGACCTGCAGCAGCAGACGATAGGTCTGTTGGCGCAGAGCCCCGAGGAGCTGATGCCGCGACAGGATCCCGCGATCGACGAGATAGTCGGCCAGTCGCTGGCCGGAGCTCTTGTGCCCCTCCGAGACGCGCGCGAAGTCCTCCGGGCGGACGACCCCCTGGCTCGCGAGCACCTCTCCCAGACCCTCTTCGAAGTTCTGGTTCAGCGCATCGGCGGCGACGATCTCGCCACGCAGGAACGAGACTGCGAGAATGTCCTGCTCGCCCTGCACGGTCAGAATGCCGGTCTTCTGCTGCTGCGCGATCATCTGCAGGATGTCGGGCAGACGAAAAACCCTGAGATCGCCTTCGAGCGCCACGGTCGGCTCCTACTCCCCTTCTCCGAGCTCGCTGCGAACGCAGAGCCCGACGTAGAGGGCGAGGCCCAGACCGAAGAGCACCCAGGCAAGGCTCGGTGGCAGGCCGCCGGCGAGCGGCACGACGATACCGATCGAGAACAGCAGCGGCAGCATGGCGACCAGCGAGAACGCCAGCACACTCATGGCGACCTTGCCGCCTTCGCCCAGCTCCGCCTGCGAGAACGCCGGGAAGAGGGCGCGCAACCAGCGCGAGAACGGATCCGACCGCCAGGCGAGCCAGGAGCTCGGCTGACCGAAGCCCTTCTTGCGCCGCACCAGGAAAAGCCCGACCCCGAGCGCCGCCGCCAGGCCGGCGGCGGCGAACGACACCCAGCCGGCGGCCGCGCGCCGGGCCGAGTCGCCGTCCGACGGCGCCTCGGCCCAGGCGGCGATCAGCCGGCGCCGGATCTCGTCGGCGCGCATCAGTCCGCCGTTGAAAGTCAGAACCCGATCGGCGTTCGGAGTCTGAATCCAGCCATCGACGAGCTTGGCGTCGAGCTCCTTCGCCTGTGCCAGGGCCTTGCGCGACTCCTCGAACTGATAGGTCTCGGAGTAGGAGAGCGAAAGGTCGTAGAACGCTCCGGCGGGAGGCGGCACCTCGCGCGCAGCGCGCAGAAAATACTCGTTGGCGACCGCGAAGTCGGCCTTGCGGAAATGGTAGGCACCGAGGTTCAACAACACCGGGACGTTCTGGGGTTCGACCTCGAGCACCTTGCGGTAGGCGATGCGGGCTTCGTCCCACTGCCCGAGGGTCCGGTTGACGTCCCCGATCAGCTCGATGACCGCAGGATCGCCGCCGATGGCCGCCTTGAGAACCTGCAGATCGGCGAACAGGCCGCCGTAAAGCCTTCCTTCGGAAAGATTCGCCAGCGCCCGCATCGGCGGCGAGAGCGCGACCGCCACCCGCTGCTGCTCGACGATGGCTATCCACGGCGCCAGACCGACGAATACCCAGACCGCAGCGGTCGCCCAGCGCTCGCTCGTACTGCCATAGCCCCAGAGCAGCGCCGACCAGTAGAGCAGCAGCCAGAGGGGCCCTGAGGGCAGGGCGAGCGGCCAGAGGAGCGCCACTGCGATCCCCAGCGTCGCGCTCACCGGCGACACCCGCTTCTGCAGCCACCGGTTGAGGTCCGCGACGACCGCGTTGCCCTTCGAGGCCACCTCGACGAGCACGAACAGTGCCGCTGCGATCCACAGGACGGCCAAGAGCCAGAAGACGATATTGGCGACGAACACGGTCCGTTCGGTCGATTTCAGAAGCCGCAGGAAGCCGGCACCTGTCGCCCGGAATGCTTTCAGGTAGCTGCCCTGCTCACGCGCCAGGGAGGCCCTGGCGAAAGCGACTTCCGGTCGCAGCGGATCGAGCGTCTCGGCCGCTGCGAGCGCCCATTCCGCGCGCTCGAACTTGCCCTCGCGGCCCGACTGCAGACCGAGCGCCGCGGCGCCGAGCGAGAAGTCGACCAGCCGGACCATCCCGACCTGACGAGCGTTGGCGTTGAGCGCGCGCAAAGCCTCGTCGGCCTTGGCCGGATTGTCGCGGTAGAAGCTGCTCACCCACTGCAGCCACGATTCCTGCAGGCGGTGGAGAGAGTGCTGCGTGCCGCGTGTCAGCTCGAAACTGGCGGTCGGGCCACCGGCACCCTGGCCGAGCACCGGTGAAGCGCCACCGACGACCCCGCCGACGCCCAGGAGGAGGCCGAGAAGCAGCCCGGAAATCCGTCCGGGCCGGCGTCGCCACGCCCGCCGGCCCCGGTCAGCCGCGCTTCTGGACATAGCGCATCCGCAATTGGTAGAGCAGCGCCTCGAGCTCCCCCAACTCCTCGGCGGTGAGGTTGCCGGCAGTGCGCTGGCGAAGGACGTCGAGCAGGTCGATGTGGAGCCGCGCCATCTCCAGATTTTCCATCGTCTTGCCGTCGGGCAGGGCCATGTCTCCGAGGTAGAACGGAACCGGTTCGGCGAGCACTCCGACGAGATCGAGAAATCCCGGTCCGGACCCGGCCGGTCCTCCGGCAGGCTCGAGCTGCGGGGTTGCTTCCCGACTTGGCGGCGGCTCGGGCTCCGGCGCGGCGGTGGCCGGGACGAGCGGGTCGTTCGCCGGCGCGTCCTCGTCCGGCGTTTCCTGCGCGGCGAACTCCTCGCGCACTCGCCCATCCGGGGTGAACATACGCCGATCTGTGACTTTGATGTCGCCCACGGGCAGTGATTTCTTTTCGACTATGCTAACAAGCGCGCTTTCGCATCGGCAACCGGCGGCTCCCCTGCACGGAGAAACGACGACAACTCCCGAAAAATGTCCGAGCCCACTTCTGTCCCCTCCGATATCGCGAAGCCGAAAACCGACCTCGCCCGATTGACCGCCCTGGTCACGCGACTGCGCGCGCCCGACGGCTGTCCCTGGGACCGAGAGCAGACCTTACCCGATTTGCGGGCCTACCTGCTCGAAGAGGCCCACGAAGTGGCAGCGGCACTCGACAGCGGCGACCGCGCCGAGCTGGCCAGCGAGCTCGGCGATCTCCTCTTTCAGGTCGTCTTCATCGCTCGACTGGTCGAAGAAGCGGGAGGCTTCGGGCTCGGCGACGCCCTCGATGCCGTCGAGGCGAAGATGATCGCCCGCCACCCGCATGTCTTCGGCGGCGAGAACCTGGCCTCCGCCAAAGAGGTGCGGGAGGCCTGGGAGCGCCGCAAAGTGCGGAGTTCCGACGGCGTCCGACGCTCGCTGCTCGATGGCGCCACCTCCGCCTCTCTGCCGGCACTCGTCGCGGCCTATCGCCTGACCCAGAAGGCGGCCGGCGTCGGTTTCGACTGGAGCGAGCCGGCAGAGGTCGTCGCCAAGCTCGACGAGGAGATCGTCGAGCTCAAGGAGCTGCTGCCGGCTCCCGCGGGTGCTTCGCCCAGCGACGCCCCTGCGGCCGCTGCGACCTCGACGGCCACCCTGCGGGAGCGCCAGACGGAAGAGATCGGCGATCTCCTCTTCACCGTCGCCAACCTCGCGCGGCACCTCGCGATCGACCCCGAGGGCGCCCTCGCCGCCGCCAATCTGAAGTTCCGTCGGCGCTTCGCGGCGGTCGAGGCCGGCCTCGCCCGGAGCGGCAAGAACGTCGCCGAGGCCTCACTCGAGGAGATGGAGACCGAATGGCAGGCCGCAAAGCTCGCTGAACAGCAGGCCGGCTAGCCAGCCTCCTCCGCTCCCCTGCCACCCGCCACCCGCCCTCCGCCACCCCGCGAATGAAGATCGCCCTCGTCTGGAACGGCCCCGTGGCGCTCGACCGCATCTCTTTCCGCCACGAGAACTATCAGGCGGGATGGAGCGCCCTCGGACACGACGCGGTGCTGGTCACGGCCCGGGAGCTCGCCGGGAGCTTCACCGGCGAGACCCATCTCGTGGCGCGGCGGGAGGAGCTCGAACGGGCCGAGACTTGGCGGACGCTCGCCGCCGACGTCGCCGTCGGCATCACCTGGCACCGCATGGCGCCGATGCTGACCGCGATCCGGGCTGCCGGCACCCCCGTCGTCGCGATCGCCGACTCCGATGGACAGGTCGGCTTCGCCGCTCACCCACGAATCTCCTGGCTGCGAATCGGCGCCTACCAGAAGAACCTCGCGGGCCGGGCGCGAGCGCTGCGCTACTTCTGTCGCCGGTTCATCGCCAGTTCCCGGCGTCGCGATGCCGAGGAGCTCGAGTTCGTCGCCAGTACGCGCGCCTCCGATCGGGTCGTGCTCGGCAGCCAACCGGCCATCGCCTGTTTCCGGAGCTTCCTCCGGCAGCAGCGGGCCGGCGATCTCGCGACGCGGCTCCGCGAGGTGCCGTTCGCGGTCCCAGAGGCGTTCTGTCTTCGCGCCCTGGCGGCGAAAGAGGATCGCGTCGTCGCCATCGGACGCTGGAGCGATCCGCAGAAGGATGCGAGCTTGCTCGCCGGGGCGCTGGCGCAGTTTCTCGCCCGGCGGCGCTCGACGGAAGTGGTCATCTTCGGCGCCGACGCCGAGGCCGCCTTCGGCCCCCTCGCCCGCCGCGACACCCGTCTGCGGCTGGCCGGCATCCAGGAGCCCCACATCGTCGCCGAAACCCTGGCGACGAGCCGCGCGGCGCTCTTCTCGTCGCGCTGGGAGACCGGCCCACACGTCGCGACGGAGGCTCTGGCGCTCGGCGCAACTCTCGTCGCGGCGCCGATGCCGAACCTCGCCGGGATGATCGACGGCGGACGCTTCGGCACACTCGCCGACAGCCGCCGGCCGGACGCCCTCGCCACCGCCCTCGCCACTGAGCTCGCCGCCTGGGACGACGGGCGCCGGGACGCTGCAGCGATCGCCGCCCATTGGCGGGCGCGCCTCTCGCCAGCCGCGGTCGGGCGCGACCTCCTCGCGACGCTCGACTTCTAGCCTGGACTATGCAGGAACGCGCCCGCAGGGGTGCCGTGCAAACACGCGCTCTTCAACTGCCTCCCTACGGTTCGCTCGTCGCCCAACGGATCTGGAGTCTCTCTCGCGCTTCATCGACGCTGCCCCTCCTCCAAGCCCGCTACCAACGGATCCTTCGAGGTCCACGAATCGATCGGACGGAACGAGGGTACGAAAGAGCTTCTGGGACGCCGCGGAAAACCCCGCGGCCGCGCGCCTCACGGCGCGCGAAGAGCCTCGATAGGTGTTGGGTGCAGCGACGAAGCGTCGCGAAACACCGAACCGCGAAGCCAAGTCAGCGACGAGAAGCAGCGAGAACGTCTACCCGACGCGACGAGCCGAAACGCTC
>JAYTAM010000345.1:0-6133 GCA_043737505.1 Thermoanaerobaculia bacterium
CCTTGCCCTCGAGCGCGGCGCGCAGGAAGGCCTGCGCCCGCCGCCAGTCCCGCTTCAGCGAACGCTCGCTGCGATCGACGATCGGGGCGATCTCTTCCAGGCCGAGACCGGCGAAGAAGCGGAGCTCGACGAGATGGGCGAGCTCGGGGCTGGCGCTCTCGAGTTGCGAGAGGGCGCGGTCGAGCGCCAGCATCTCGATCGACAACGTCCCCCCGGGGTCGGCCAGGCGGTACGCCGCCTCCTCGAGCTCGATCGGCACGACGCCACCGCCGCGCTTCTCGGCGTCCCGGCGGCGAGCGAAATCGACGATGACGTGGCGCATGACGCGCGCGGCGAGGTTGAAGAAGTGGGCCCGGTCCGCGGGGGCGGCGCCGGACGGGCCGGCGAGCCGCAAGTAGGTCTCGTGCACCAGGGCCGTCGTATCAAGGGTCTGACCGGGCCGGCCGTGCACCGAGAGCTGAACGTGCGCCAGCCGCTTGAGCTCCGAATAGACGCGATCGTAGAGCGCCTCGGAGGCGCGCGTCTCGCCGCCTCGCGCCGCGGCGATCAGGGTGGTGACGTCCGCCGACTGTAACCCGACGGCCTCTTCTTCAGGCATGAAAAAGGACTCTACTCCAGCTGCGGAGCAGAGCCCGTTTGCCGCCGGAGCGGAGCCGCCGGACGGCCGTCTAGCCTTTCGCCCGCCGCAGGAGGACGTCACCGTTGAAGGTTTTGAACAGGATCTCGGGGCCGCCGCCGTTGATCCTGCCGATCATCTCTCGCGACACGATGACGTGGAAGCGGCCCTTCTCTTTCTCCTTTCCTTTGGACTCTTCCTTCCCTCTGAGGGTCTCGGTGGTCACGTCGACGTCGAAGTCGGAGTAGATCTCGCCGTTGTCCGACTGCAATCGGACGGTCGCCTTGAGGTCGGCAGGGAAGGTCACGTCGACGTCGCCGTTCAGAGTCGAGAAGGCCATCGGCGCGGCGACCATCGCGCCGCGGAAGACCACCGTCACGTCGCCGTTGACCGTATTGGCCGATACCGGGCCGCGCACGTTCTTCACCCGGATCTCACCGTTGGTGTTGCTGACTTCGACTTCACCGTCGATGTTCTCGACTTCGATGTCGCCGTCGTTCACCGTCGACAGCCGGACCGTGCTCCCGACCGGCACCTGGATCGCGAGATCGACGGCGCGCGCCCACGACTGCGCCGAGATCGAAACCTGATTGCCCTCTTCCTCGGCTTCGAGACCGATCGAGGTGTTGGGAATCCGCTTCATCCCGGCGCGGTCGCCCGCGCGGTCCGCCGGCCGGCCGTCGATCTTCTGCAGCTTGGGCTCCTCCTCGGAACGCGAGCTCGCTTCGATGACGACCTCCCGGGTCGAGGTCCCGGTCACCTTGATCGAGCCCATCACCAGCGAGACCTCGAGCTCCGCCGGCTTCGCCGGATCGGACAAGGGCACGACCAGGCGCTCGGCGCCGGCCGCTGCCGCCAGGAAGCCCCAGAGCAGGGCGATCGCCATCGCTCCGCCCGTACTGCTCTTCCGCATCGTGTTCTGCGTGTGCATCGTATTCATCGTCTTTCTCCCAGCGGGCGTCAGGAACGCTCGCGAATCGTGATGTCGCCGTTGACCGTTTCGCAGGCGAGGTCGATACCGCCACCACCGATGATGGCGGCGGTCTTTCCACCCATTCCGTGGTGATTCCTGCCTCCCGACTTCGAGCGCTCGCTCGTCGCCGGAAGTTTTCCCAACTGGAACGGGAAGTCGGTGAAGACTTCTCCGTTCAGCGTCGCGAAGGAGAGCTCGGCGCCGAGCCCCTTCGGGAACGCCAGATCGATGTCGCCGTTGACCGTACCGAAACGGCAGTCGCCGACAGGGAGCGCCGAGAAGTCGACTTTGAGCTCGCCGTTGACGGTCTGCGCATCCACCTCTCCCGCCACCCGCACGAGCGTGACGTCGTCGTTCACATGCCCGACCTCGAGATGGCCGACGGTGCCGGTGATGCGGATCGCCCCCTCATTCACATTGTCGACGTCGAGGTCGAGATTCTTCGGCACCTTGAGCGTCCAGTCGAAGCGGACTTCGTAGTCCCTGTCGTCATGGTTGCAGCAACAGCCCGAGTTGCGCTGTCCGTGGCCACTCTTGCGGTCGCGCCCCTCGCAGCGCCAGGGCCCGCCCTGGACGAGCTCGAGCCGGCCGGGGTTCTCGGTGACTTCGAGTACGACCTCCTCGCGGGCGCGCGCCATCTCGGCGGCGTTCCTGGCGATGAAGGTCTGCTTGAGGGTCAGCTGGACGGTGTCGCCGCTCGTGGCCTCGATGTCGATCGAGCCACTGACGTTGTCCACCACCAGCGTCCGCTGGCCCGAGACCGCGGCGAGGGTGAAGGTGCGGGTGACCGTTTCACTCTGCTCGAGCGCCGCGAGCGGCGGCGCGAAGAGGAACGCCCAGAGAAGGCCAGTGACGCCGGCGAAGCCGGCGAAGGCGGCGAGCCGCATGGTAGAGCGTGCGGGGAGAACAAGGTGGACGAGGTTCATCAGGCGCTCCTTCCGAGGCGGTCGCGGAGGTAGCCGCGAACCACCGGTTCGAGTTGATCGTTGGCCAGCAGTTGCTCGAGATCGTGGCGGGCCGCGTCGGTGCCCGACTCGAGCAGGAGATCGATGAGTGACAGGGCGACGAGCGGCGAGCTCTGGCGCGCCACCGCTGCCACCAGCTGGCCGCGGTGGGAGGGGCGTTCGGCGCTCGGCCGCAGCGCTTCGAGTGCCGCCAGCCGGACGTTGACGTTCGGATCCTCGATCAGGCGGGCGAAGAGCGCCTCGACGATTCGCCCGTTCTCGGCGTTCGGGGCGCCGCCGACCTGCGCCTCGCCGGCCGAAATCTCCCGGCCGTACGACACGCCCTGCAGCCGCTCGGACACCGAGCCGCGCTCGAGCAGCGACAGCGCGACCATCTCGTGCAGGTCGCCGACCTCGCGCTGAAGCGACTGGAGCGACTGGCTCGAAGCCAGATCGGCGTCGCGGTGGCCGAAGGCGAAGTAGCCGAGCCCGAGGCCGAGGAGCAGCATCGCGGCGAGCGGCAGAAGGTGGCGCTCGAGTCCGGACCAGGCGCCTGCTGGAGCGGCCCGACGCGCGCTCCGCGTCCGCTCGGCGAAAGGGAGCGGGGCGACGTTCGCGAGCTCGCTGGCGAGCAGCGTATCGAGACGCTGGCGCATGCGCGCGGTGGGGATTCCGCCGGCCGGTTCAGCGAGCTCGCGCCAGACTTCGGCGAAGGCTCGCGCTTCGGCGGCACAGTCGGCACAGCTTTCGAGATGGGCCTCGAGCCCCGGAACCTCGGCCGGATCGAGCTCGCCGGTGAGGCGTGCCGTCAGCCTTTCCTGCACGGTTTCACAGTTCATCCTGCCTCCTCTGCCGTTCCGGCCGCGCTGGCCCCGAGAGCTCCGTCGGCGTGAAACGCCTCCTTCAACTCCTTGAGCGCGCGATGGACACGTACTTTCACCGCCCCTTCCGAGATGCCGAACATCTCGGCGATGCGGTCGTACTTCAACTCCGAGAAGCGCGCCAGAACCAGGATTTCGCGCCGCTCAGGGGCAAGGCACGCCAGCGCCCGCTGGAGCCTCTTCGACTGCTCGGCGCGCTCGAGCCCTTCGATCGGATGGGGCAGATCGGCCTCCGGTTCCGGTGTGTCTTCCGTCTCGGGAAGCTCTTTCGGGCGGGCGCGGTAGAGATCGGTCGCCGCGTTCCGCGCCAGGGTGAACATCCACGGCACGAACTCCGACTCGGCGCGGAAGGTATGGCGGTACTTGAGCATGCGCACGAAGACCTCCTGCACGAGGTCCTCAGCTGCCGAGCGGCTGCGGGCCAGGCGCAGGAAGAAGTGGAAGAGGCGCTGGTGATGGCCTTCGAAAAGCTCGCCCAGGAGAGCGACCTCGCCGTCCCGCACCCGCCCCATGAGCTGGCTGTCGCCGCGGCCGGAGGGGCCCTCAAAGGGGTCGGGCGCGGGGGTGGGGAACGGGGTCACGGTGGCGGTTCCAGGGCGCATGCTGCCCGGAACTACAGCGACAGCCGGGAAAGGTTACCGCGCCGGACGAAGTCCCCGTTCAGGGCAAGCTCAGGTCAAGGGCCGGCCGGAGCGGGGGGGAGGGGCAGAGCGGACCGAGCGGGCCGAGAGCTGATGCGAGAGGTAGCCGCCAAGCCAGAGCGCGGAGGCCGTCAGGTGGATCGCCAGCCAGATCTGCCGCCAGCCGGGGGCGATCGCAGTCTGGAGCAGGTAGCCGGAGGCGACCATCGGCGCTGCAGTGCCGATGAGCGCCCACCCGCTGCGTCGCCGCGCGGTGACGGTCAGCCGGACGCCCGCCCAGGCGTGGCTCTTCCAGATCAGGCCGAGCGCGAAGACCAGGAGCGGCGCGGTGACGACGTGCAGATGCTGCACCGCCGGCTGCCAGGGGTGGTTCACGATCGCGAACGGATCGACCGGACGCGCGACGTAGCGCATCCAGGCGTAGACGGCGCCGCCGCCGCCCACCAGCAGAGTGGCGATGTGCAGGAACCAGGCCTCGAGCCGGGTCATGGCCGAGCCCCCGGGACGCCGGACGCCGCCGCGCGCTCGCTCAGCAGGCGGTGGAGCGCCAGGGCTCGGCGCGCGGCATCTGTCGTCGCGCGCGCCGTGAGCGTGGCGCCGGTCACCGGCCGGATAGCACGGCCGAGCTCGGTCTCGTCGGCGAGCTCGCGCCCGCCGAACTGCGAGTACCACTCGCCCCGTGGCAGGTAGTCTGGAGGCTCGTCGAAAGACAGCACCTCGACGCGGAGGATCGCGCCCTCCGCATCGATCGCCACCAGGACCGTCTCGGCGAGGGTGCGCACACGGTGGGTGTCCAGGTAGGCCGTGCCGCAGAGCCATCCCGTCCCGCCCTTGGCCGTCGGGCGATGCGCCCGATAGGGATGAACGACGGCGGACGGGAGCTCCGTGCCGGCGAGATCACGCGCCCGGCCGAGCTCCCTCTCCGTCAGATAGGCGGTACCCCGCTCGACGGTGCAACCGGGGAAAGCGAGCGCCAGAGCCTCGTCCACCGAAAGCAATACCTTCGCCCCCACCGGCCGCCCGGCGAGAAACGCGCCGACCGCGAGGCCCAGGACGACTGCCAGCGGAGCGAGGGAACTCTCCTTCATCGCATCAGAAGATGTAGCCGAGCGCGAGGTTGAACTGGTCGACGCCGGTTTCGGCGCCGTTCCGCACGTCCTGCCAGTCGGCCTTGAAGATCAGCTGTTCGATCGGCTTCCAGTTGACGCCGACCGTGAGCACGTCGATGTCGCTCGCGGGATTGCGGGCGAATCCAGTTGGAACCCCGGCCTGAGTGTCGTAGCTCTCCCAGCGCGCGAACGGCACCAGCGCCTGCCGGCTTTCGCCGAGCCGACCGAGCACATCGTAGCCGGCCTCGACGTAGAAGCCTTCGAGCTTCTCGCCGATCGATCGGTTGCCGGTGAGTCCGAGTTTCCGGTTCAAGCGCGCTACACCATCGAGGTCGCCCTGAACCCAGAGACCGCGTAACTGCAGGCCCTGCCCACGCCACTCGGCGTGCGCTTCGACCAGGCGGGTGTCGACAGAGAGCGTACCGTCGGCATCGGAGAGCCCCTGTGCCGAATCCCCCATGTAGCCCGAAACGCCGGCAACGACGCCCGGGATCGCCGTCCAGTCGACGCGACCCGTCCAGGCGAAATCTTCAGCCACCGTCCGCGCTCCGTGCTGGCGTCCCGAGCGGATCCCGCCGGCGGCGAAGCGCTCGGCCTCGAGCCCGCCCATGAGATAGGAGCGATAGGTGATCGGCCCGATCTCGCCGAAGACGCCGGCGCCGTTTTCGCGCCAGGTGGTGGGGAGGATCGCCTGCTCGAGTCCGGGACGGCGCGCACCGAGATAGGTCGTGGGCTCGTGCAACTCGTTGACGAAACCCATCGGCACCAGCAGAAGGCCGGCGCGGGCGTTGATCTCGGGACGGATCCGGCGCTCGAGATAGGCGAACTCGACGGCGACTTCGCCACGCTGTCCCTCCCCCGCCTTGGCGTGCTCGAACTCGATCTCGGAATTGAACAGCCAGTTGTCGTCCCACTTGTAGCCGAAGTAGAGAACGGCGCGCAGAAAGTCGACCTCGCTCTTCCTGCCCG
>JAYTAM010000346.1:0-6130 GCA_043737505.1 Thermoanaerobaculia bacterium
CTCTCCGTGCGCGTAATCGCGTCGTGCAACATGGCCTCGCCTTCCTCGAGCTTGCCGACTTCCACCCTGGCGCGGCCGAGAATGGCGAGAGTATTGAGCAGATAGGGATCCTGCTCGTCTCCGCGGCGCAGAATGGCGACCGCGCTCTCCAGGATCTTTTCGGCCTCCGCCGCCCGCCCCGGCAGCTCGACCAGGAGCTGGCCGAGCATTCGGAGGCAGTCGCCCTCCTCGCGGTTCCCGCCCCCGCGCTGGGTCGAGGCGCACTGTCGAAACAGCACCTCGGCTTCGGGCCGCCGTCCGCGTCGCGAGTAGAACAGGCCCAGGTGCCCCTGACTGCGCGCCACCGTCGGATGGTTCGGACCGAGCGTCCTGGTAAGCGCTGCGACGGCCTTCTCCATCTCGATCATGGCCTGCTCGGTTCGATTCGAGTTTTCGAGAGCGGTGGCGTAGAAGCGGCGCACCTCTGCGGTCTCCGGGTTGTCGGCGCCGAGGGTCCGCTCCAGCGTCGCGGTGGCGCGAGCCAGGGCGGCCTCCGCGTCTGCAATCCGGTCCAGGTAGCGCAAATTGATCCCCACCAGGGCAAGCCTGCGCGCAGTCTGCGGATGCTCGTCGCCGTATCGGCGCTGATAGTAGGCATGCGCCTCTTCCGCCAGCCGGAGGGCCTCCTCGAGCGCGCCGCCGGTCTGGGGGAGCGCTCCTGCGAGCTCCTCCTTCGCGCGCGCCACCGGCTCGCTGTCGGCGCCATGATCTGCAACGAGCCGGGGCAGGATGGCTTCGACCTGGCTCCGGGCGCCGGCGAAGTCGAACCGCAGGGAGAGCGTTTCAGCGAGCGCAAGATGGGCGAGAGCTGCCGCCTCGGGATCGGCTTGCGCCCCTTCCGCCAACGCGATCGCGCTCCGCGCGAGACGCTCGCTCTCGTCCAGCGCGCCCAGCTTGCGATGAATGCGAGCCAGCGTGTCGTAGAGCGAGATCTGAACCTCCGGTTCATCGGCGAGCTCCGCTTCGATGCGCCGGGTGCCTTCCTCGAGGATCTGTCGCGCGGAGATGGCCTCGCCCCGCGTCAAGGCCGGATCGGCGCCTTCGAAGAGGCGCACCAGAAAATCCTGCACTCGCGTCGCGCGAATCGCCTCGCGTCGCGCCGCCTGACCCTGGATCGTCGCCACCGCCAACCCGCCGAGAAGGGAGATGAAAACCAGCGCGGCCGAAACGACTCCCCAACGGTGACGATGGATGAATTTCCCGGATCGGTAGTGGAGGCTGTCCGGACGGGCAAGGACGGGGCGACCGTCGAGGTGGCGGCGAAGGTCCTCCGCAAAGGCCGCGACCGAGGCGTAGCGCCGCGCCGGCTCGCGCGCCCGCGCCCGAACTGCGATCGTATCGAGATCCCCCTCCAGCCGGCGCGCAAGCCGCTGGCCGCCGTCCGGAGCTTCGGAGCGCCGCAGGCGCACCGACGGGCGCTCGACGACTTCGCGAGCGACTTCATCCGCCAGACCGATCGCGGTCGACTGGCCCCGCCGGTGCGGCAGCTCCCCGGCGATCAGCTCGTAGAGCAGCACTCCCAGCGAGTAAACGTCCACAGCGGTCGTCACCGGCTCGCCGAACACCTGCTCCGGCGCCGCGTAGGCGGGAGTCAGGACCCGCATCTCGGTGCGGGTCAAACCGGGATCCGCGTCGGCCTCGAGGAGCTTGGCGACGCCGAAGTCGAGCAATTTGGGCCGACCCTCCGAGTTCACCAGGATGTTCGATGGCTTGAGATCGCGATGAACGACCAGCGAGCGATGCGCGAACTCGACCGCCTGCGCGACTTCGATCAGGAGGCGCAGACGGTCGTCGAGGCCGAGGGCGTGCGTGCGAACGTAGTCGGTGATCGGCTGCCCGACGACGAGCTCCATGGCGAACCAGGGCCGACCGTCTGGAGCGAGCCCACCGTCGAAGAGCCGCGCGATCGCCGGATGCTCGAATCGCGCGAGTACCTGGCGCTCCAGGAGGAAGCGCGCGACTACGTCGGCACTCGCCATTCCAGCCCGCACGATCTTGACCGCCGCCTGCTGTTCGAAGCCGCCCTCGTCGCGCTCGCCGCGGAAAACCTCCCCCATGCCCCCGGCGCCGAGCCGCGCTCCCAGCCGCCACGACCCGAGGCGCGCAGGGGGCGGCGCTTGATCTTCAGGCAGGAGATGCCGCTCAGCGGCTCGGGCGACCTCGTCGCGCAGCCCTTCGATCGGCCCACGCGAAATCCCGTCCAAAACAAGCATCCGCTCGACGTCGGCAGCGAGCTCCGGATCCTCCGCGGCGAGCCGGGCGAGTGCGGCGCTGCGCTCCGGCTCGTCGAGCTCGCAGAGCTCGGAGAAGAGGCGCGCGCGGCGCTCGGCGGAGGATTCGGCGGGGCACATGTTGAGGGGAGATTCTGCCATGTCGACTTCGGCGCTACCCCCTTCGGCGACGGGGAGCTACAATCCCTGCTGTGTCGGATTCCGATTCACCTGCCGGC
Source organism: Thermoanaerobaculia bacterium (assembly GCA_043737505.1). Taxonomy (GTDB): domain Bacteria; phylum Acidobacteriota; class Thermoanaerobaculia; order Multivoradales; family JAGPDF01; genus JAGPDF01. The sequence continues at coordinate 2,489 of JAYTAM010000346.1, forward strand.
CCGGTAGCCGACGGCGCGGTCACGCGCCTGCTCGCCGCCGCGCGCCAGGGTGACGCGGAGGCGCCGGCCAAACTCTTCGAAATCGTCTATGCGGATCTGCGCGCCCTCGCCGGGCGGCACGTGCGCGGCGCGCGCAACGCCGGCCCCTCGGCAACCTCGCTGGTTCACGAGGCCTTTCTGCGCATCGCCAAACGGGGCGACCTGCCCTACGCCGACCGCACCCACTTCTTCGCCGTCGCTTCGCGCGCCATGCGCCAGATCGTCATCGACGACGCGCGCGGCCGTAAGGCCTCGAAGCGCGGCGGCGGCCAGGCCGATGTCGACCTCGAGGCCATTCAGGTGGCGGCGCCCGCCGCAGCCACTCCGGTAGAGGATCTGCTGGCACTCGACGACGCACTTTCGCGCCTCGAGAGCGAAGCGCCGCGGCTCGCGCAGACCGTCGAATGGCACTTCTTCGGCGGCCTCACCTTCTCCGAGATCGCCGAGGCCACCGACGTTTCGCGGCGGACGGTCCAGCGCGACTGGCGTGCTGCCCGCGCCCTCCTCCACCTCGAGCTCGCGACGACCGAACCCTAGGTCTGCAGTACGCCGGTCTTGAATTCGGGGACGTCGGGGTTGTTGGCGCAAGCCGAGAGTGCCTGCGCGACGACTTCGCGCGTGGCGCGCGGATCGATGATGCCGTCGACCCAGAGACGGGCGGCGGCGTAGCGCGGATTCATCGCGTCGGCGTAGCGCTTCTGGATGTCGGCGAGGCGCGCCGCTTTCTCCTCTTCCGAAACTTCCTCGCCGCGGTTCTTGAGCTGGATCGCCAGCAGCGTCTTCGACGCCTGCTCGCCGCCCATGACCGCGATCGACGCCGACGGCCAGGCGAAGAGGAACCTGGCGCCGTAGGCCTTGCCGCACATCGCGTAGTTGCCGGCGCCGTAGCTGTTGCCGACGAAGACGGTGATTTTCGGCACCACCGAGTTCGCCACCGCGTTCACCATCTTCGCGCCGTCCTTGATGATGCCGCCGCGTTCCGACCGCGAACCGACCATGAAGCCGGTCACGTCCTGCAGGAAAAGTAGCGGAATCCGCTTCTGGTTGCAGAGCTCGACGAACCTCGCCCCCTTGTCGGCGGAGTCGCTGTAGATCACGCCGCCGATCTGGAGCTCCTTGTCCTTCGGCTCGAGGCCGGTGCGGCGGTCGACCACCAGCCGCTGGTTGGCGACGATGCCGACCGCATGGCCGCCGATCCAGCCGGTGCCGCAGACCAGCGTGCGGCCGTAAGTCTCCTTGAACTCGTCGAACTCCGAGCCGTCGAGGAGCCGCGCGAGAAGCTCGTGAGCGTCGTAGGGGCGCGTGCGCTCGACCGGCAGAACCCCCAGCAGCTCTTCCAGGTCGTAGAGCGGCGCGACGCTCTCGCGGCGCGCGAACGGCGCGCGCGAGCCGGCGGCGAGCTGCGCGAACTGCGACCGCAACTTGGCGAAGCAGCTGGCTTCGTCGGCATGCCGGTGGTCGACCACGCCGGAGATGTCGGCCTGCACCACCGCACCGCCGAGGGCCTCGTTCTCGATGCGCTCGCCGATCGCCGCTGCCACCAGGTGCGAGCCGGCGAGAAAAATCGAGCCGGTGCCTTCGACGATATGGGTCTCGTCGCTCATGATCGGCAGGTAAGCGCCGCCGGCGACGCAAGAACCGACGATCGCCGCCGCCTGGAAGACGCCGGCAGCCGAGAGCCGCGCGTTGTTGTAGAAGATACGGCCGTAGTGCTCGCGATCGGGAAAGATCTCGTCCTGCATCGGCAGGAAAACTCCCGCCGAATCGACCAGATAGACGGTCGGCAGGCGGTTCTCGAGAGCGATCTCCTGGGCCCGCAGGAGCTTCTTGATGCCGAGGGGAAACTTCGCTCCGGCTTTCACCGTGGCATCGTCGGCGACGACCATCACTTCGCGGCCGTGAATCCTGCCGACGCCGGTCACCACGCCGGCCGCCGGAGCGCCACCCCACTCGGCGTACATATCGTGGGCCGCCCACAGGCCCAGCTCGAGAAAGGGTGCGCCCGGGTCGCACAGCGCCGCGACGCGCTCGCGCGCCGACAGCTTGCCCTGCTCGCGCTGGCGGGCCTGCGCCTTCGCGCCGCCGCCTTCGCGCAACCGCGCCTCCTGCTCCGCGAGCCGCGCGCACTCGGCGGCCCAGTGCTCCTGGCGGCTGCGGAACGCTTCGTCGATCTTCAGCTTCGATTCCTGGGGCGGCAAAGATCTCTCCCTCGCAAACCGGTCGATTATATGGGCCGGCTGGAGGGTCGATCCCGTCCTCCGCGTCATTCGAGCTCGAAAAGGCGATCTGGCGCCGTGACCGGCTGCATTGGCGAGCACCTTGAAGAATGCGCTGGCGAATGCCCTGCGCCAGCGGCAGTTTCGTGAGTCGTGGAGCCCGCCGGATGCTACGATTCGGCCCATGCAAGTGCGGCTACTCGCCTTCGCCTCGGCCGCACAGAAGATCGGCGCCGCGGCCCGCGACTGGCACCTCCCCGGGGAACTTTCGGTGCGTGAGCTTCGCCTGCGTCTCGCGGTGGATTTTCCGGCGCTGGCTCCGCTCCTGCCCCGTATCGCCATCGCCGTCGAAGGCAGGATCGCTGACTCCGCGACCGTCGTCCGGGACGGCGCCGAGGTCGCCCTCCTCCCTCCTGTTTCCGGCGGCTGAACGTGTCCAGTGGCCTCGTCGATCGGCCCCTCGACCTCGCCGCGCTGTTGGCGACGATCGCCGATCCCGCCTGCGGCGCGCAGGCGGTTTTTGCCGGCACCGTGCGCAACCGCAATGACGGCCGCGAGGTGGTGGCGATCGACTACAGCGCCTACACGACGATGGCTGCGAGCGTTCTGGAGCGCATTTCTACCGAGCTCGAGGCTGCGCAACCGGGCCTGCGCGTGGCGATTGTTCATCGCCTCGGCAGGCTCGCTGTCGGCGAGGCGTCGATCGTCATCGCCGCCACCTCTCCCCGGCGCGACGCGGCGCTGAATGCCATTCGTGCTGCCCTCGAGCGGGTGAAGACCGAAGCGCCGATCTGGAAGCTCGAGATCTACGCCGACGGGGAGAGCTCCTGGCGCGAGATCGAGCCCCTCGGCCCGACAGCCGGATGAGACCCGCCCGACCTCAGTCCGGAACGGGGCGCAGAGGACCGGCGAGCAGGAGCTGCACGAGTTCCACCTGGCGCGTGGTTCCCACCTGCTGATAGATGCCGCCGAGGCAGGACGCAATGACCGCCGTGGGCACTGCGAGCTCGGTCGCCACCTCGGGAATGCTGCGGCCGCGCAAAAGATGCCCGACGACCTGCGCCTGCTCGAAGGAGAGGTCGTAGCGCGCCGCGAGCGTGACCGCAGGATCCTCAGCGTCGGCTCGCGGGTCGTAGAGCAGCACCACTGCGACCGCCGTCGGCAAGGCATCGGCGAAGCGCGGCGAGGCGATGACCAGCACTTCGAGGGCGCCGTCACCGCCGCGGGAGATCCGCATGGCTTCCGTAGCGACCCGACGCTCGTCGAACGGGCTGTCGGAAGCGAGCAGCGCGGCGAGCGATCGATCGAGCGCCAGACTCGCTCCGCGCAGACGCCCCCCCTCGATCTTGAGCTCGCTTTGCGAGGCGAGCTTGCTCTTCGCCGCCGG
>JAYTAM010000347.1:0-6129 GCA_043737505.1 Thermoanaerobaculia bacterium
GTCTCGAGGGAATCGCTCCGAGCGCGGCGTTGGCGGCGCCGATCTCGAAGGCGAGACGCCACTGCTCGAAGAGCGTGCGGTAGGCCACTACCAGACTCGCCCCCGGGGCGTAGATGTGCGTCGCTTCCGAGGTGACGCCGTTGAGCTCGAGGATCTTCAGGCCGGCGCCGGCGCGGAAATGCTCGACCGACGGCGCGCGCAGGTCGAAGCGGCCGAAATGAAAGCCCGGGAAACGGTGCGCCAGCAGGTCGATGGCCACCTCGAGCTCGGGAGTCCGGTGCTCGCCGCCGTCGAGAAAGACCGTCCCGCGGCAGTGGTTGCCGATCTCGACGAGCTGCACCGCCTCGGCGACCGCCGGAATCTCGTCGAGGCGCTCGAGGTTGCCCGCGAGATACAAGTCGGCCATGCAGACGGTGCGGTCGTCGGCGAGGATCAGCTCCTCGAGCCGCCGCCGGCCATCGCCGACGACGACCGGAAATCGCTTGCCGGTGATCGAGAAGATCCGTCCGCGGTCCACTGCCGGGTGGCGGACGTAGAAAACGCCGAACTCCTTGCCGGGGACGTACTCCTGGGCAATCAGGCGCCCATGGGCCGCGGCGAGATAGTCGCCGAGCTCGCCTTCGGATCGCACGACGGCGACGCCCCGACCGCGTTCGCCGACGTCCGGCTTGAGCACGATCGGATAGGCGAGAGCGGCATCGTGCATCGCCGAGCGCAGGCAGGCGATGCGCTCGTCGTGGCCACGGGGTAGATCGACGACCACGAAGCGCGCGATCGCCTCGCCGGCGCCGCCCCGCAGCAGCTCCTGGAGAATGGCGCTCTTCGACTCCTCGACGAAGCCGCCGGAGGGAATTCCGGGGTTGGCGGCGGTGAAGATCGTCCAGTGACGATGGCGCACCCCCAGCCAGAGAGCGTGCAGCAAGACCGGCAGCTGGAAGAGCCAGGCGGGCCAGAACTCCCAGAGAGTGAGACGTCGCCAGCGCGACAGCAGAAGCCTCCGCCCGCGCCAGGAGAACAGAGGCACGAGGACGCGGACAAAGACGAAGGTCGCGGCGAGTGCGGCGAGCAGCGCCGGCAAGGCGAGGCGCTCGTAGTTGCCCAGGCGCGCGAGAACGGCGCCGCCGGTCCAGGCCGATAGGCCGACGAGGAGCGGTGTCCAGACGACTCCTGCCAGCAGGAGCGCGGTCGCCACCGGCACGAAGGGCGCGCGCAGGATTCCGGCGGCGAGAAAGAGCGGCAGCCGGCTCCCAGGAACGAAGCGCGAGACGAGTACCACGCGCGTGCCCCGGGCGGAGAACCAGCGCTCGCTGCGCTCGACCGCCTGTGGGGTCAGCAGCCAGCGCAAGGGCGCGCGCGTGAGAACCCCTCTTCCGAGCAGGCGGCCGGCGAGCACGAGCAGCAGGTCGCCGACGAAGATCCCGATCAGGCAGGCAAGGATGGCTGCGGGTAGCGAAAGTCTGCCGTGCGAGGCGAGCAGCCCTGCCGCGACGCAGGTCAGGTCCTCACTTACCAGCGTCGCCGCGGCGAGGACGAGGCAGAGCAGTAGCTGCTGGCGCGGTGAGAGCGGACCGCTGCCGCCGGGGAGGGCGTTCGGATCGTTCGGATCGCTCGGATCGATGCGCTCGACGGTTCCCAGGAGCTTGCCCTCCCAGTCGAGCGACTGGGGTGCCGCGGCCGGCGCGGGCTCGGAGGCGAATGCCGGTATCGGCCAGGCAAGGAGAGCTGGCGTGGCGCAAATCAGAAGGAAGGCTACGGCGAGCCGGCTGCGCCGGCCTGGTGAACGGCGACGAAGGGCAAAGAGGAGCATGACGATTCGCCTGCCTCAGCTGCTGCCGGGCGAGAGGCCGAGGATCAGGGTCGAGCGTTCGGCATCGCCGGCGGTGCAGGGAGCACCCGAAAAGTAGGCGACCTCCACCACGGTCGGCGAACGCGCGACCTCGAGGTGACTCACGGTCGAGGCATCTTCGCGGTGCATGCAGACCGAAACCGTCGAACGCGTCGGCAGATGACTGCGGTGGAAGCGGCGGAGCTCGGCGACGCCGTCGGTGGCGCGGTGTGCGCTACGCGCCGTCCACTGGTCGCTGCGCTGCCGGGTGACCTCCAAGTCACCGCGGGAGGAGGAACAGAGGAGGCCGTCGGCAGTCGTGATCGCCTGGGTCGCCAGCCGCTGACCGTCCCAGACCGCCCCCAGCGCCTCGACTCCCGGCAGATTCGCCAGCAGGCGGAACGGTGCGCAGTCGACCAGCGGCAGCTCGCCCAGAAGCCGGACGACCTCTGGCAGATCGTCGGCCCCGACCAGCGCCGGAATCAGGCTGCCGCGGCTCTTCCGACCGGCAGCCGCCGGACCGTCGACACTGCGGTTGAGCAGCACCAGCAGCAGCCCCCGCCCGGTGGCTGCGAACCAGGTCCCGCCGGATTCGGGATCGAGCGGCGCGAGGTAGTCGACACCGGCCGCGCGCTGGAGCCGCGGCGCCAGGCCGACGGCGCGCGCTCGCCGTTCATCGCGATTGAAGAAGAGGTGGAACCGGTCGCCTGCGGTCAGCCAGGATGCGGTACACATGTCGCCTGAGTCTGCCAGTACTTGAGCGTGGAGGGCGCGATCCCGAAATCGTCCGGCACGGCGATCTCGAAGCGCTCGAGCAGTACGGCAATCAGCGCGAAGTGGTGCACGGTGTGGGAGAGCAGGAACTGGAGCTCCCGTCGCACCGTCGAGTGACTCCACTGGTCGGAATCGTCACCGCCGGACTCGAGGCGAATCTGCATCGGCAGCTCCATCAGGTCCTCGTCCACCAGAAAGAGGTCTCCAGATATCTCGCGCATGCGCTGCCTGGCGAATTCGAGGTCCGACTCGAGTCGCGGCTCGCGCTCCCGGGCGTCGTAGTCGACACGGAAGGCGTGCAGACCGGAAACGAACGCGGAGTAGTGATCGAGCACATGGCGGAGGTGGGGGCCCACGGTCCGGGCGTGACGCTCCTCGGTACGTGCAAAGGCGCTCTGCGGCAGCCTGCCGAGAAGCTCGATCGCCTGGGCGAGGCAGTGCAGGTTGGCCGCGACGACTGGGGGGGGGGAGTCCATGAACGGTCGATGATCTCGTCCCGGGAGCCTGCGGGTCAAGCCCGAGCTGGCCGCGGCCGACGGTGCCCGGTGGGGCCTCCACCCGGGTGGTCTATGCTCTCGGAGTTCGATGCGTGCTCGCCGGTCCCAGTTTCAATCTGTGCTGCAGGCCGCGGTCGCCATTGTCGGGGCCGTCGTTCTGGTCGGATTCGGGCCTGCCGGCGGCGGTGAGGTCTTTCATCTGCGCCTGCGGTCGATCGTCCATCCCGTGGCGAAGCAGTTTCTGGTCGACGGGCTGGCGGAGGCCGATCGCGCCGGCGCGGCGCTGGTGATCATCGAGCTCGACACGCCGGGTGGTCTGCTCTCCTCGACCCGCGAGATCTCGACCGCCATGCTCGGCGCGGCGACCCCGGTCGCGGTCTATGTCTCCCCTGGCGGCGCCCAGGCGGCCTCGGCCGGATTCTTCCTGCTGATGGCGGCCGACTTCGCCGCCATGGCCCCCGGCACCAACACCGGCGCCGCCCATCCGGTCGGTGGCCAGGGCGAGACCATCGAAGGGGTGATGGGCAAGAAGGTCGAGCAGGACGCCGCCGCCACCATTCGTGCCCTGGCCGGCCGCCATGCGCGCAACGTCGAATTGGCTGAGGCGGCGGTGGTCGAGAGCCGCTCTTTCACCGACCAGGAGGCGCTTGCCCAGGGGCTGATCGACGTCGTGGCTCCCGATCTCGAAACGCTCCTCCGCGATCTCGACGGCCGGACGCATCGGAAGGACGGCACCGAGCGCCGCCTCGGACTCGCCGGCGCGCGGGTCATCGAGGTCGAAATGCCGCGTCTGCAACGTCTGCTCGCGGCCCTGGTGCATCCCAACATCGCCTACCTTCTGATGTCCGTGGGCTTCCTCGGCATCTACTTCGAGCTCGCGAATCCCGGTGCGGTGCTCCCGGGCGTGGTCGGGGCGATCGCGCTCGTTCTCGGTCTCTACGCCCTGTCGGTGCTGCCGGTGAACCTCGCCGGCGCCGGCCTCATACTCCTGGCGCTGGTCTTCTTCGTCGCCGAAATCAAGGTGACCTCCTTCGGCTTGCTCGCCGTGGGCGGTATCATCTCTCTCGTGCTCGGCTCGCTGCTGCTCTTTCGCGACATCGATCCCGCGCTGCGCCTCTCCCGCGGGCTCATCGGCGCGACCGCGGTGTCAGCGGCCCTGGTGGTCGGTTTCCTCGCCGTGCTCGCGGCCCGGGCGCAACGTTCGCCGGTGCGCAGCGGCCATGCCGGTCTGGTGGGCGAGATCGGGCGGGCGATCGGCGAGCTCGACCCGTCCGGACGCGTGTTCGTGCACGGAGAGATCTGGAACGCCGATGCGGAGGCACCCGTCCGTCCGGACGAGTGCGTCCGCGTCGTCGCCGTCGAAGGCCTGCGTCTCAAGGTGCGGCCCGAAGAAAGGACCAGCTAGTGCCCCCACAGTTCGCCGTTTTTCCGATGCTCCTCATCGGCGTCGTGGTCGCCATCGCGCTCCTCCGGCTGTGGATCAAGGTGCTGAAGGAGTACGAGCGCGGCGTTGTCTTTCGTCTCGGGCGCGTCCTCGCGGAACCGAAGGGCCCAGGGCTCATCTTTCTCTTCTGGCCTCTCGACCGGATGGTCACGATCTCGATGCGCACCGTGGTTCTCGACGTGCCACCGCAGGACGTCATCACGCGCGACAACGTCTCGGTCAAGGTGAACGCCGTGCTCTACTTCCGGGTCGTCGACCCGGTGCGGGCGGTGATCTCGGTGGAGAACTACCTCTACGCCACCAGCCAGCTGGCCCAGACCACGCTGCGGTCGGTGCTCGGGCAGGCCGAGCTCGACGAACTGCTGTCCGAGCGCGACCGCCTGAACGAGCGCCTGCAGGAGATCATCGACCGGCACACCGATCCCTGGGGGATCAAGATTTCGATGGTCGAGGTGAAACACGTCGACCTGCCGCAGGAGATGCAGCGCGCGATGGCGCGGCAGGCCGAGGCCGAGCGCGAGAAGCGCGCCAAGTTCATCCACGCGCAGGGCGAGCTCGACGCCTCGAAGGCCCTGGGCGAGGCGGCGAATTCGATCTCGCAGAATCCGGTGACGCTCCAGCTGCGCTACCTCCAGACACTCACCGAGATCGCCGCCGAGAACAACTCGACGATCATCTTTCCGCTGCCGATCGAGCTGCTGAAGTCGTTCTTCCCGAACTCGACGCAGAACAAGTAACGGCCGGAAGCCGACCAGAGCGAAGCGGAGGAAGTCTTGGAATCGAGCGAATCCCACGAGCCGAGCTATTACGAAGTCGCGCTCACCAACCGGCAGGTGCTGATCGCCTTCGTGGTGCTGCTGACCAGCATTGTGGCGGCGTTCCTCTCCGGCGTCTGGATCGGCCGGGGCGGGAGCGCGCCGGCGGGCCCGACGGCGGGCATCATCGAAGCGTCGGCGGCGACCGATCCGCCCCTCGAGCAGTTGACCTTCTTCAACGGCAAGGAGCCCGGCGCGCGCACGGCAGGCAGTGCGGCCGCTCCCGCGCCCGCGGCCGCAGCACCTGCGGCGGGAGCCAGGAGCGAGACGGCGACTCCCCCGACTGCCGATGCGGCGGCGGAAGAGAGCGCCACCGAGGCGATGCGGCAGAACCTCGATGCCACGATGGCGGCCAACCGGACCGTCCCGCCGCCGGCCACGCCCGGTGCCCCGGCCGCTGCTCCGGCCGGCACCCGCGCTCCGGCTCAGGCGCCGCCCGCGGCAGTACCCGCCGCGACAACGAAACCGGTGGCAACGAAACCGGCGGCAACGAAACCGGGCACAACAAAACCGGCCATCGCCGGCAAGATCTTCGTCCAGGTTTACTCGTCGACCAACGCGGCGCGGGCGAAGGAGATCGTCGCGCAGCTCCGCAAAGCGGGCTTCGGGGTGGCGGTGGCGGAGACGCCGAAGGGCGGAGGGACGAATCACCGTGTTCGCGTCGGGCCTTTCGCCGAGCGCGCCAAAGCGGACGCTGCGGCGGTGCGCTTGCGGCGCGACTTCCGGCTCGAAACCTGGGTGACCGATTCGCCCTAGCAGCCCCTCCCATCTCGC
>JAYTAM010000348.1:0-6126 GCA_043737505.1 Thermoanaerobaculia bacterium
GGCGCCGAGGAGGGCGAGCCCTCCCCGGCGCCACCGCGGCTGGATCGTCGTCGACATGGACCTCATTCTAGAGGCCCGGCCGGATCAGAAGCGGAGATCGAAGCCGGCCCGGAAGGAGACTCCCGGCGCGGGATAGCCCGCCGTCTCCTCGTACTCCTCGTCGAACACGTTCTCCACCCGCACGAACGGCTCCCAGCGGGTGGCGATCCGCCAGGCGAGCGAGAGGTCGACGGTGGTGTGGGGATCGAGCACGACGTCACCGAAGTCGGTCCGTTCGCCGACGTAGCGCACGACACCGCCAACGGTGAAGGCGCCGGGCCGGACGAAGGTGACGAGACTCGCGCTCTCGTCCGCCCGCCGGAGGAGGGCCTTTCCGGTGTCGAGATTCTCGGCGTCGAGCCAGGTGGCCACCAGCCGGCCGTCGAAGATTCCGGTTCTCCATCCGAACGTGCCTTCGACGCCGCGCGTCCTCGCTCGGCCGATGTTCTGCGGCGTGAAGGTCTGAAAGTCGAACTCGATCAGGTTGTCGAGGTCGTTCTGGAAGAGCGCAACCGCGACTCGCCAGGGGCCGTCGCCTCCATCGACAGCGACCTCGTAGCTCTCGCTGCGCTCGGGTGCGAGCTCCGGATTCGAGAATCCGGGGTAGTAGAGATCGGCGAGCGAAGGGGCATGGAACGCCTCGCCGTAGTTGGCGCGCAGCCGCCAGGCGGAGGTGACGGCCCAGGCGACTCCGGCCTTGGCGCTGGTCTCGGCGCCGAAGGTGTCGTTGTCGTCGCGGCGCAGACCGGCGTCGATCCGCAGCGGACCGTCCACCCAGGAGGCCTGGCCGAAGAGCGCCCAGGTGCGCTGCGTCTGCTGGTCGATGCCCGGTCCGAAGGCATCCGCGGTCTCGACTTCCTGCCGGTCCCAGTCGCCGCCGCCGGTGAGCTCGAACTTCTCCCCGACGCTGCGGCGCACGACGAGTCGCGCTTGCCCGCGTTCGGCGTCGGCATCGCTGGCGGAGAACGGATCGTCCGGGTCGCTGAGCGAGAGGTCGGTCGTCGTCTGCGAGGCCTGGGCGTCGAGGTGCCAGGCCGACTTGGTCAAGGAGAAGGGCACCGCGATCGAGGTGGTCTCGAACGCCTGCTGCCGGTGCGGCGAGGGGAGGCTCGAATAGTCGAACGGGATCTCGATGTCGCTCTCCGCCCAGCGCACCAGGGCGCCGAGCCTCGCCGAATCACCGAGGGCGCCGTCGACTCCGAGGTTCGCCTCGTGGCCGTCGTAGCCGTCGTTGTCGAGCTCGCCCTCGCCCCGCCGCAGGTGACCGGCGAGGTCGACGGCGAGACCGCCGAGGTTCCACCCGGCGTTCGCTCCCGCGCGGGCGAAGTCGTCCGAACCGCCCTCCAGCCGCAGGTCGCCGACGCCCTCCCCCTCCCCCGGTCCGCCGCGGCGGGTGACGAGCTGCACCACTCCGCCGACGGCGTTCGAGCCGTAGAGCGCCGAGAACGGCCCGCGGACGAATTCGAGCCGCTCGACGCCGTCGGTCGACAGCGTCGACCAGTCGAAGCCGCCGAGGTAGGGGTCGTTGAGCTCGATGCCGTTCCACAGCACGAGGGTGTGATTGGAGTTGGTTCCGCGGGTGAAGAGCGAAGTCACCTTGCCGCGCGCCCCGGACTGGACGATGTCGAGGCCGGGGAGGTTGCGCAGCAGGTCGATCGCCTGCTCCGGTCGGAGCTCGGCCATCTCGGCCGCCGAAACGACGTCGACGGTCGCCGGCACCTCGGCCACTTTCTCGGGAGAAGCGGTGGCGGTGATGGTGATGGAATCCGCGAACGGCGCGGAATCCTGGGGTACCGCAGGGGTGCCTGCGGTGGCTGAGGCGGCTGCGGTCACTCCCCCGAGGAGCGCAGCGAAAACTACGAGGGAAGGGCGCATGGCCGATCTCCTTTCGCGAAAATCGATGTTTCGCCGAAAGGGGGACGGGGAGACGAGCGGAGGGCGTGCGGCGAGGCCGGCCGGGATCGCTCCCCACACCCCGGGGGACGAAAACATCGGACGAGCGGCAGGTCTCCTGGCTCCCGGATCTTTCTACTCCCGGACCTTCCCGTGCGCCCGACCGGACTTCGATCTCTGGCGCACAGTGGTGTCTCCGGTTTCGTACCCGGTTACAGTGGCGGGGGCCGCGCCGGCTTCACACCGGCTTCCCTCTTGCGAGCCCCGCAGTTTCCTGCGGGGCGACCGCTACGTCGTGGTTGTCAAGAAAAACTCCGCACCGCGCGGAGCGCTGAAATCAAGCATTCAAATCAGATGCTCGCCTGGGCCAGGCTTACTGCTGCGGCTCCGGCGCCGCCGTCGGCTGCACCTGCGGCACGGAATTGACGCCGGTCATCCACATCGGCACGCCGGACGATATCGCCCCCGGTTGCACGAATTGCTCCTGGTTGTAGACCGGCTGCGCCTGCCCGCCTGCCTGCGCGGCTGCGGACTCGGCGGCGAGCGCGGCCTTGCCCTCGTCGGAGTTCGGATCGAGCGCGTCGTTCGGAGCCCAGCCGAGAGCGACCGTCGAGGCATTCAACTGATGGCCGAAGCCGCGGTTCTCGCTGTCGACGGTGACGCTGTCGATATCGGCACCGACGAGCGCCACGCGGTTCCCGTACTCGGTCATGAGCACCACCTTGCTGGCGTCCCAACTGGCGTACTCCGGCTGGTAGCGGGTCTCGAACGTCGTACCGTTCTTGAGCGTGACGGTGTAGACCGTCGCCTCGAGCGGCAGCGCGGCGAACGCGCCGGCCAGCAGCAGGGCGGAAAGACCAACGACGCGGGTGCGGGCTCGACCGGTGTTCTTCATGGCTCTGCCTCCTCGGATACTTCCCCGGATTCTAGCACCTTCTGCCCTGCAGACTGTGCAACACGGCACTTCGGCGCAGATCGTGACGAGGATACCCGAGGGGGAGGGGAGGTTTGGTGCGCCCGACAGGAGTCGAACCTGTGACCTTGAGCTCCGGAGGCTCACGCTCTATCCAGCTGAGCTACGGGCGCTGCGTGCTGCCCGGCGTACGACGTAACTCCTGATGCGAAACATGGGGTGAGCGACGGGACTCGAACCCGCAACGGCTGGAACCACAATCCAGGGCTCTACCATTGAGCTACGCTCACCGTACTGACTTCCATCTGCTGCCTTTCTGCCGTGCTGCCTGCTGCTGTCCTTCCGTGCGGACCGTTCAAATGGTCTGCCTGGAGGGATTCGAACCCCCGACCGGCGGCTTAGAAGGCCGCTGCTCTATCCAACTGAGCTACAGGCAGCTGATCGCTGCGGGCTCCTGTCGTCGGCTGCTTCTGGATGTCCGTCCAAGAGCTGGTCGGGGCGCCCAGATTTGAACTGGGGACCCCCTGCGCCCAAGGCAGGTGCGCTACCAGGCTGCGCTACGCCCCGTCCGACCGGGGAGTCTACGGCCCGCTTCCCGCGAGTGTCAACGAAGGCCCTCGCCGACCTTCCGAGCAGCAAGGCCACCTCAGCCGGCGATGTCCTCGCCGCCGTCGACGTTGAGGATCGAACCGGTGAGCCAGTAGGTCCCCGGCTCCGACAACGCCACCAGGCACTTGGCCACGTCCTGGGTCGTGGTCAGGCGGCCGGCGGGATTCCGCGCCATGGCGCTCTCGACGATCTGGATGTTGCCCGGGATCTTGCGCAGCGCCGGCGTGTCGGTGACCCCCGCCTTGATGGCGTTGACGGTGATCCCCTGCGGCGAGAGCTCGACCGCGAGCTGGCGCACGTGCGCCTCGAGCGCCGACTTCGCCGCCGAAACCGCGCCGTACGCCTTCCAGACGATGTGATCGCCGGAGGAGGTCATGGCGAAGACGCGGCCGCCCTCGCCGAGCGCCCCCGAGCGCACCATGTCCTGCGTCCAGTAGACGAGCGAGTTCGCCATGACGTCGAGCGTCATCTCGATCTGCGCCGGCGTGATCGCCTCCTTCACGTCGTCGGCGATGAACGGCTTCAGCGTACCGAAGGCGAGCGAATGCATGAGGACGCCCACCGGCCGTCCGGCGGCGAGCCGCACGATCTCGGCCACGGTTTCGCGGCGTTTGTCGTGGTCGGCCGCGTTGAAGTTGAAGAAGTGCACCTCACGGCCGAGCGCCCGGATGGCGGCGACGACCTCCTCCACGTGCGGCATCGCCTGGCGACGGTCGAAGTGCACGCCGAAGATGTCGTAGCCGGCGGCGGCGAACTCGAGCGCCGCGGCCTCGCCGAAGCCGCTCGAAGCGCCGAGAATCAAAGCCCAACGGGATGGACTGACTGACAAGAGACTCCTCCGATCGCAAGGCGACTGTCCTGCAGTTGCCGGCGCAGATTCTAGCCGACCTGCATCCGGCGCGGTGTCTGCTAGCGGGCTAGCGGGCTGGCGGGCTAGGCGAAGAAGACGGGCAGAACCGATGCCGCGTCGCCCGGGTCGGCCAGCTCGACCAGCTCCCCGGCAGCGGTGCGCAGGCGCCCCTGGCCGGTGTCGAGCAGGCAGAGGTTCCGGCCGAGGTGCTTTGCGGTGTAGAGCGCCTGGTCGGCCAGATGCAGCAGATCGTCGGCGCCCTTCACCGCCAGCTCCGGGGCGGCGGCGACGCCGACGCTCATCGTCAGAACGATGCGGTCGCCCGACGCGCTCTTCAACTGCAGCGCTTCGACCCGCTTGCGCAGCCGTTCGGCGATCTCCAGCGCGGTTTCACCGGTGGTCTCCTCGAACAGCAGCACGAACTCTTCGCCGCCGTAGCGGGCGCAGAGATCGTCGCCACGGGCCGGGGCGAGGAGCACCTGGGCGACGGTCTTCAACGCCAGGTCGCCGGTCGGATGGCCGTAGGTGTCGTTGATGCGCTTGAAGTGGTCGAGATCGCACAGCACCACGGCGATCGAGCTCCCCTCTTCGCGGCTGCGGGCGAAGGCCTCTTCGAGACGCTGTTCGAGCACCCGGCGGGAGGCGGCGCCGGTGAGCCGGTCGACCTTCGCCGCCCGCTCGACGAGAGCGCCCCGGAGCGAGGCCTCCATCTGCGGCAGAAGACCGTTGAACAGCTCGAGCGCCCGCGGATCGATCCGCCGCGGGTCGAACCAGAGCCGGACCCAGGCGATCGGTCGCGGCTCGCCCAGCGCGCGCTCGACGATCTTCCAGGTGCCACGGCGATGGATGCCGGGCAGCGCCGGCGGCACTGGCGGCGGTGCCGGCTCGCCCGGTACGAGAGCCGCACCGGCCTCCGCCCACCAGCTCGCGCGGCCCTGATCGGGCACCTCGAGCTCGAGCTGGAACCAGGAGAACGGCAGCAGTGAGGCACACTCCGAGCGCACCTGCTCGGCGACTCCCATTATGCCGGAGCCGCCGGCGGCGAGGGCCACGCCGGCGCGCCGCAGGCGGTGCGCCTCGTCGAGCCGGCGCACGTGCCCGGCGGCGGCGAAGCCGTTCCTCGCCGCCTCGGCGGCGAGCAGCGCAAAGGCGCCGAAGACGACCCAGGCGAGCTCCCAGGAGGCGCGCTCGGCGAGGACCACGACCAGCGCTCCGAGAGCCAGTCCGACGAGATCGAAGACCAGCGAGCGCTGCGAGCGCACGAGCTCGAGCATCGACTCGCGCCGGATCGAGCGCCGGATCACCAGCTCGTAGGCGAGCGGAATCGCCAGCCAGGCGAGCCCGGAAAGCGTCGCGGCGAGCGCCCGGCGATCGCTGAAGGCGATGGAGATTCCGCCGATCGCCAGCACCGAGAGGACGGCGATCGCCACCCAGCCGGCGAGACGCGACAGGCTCCGGCGCTCGGGCAACGGCAGATCGCGCCGGGCCTCGATGAAACGCTGCAGGAGCTCCGCGCCGACCAGCGCGCAGGCAACCAGCAGGGCGACCGGCACGACACCGAGGCGGACGAAACCGGGATGGACGACGAGCGCCCCGAGGGCGAGCGAGGCCCCGCCGAACGGGCGATGCAGAGCCCCGGCGAGCGCCGCGACGAGAAGCAGCAGGAACAGGACCGGCTCGGCGACCCAGCCGCCAGGCGCCCAGTCGGAACGACTGCCCGCGAGCCCCAGCAGCACCAGCGCGAGCAGCACCGGGACGAGCCAGAGCCAGAGCTCGCGGCGGGCGCGAGCGGGCTCTCCCAGCCCTTCAGACATCGCCAGCG
>JAYTAM010000349.1:0-6091 GCA_043737505.1 Thermoanaerobaculia bacterium
CCGACGAGGTAGAGCAGCTGGTTGGCGAAGACTCCGAGAATGCCGAGCACCGCCAGCCCCCGCCAGTCCCGCGCCGTCGGCAGGACGCGATCGTGCCGCCAGGCCATGAGCACCAAGAGCGGGGTCGCGATCAGCACGCGGCTCGCCGCGAAGGCGAGCGCTGGAATCTCGGCCAGAACGACCTTGCCGACGACGTGCAGGGTGGCGAAGATCACCTGCACCGCGAGCAGCGCGACGATCGCGCCCTTGTCCGCGAAAGGGGAGATCGCCGGAGAGTCGGGCGTAGCTGGCCGCGAGGACATGGCGCGATTTTAGCGAGCATTGGCGGACGACCGGGCAGCCGATACAATGGCCGAGTGAGGTGTTCCCTTGTCTCCTGAAGCCATTCAAGTCCGTTCCCTGACCGAGCTTGATCTGGACGGTATCGTCCGGATCGGCGAGAAGATGCGTAGTCGTTACGAACCCGATCTCTGGGAAGGGCGGGTGAGCTACTACCTGCGCCGCGCTCCGGACGGCTCCCTGGTTGCTGAAATCGACGGCGAAGTCGCCGGTTTCATGCTCGGGGACATCCGCTCCGGAGAGTTCGGGATCGAGGAGCGTTGCGGTTGGATCGAGGTCATGGGTGTCGATCCCGATCAGGCCGGACGCGGCGTCGGACGGGCACTCGCCGGTGAGATGCTCAAGCGTTTCGAGGCTCGCGGTGTCGTCAAGGTGCGGACGATGGTCGACTCTTCGATGCCGGATGTGGAGTCGTTCTTTGCCCGGATGGGCTTCCAGGCCGACACGCTGCGGCCCTATTGCATGAATCTCGGCGAAAGCCGGAGCTGAGGAACGGTCCCCATGGCGACGACGACGACCGAGATTCCGAAGAAGTTCCATCAGGCGGTGGAGAAGTGGCGCGACACCTACCTGCCCGACTACGGCTACCTGATGGAGAACTGGGACCGCTACTTCCCGCGGGAAGAGAAGTTTCGGCTCTGTGCCTACCGCGAGTGTGGCATGCCTTGCCAGATCGAATGCGGCGAGGATGCCGGCAAGCCCAAGTTCACCCGCGCGTGCGAAATGAAGCCCGAGGCGGCCCATCACCTCGTCGCGGCGATTCGCGCCCAGGCGTCGACCGAGTTCGGCTCGATCCAGCAGCACCAGCTGACGCTCGCCCGCGCCCAGGACGAGGAAGAGCAGGCGATGGTGCTGCGGATGATGGCCGAGGAGCTTCGCCACGGCTATCAGATGCTGCACCTGCTGACCGACGACGACTGGCAGCCGATCACCGGCCAGAGCCATGAGCAGACGGTGGAGGAGATCCTGTCGATGAAGACCGGATCGCACGTCCTCGGCGCGTTCAACATCGACTTCGAATCGTTTGTCGACAACATCGTCTTCTGCGGTCTCATCGACCGGGTCGGCAAGTACCAGCTGGCGATGCAGAAGGTTTCGGCCTACGCGCCGATGGCCGACTCGATGCCGCAGATGCTGCGCGAGGAGGCGTTCCACCTCGCGACCGGCGTGGTGCCGCTGCGACGCTGGGCGGTGAAGGCCGCGCAGGGCTCGCCGATGATCACCATGGAGGTGATTCAGAAGCACCTCAACAAATGGGTGCCGCGGGCCTACGAGATGTTCGGCGACGAGCGCGGCGGCGGCACCAACGTCAAGTGGGGCCTGAAGCCGATGAAGAACGCCGAGGCGCAGGACAACTACGCCAAGGAGATCGGCAAGGTCGTCCGCGACCTCAACATGCGCTACTTGCGGGCGCGCCTGCCGGCGCTGGCGCTGGGCGAAGCCGAGGCCGCGCTCACCGCGCTCGAACGCGACCGCGGCACTTTCCAGGGCGTACGCTTCGAGGATCTCCTGCGGCTTCCCCACCGCGAATACGGCCGGCGCCGCGGCGTGCCCGCGTTCAGCTGGACCGGACTCGACGGCGAGCGCTTCGCCGATCTCGAGAGCTATCTCTCGCACCTCACCCGCACGCTCCCCGACGGCTACCGCGCAACGCGCGACTTCCAGGACTTCGTCGACAACCTGCGCGCGGTCGCGAGCGGCGAGAAGACCGCCGACGAGGCGCAGAAGTTCATGCCCCAACTGCGCCGGGTGGGCGGTGTCTGCCCGTGCTCGAAGTCGGTGCGCTGGGTCGCCGACGAGGCGATTGAGTTGCCAACCTCCGCGGTCGGCGCCTGAGCGACGGCGCGCTACCGCGATCATGGGGCTCGCGAGCTGGTTGATCGTCCGCAGTCTGCCGCTCGTCCCCAAGGCCATCGTCGGCCGGGTGGCGAGCCGATACGTCGCCGGTGAACGCCTCGAAGACGCGCTCCAAGTGGTCGAGGAGCTCGCCGCAGAGGGGGCGATGGCCACTCTCGACCTCCTGGGTGAGGAGGTCTCCGAGCGCTCCCGCGCGACCGCCGCGACGGAAGAGTACGAGCGCATGCTCGATGCCATCGCAGCTCGCGGCCTGCCCTCCAACGTCTCGATCAAGCTGTCGTCGCTGGGCCTCAAGATCGATCCTGTGTTCTGCCGCGAGAACGTCGAGCGCATCGTCGTCGCGGCGGCGCGGCACGGCAACTTCGTGCGTATCGACATGGAAGACCACACCACGACCGACGGGACGCTGGCGATCTACCGCGAGTTGTTCGGCCGGCACCGGAACCTGGGCGTCGTCCTGCAGGCCTACATGCGGCGCACCCTTTCCGACATCGCCGCGCTGCCGAAGGCGGGTGCGAACGTGCGGCTCTGCAAGGGGATCTACATCGAGCCCCGAGCGGTCGCCTGGAAGGGCTACGAGACCGTGCGCCACAACTTTCTCACCGCGCTCGAGAAGCTGCTGTCGGCCGGGGTCTACGTCGGCATAGCGACCCACGACGAGCATCTCGCCTGTGGCGCGGTGGCGCTGATCGATCGCCTGCAGGTGCGGCGCGAGCGCTACGAGTTCCAGATGCTCCTGGGGGTCGATCCCGAGCTGCGGCGCATTCTGCTCGCGGACGGGCATCGGCTGAGGGTTTACGTGCCGTACGGACGCGACTGGTATCCGTATTCGACCCGGCGCCTGCGAGAGAACCCCGAGGTCGCGACCCACGTCCTCAGAGGGATGTTCGGTGCCCGCTGAAGCGAGGCTCGCGCGCCTCCGGCTGCTGCTGTTACAGATCCGGGACGAGCCCGAAGTCGAGCGCCAGGAACAGGAGTGCTTCATCCACTTCTCCGGCCTCGACCGGCAGCAGTTCGACTTCTGGAACCTCGTCGAGCGCCCCGATCTCACGCCCGCAGACGTCGGCGGTTTCGACGCCGTCGTGATCGGTGGCGCGGGAGCTCACTCGGTGACCGAGGAGTATCCGTTCACCGCTCCTCTGGTCACCGCGGTGGAGCAGATGGTCGCGGCGCGCCAGCCGCTCTTCGGCTCCTGCTGGGGGCATCAGTTCATTGCCAAGGCGCTCGGTGGAACGGTCGTCACGGATCTCGAGCGCAAAGAGCTCGGTACCTTCGAGCTCGAGCTCACCCCGGCCGGCATGGACGACCCCTGGCTCGCCGGTCTGCCGGCACGTTTCGGCGTTCACCTGGGGCACCACGACCGGGTGGTCGAGCTGCCGGCAGGGGCGATCGAGCTCGCGGCGACCGCCCGCTGTCCGAACCAGGCGTTTCGTCTCGCCGGCCTGCCGGTCTACGGCGCCCAGTTCCACATCGAGCTCGACCGCGAGCGGATGCTCGAACGGGCCAACGTCTATCGCCAGGAGTACCTGTCCTCTCCGGGGGCGTTGGAGAAGCTGGACCGGGCGCTTTTGCCCAGCCCCGAGTCGGCCACCCTCCTGCGGCGGTTTCTCGCCCGGGTCGTGGCCGCTGGATGAGCCCGGGGGAGTCGTGGAATCGCCGTTTGCCCTCGCCCTCCGGCGGTAGTACGCTTTCGCCAAAGTGAGCCGCGCCAGACAAAGGCAGCCCTCCACCGACAGCTTTCGGATGGAGGAAATGGACGATCGGCAACGCACCGGCGCCATTACCCTGGCCAACCGCGACGCCGAGGAAGAGGCCGCCGGACGCCCGGCCCTCGAAGCGAACGTCATCCTCATCGCGCACCCGGAGAACGCCCGTCTCGGAACGCGGTACCGCCTGGTGTCGGGTTCGACGCTCGAGATCGGCCGCGCCGACAACGTCGAGATCAGCCTTCCCGAAGTCCGTTCGATCTCCCGCAGCCATGCACGCTTGCGCTACCAGGGACGTAAGGTGACGGTCGAGGATGCCGGTTCGACCAACGGCACTTTCGTCAACGACCAGCGAGTCGACGGGCCGGCTCTCCTGCGCAGCGGCGATCGCTTCCAGGTCGGATCGGTGCACTTCAAGTTTCTCCACGAGCAGGACGTGGAGCACGCCTACCACGAGGCGATTCACCAGATGGTCATGCGCGACGGGCTCACGGAGGCGCTCAACCAGCGCAAGTTCCACGAGGAGCTGGCGCGCGAATTCGCCCGCGCCGAGCGCCACGACCGGCCGTTGACCCTGGTGCTGTTCGACCTCGACAGCTTCAAGGAGGTCAACGACACCCACGGTCACCTCTGCGGCGACATGGTGTTGAAGCAGGTGGCGGCCTCGGTGCGGGAGCACATCCGTTCCGAGCAGGTCTTCGCGCGACTCGGTGGCGACGAGTTCGCCGTGCTCTGCCCGGAGACCCTCCTGGA
This sequence comes from Thermoanaerobaculia bacterium, assembly GCA_043737505.1. Classification (GTDB taxonomy): domain Bacteria; phylum Acidobacteriota; class Thermoanaerobaculia; order Multivoradales; family JAGPDF01; genus JAGPDF01. Next base: position 4,656 of record JAYTAM010000349.1, read on the forward strand.
GGGCGGACAGGCGCTGGCGGAGAAGCTCCGCGACCGGATCGCCGAGCTCACGTTCTCGCGCGAAGGCGCCATATTCTCCGTCACCTGCTCGTTCGGCATCGCCGAGCGGACTTCCGGGATGGCGAACGACCAGAGCCTCTTCGAGTCCGCCGACCGGGCTCTTTATGTCGCCAAGGGCGCCGGACGCAATCGCGTGGTGGTACAGCCGAAGACCCCGAATTCTCCGAATTCTCCGAACACCGCGACGCCCGAACCTCCGCCCACGCCGGCCTGACCTGCCCAGGCCAGGACGGAGCGGCAGGGCGGCGGGCGCTGCTCCAGGGAGCCCGGCTGCTAGTATCCGTAAATGTCGCGCCAGCCCAGGTTCTACAACTGCTCCAACTGCCCGGCGCACTGCTGCTCCTACGACTACATCGAAGCGAAGCCCTTCGACATCGAACGCCTGGCGAAGCACCACGGCCTTGAGCCGGCGGCGGCGTCGCGTCGCTTCACGAAGCTCGTCGAGGGCGGAAAGCTCCGCGTGCTGCGGCATCAGAAGGACGACATCTTCGGTTCCGTCTGCCAGTTCCTGAACCTCGAAACGCGGCAGTGCGGCATCTACGAAGCGCGGCCCGAGATCTGCCGCGAGCATCCGGGGAGCGTGCGCTGCGGCTTCTACGACTTCCTGTGCTCGGAGCGCGATCTGCAGGACGATCCCGAATACGTTCCTTCGTTCACCCGAGGCTAGCTCTTCTTCCGAAAATGCTGCGCCGACTCAGCGTACGAAATCTGGCGGTTCTGGCGGGGGGCGAGATCGAGCTCGGCCCGGGGCTGAACGTGCTCACCGGCGAGACCGGGGCCGGCAAGTCGCTGGTAGTCGATTCGCTGGCGCTCCTCGCCGGCGCGCGCGCCGCCGGAGATCTCATCCGGGAAGGCACCGAAGGCGCCTCCGTCTCGGGGATCTTCGAGTGCGACGCCGCTCTGCGGAGCCGTTTGCTCGAGTCCGGAATCGAAACCTCTGCCGATTCGGACGGCGACGAGCTGGTCATCCGGCGCGAAATCTCGCGCGAGGGGCGCAACCGGGCCTTCGTCCAGGACCAGCCCGTGACGCTGCGCTTTCTGCAGGAGCTCGCGCCGCGCCTGCTGCGGATTCACGGCCAGCGCGACGAGCTCGGGCTCGCCGATTCTCTGCTCCAGCGCCAGTGGCTCGACCGTCTGGGCGGCGCTGCCGGGCACGACGTCGCGTCGCGCGTCGCCGCGCTCTACGCCGACTATTCGACGGCCGCTGATCGGCTCGAGCGTCTGCAGGGCGACGCCCGCCTGCGCGCCGAACGGATCGACCTGCTGCGCTTTCAGGCGGCCGAGATCGCCACGGCAACCCCGGTCTCCGGCGAGGAGGACGAACTGCGCCGAAGTCGCGACCTGCTGCGCCATCGCGAAGCGATCGCGCGGGCGCT
>JAYTAM010000350.1:0-13880 GCA_043737505.1 Thermoanaerobaculia bacterium
CCGCCCTGAGCGAAAGCGAACGAGTTGAATCGCGATCCCGCCAGGCTCGCGATGGCGGTGGAGCAGCCGACGAGGAAGCCGCGGCGCGTGGACGAACACATGGCGAAATCTCCTTGCCGGAAGTCTTCAGCGCCAGAGGAACTCGGGTGACATGAACATCAGCCCGATGAGCGTGCGCAGGCGGTCCTGGGTGTAGCCGGGCCAGCCGTTGGTGTCGATCGGCAGATCGAACGTCGGGTTGTGGCCGGCGGCCATGAAGTCGATGAGCTCCGCGCGGTCGGGCGCGGCCAGCGCTCGGCCGAAGATGCGCGGCATCCAGAAATCGACGATCTCCGTCGCCGAGCGCGCCGGCGAGGCCAGGGTGGCGCCGACGATGTCGAAGAAGCGGTCGTTGTCGTCACCGTCGGCCTCGACGAGCCAGTTCACCAGTCGCCAGAGCGCGACGCGCGGGTTGGCGCTCTGCCAGGCGCCGCGGACGTCGGGATATCCGTTGGGCGGATGCCAGGAAAAGAGCGCCTGACCGCCGGCCTCGTAGAACCAGTGGAAGCTGTTCACCGCATCCTCGTCGGCGGCGAGGACGGTGAATGGGAAGTCGGCTCCGCCGGCGCGCAGGGCTGAGGCGGCGATCTCGAACGGCCGCTTCACCTTCTCACCCCAGGTCGTCTGGAACTCGTTCGACAGGACGATATGTCGAACGACCTGCCGGATCTGGTCGGCGGCCTGCCACTGGGCGGTGAAAATGGCTGCCGCCGAGTCGATCAGCGATTGCGGGGGGAAGTCACCGACGAGGCGCCGGCAGAGTTTGCGGGCGACGAAACGGCCGGTGGCGGGATGCGAGGCCAGGCGATCAAGTACCGCGTGGCCGTCGCTCGCAGCGCTGCCGCCGGCGGGGATGACGGTGCCCAGGACCTGTTTCGCCAGTACGTCGTGCTCGTCGTCGCAATAGAAGAAGTGGCCGTCGTTGTCGAGGCCCTCCGGGCAGTCCCATTGCACCCAGTCGATGGCGAAGGTCCAGCCGGTGAGGGCGCGGGCCACGTCGACGACGTCCTGCTGGCAATAGCCGGACGAGTTCGGGTAGCCGGGAACCTGCTCGCGAGGGAGATTGCCGTAGGAGTTCTCGGCACCGAGGCAATGCAACTCGATCATCTCGCGCGCGAAGTTCTCGTTCGAGCCCACCGGATTGCCGTCGAGCTCGGCGGCGAAGTTGATGTAGTTGTCGAGATAGATCAGCATCGCGGGCGACTTCACGACCGCTTCGAGCATCTGGCGGAAGTTTCCCAGCGCGTGGGCGCGGATCACGTCGCGGTCGTGATGTACCCAGACCGGCGCTTCGATGAACTCCCAGCCGTAGACGTTGAAATGGTTGTGCCAGAAATCGACCAGCACCTCGTAGAGCTGCCGCTTGGAGTAGACGGCGCGGGTCCAGGTGGCGAGCTCGGTCTCGACGACGGGACGGATGCGCTCTTCCCACTCCGGGTCGGCGACGTGGTGGTCCTGGAACAGCTGCGCCAGCGTCTTGTTGAGGGTGGAAAAGCCGCTGGCGGCGAGGCGAGCGTTACAGGCGGCGTCGGCGATACCCGCTGGGTTGAGCTGCTGGTCGACCCAGGCGGTCAGGCGCGCGACCTCGCTGCCGCCGAGCGCGTTGAAGGCGGCGATGTCGCCCGCCGTCGGTCCGAATGCCAACCGGGAGAGCGCCAGCACCGCCATGGACGGCGGTGCGAGCGGAACCTCCGGAGCCACCGGAGCCACCGGCGTCTGTCCGGAGTTGTCGGGGCGGCGCATCTGGCTGGCCGGCGCGTAGGCGCTTCCGGCGAGTGGACGCAGGAGATCTCGCCGCGACCGCGCGGTGGACGGGGCAGGCGGAGGCGCAGGGCGGCGATGACGCTCTCGACTCGGGTGCACGTTCATGAGTGCACGTACCCTATGACGCGCCGGAGCGCTGCGAAGTGAGCGGGCTCACAGCCCGCCGGTGGATTCCCGCCGCGATATAGTTTCCGCGACATGTCCGCCGACCCCGCTCCGCGTCGTACTCCGCTCCATGAAGCTCACGTCGACGCCGGCGCCAGGCTGGTCGACTTCGCGGGCTGGGAGATGCCCGTGCAGTACAAAGGATTGATCGACGAGCACCGCGCCGTGCGCGCGGCGGCAGGGCTCTTCGACTGTTCGCACATGGGGGAGTTCGCCATCGGCGGGCCAGGTGCGCTCGCCTTCGTTCAGGGGTTCACACCGAACGACGTGTCGAAGCTCGCGCTCGGACGCATCCATTACAGTGCCCTGCTCACCCGCGAGGGAACGTTCATCGACGACCTGCTCGTCTACCGCATGGGCGAGGAGGAGTTCATGCTGGTGGTGAACGCCTCGAACATCGACGGCGACTACGCCTGGATCGCCGCCCTGCCGCGGCCGGCGGGGGTCACGCTCGAGAATCGCTCCGACGACTTCGCCCTGATCGCGCTGCAGGGGCCGCGCGCATCGGCGATCCTGCAGCCGCTCACCGCCACGCCTCTCGCGCCGATCAAGTACTACGGCCTCGCTCACGGCGAAGTCGACGGGCGCAAAGCCATCATCTCCCGCACCGGGTATACCGGCGAGGACGGATTCGAGATCTTCGTCGATCCGCAGGACGCGCTGGGGCTCTGGCGGGCGCTCCTCGCCGCGGGCGAGCCGGACGGTCTCGTTCCGGCGGGGCTCGGGGCTCGCGACACGCTGCGTCTCGAAGCCGGGATGGCGCTCTACGGCCACGAGATCGACCGCACGACGACTCCGTGGGACGCGCGGCTCGACTGGACCGTCAAGCTCGAGAAGGGCGACTTCGTCGGCCGGGACGCCCTCGTGGCGGCGCGGGCGCGGGGCGAGAGCCGGCATCTGGTCGGCTTCGAGGTCGAGTCGCGCGGCATCGCCCGCCAGGGTTGCGCAGTCCTCCGGGACGGGCAACGGATAGGCGAAGTGACGAGCGGAACCTGGAGCCCGACTTTCGAAAAGGCGCTCGGCATGGCCTATGTTCCGGTCGCGATGGCGACGGTCGGTACGGCGCTCGAGATCGACGTGCGCGGCAAGGCTCTGGCCGCCCGCGTGGTGTCGCTGCCGTTCTACAAACGATCACGCTAGCGCGCCCCGGTTCGGGCCCGCGCGGCGCAACAGGCTCAGGAGGAAGACCGCAATGTATCCGGATGACTATCGCTACACGACGGAACACGAATGGGTACGAGTCGACGACGACATCGCGGTGCTCGGCGTCACCGATTTCGCTCAGAAGGAGTTGGGCGAAGTCGTCTTCGTGGAGCTGCCGCAGGTGGGCCACGTCTACGACGCCGGCGACGAGATTGGAACGATCGAATCGGTGAAAGCCGTGGCCGAGATCTTCACCCCGCTCGCCGGCGAGGTCGTCGAGATCAACGAAGCGCTGGCGGACGATCCCGAGCTGATCAACGAGGATCCGCACGTCGACGGCTGGCTGATCAAGATCCGCTACTCCGCCTCCGCCGACCTCGACAGCCTGATGGACGCCGAAAGTTACGGCGAGTTCGTGCAGCAAGGAAAGCACTGACTTGTTCGAGCCGCTCGACACCTTCGTCCGCCGCCATATTGGCTCGAACGACGCGGAGATCGGCGAAATGCTCCAGGCGCTCGGCCTGGACTCGATCGAGGCGCTCGTAGCGGAGACCGTCCCGGCGTCGATTCGCGCGGCGCGGCCGCTGGCGATCGATGCCACCGGTCGCGACCGGGCGCCAGGCGAGCAGGAGATGCTCGACCGGCTGCAGTCGATCGCCTCCCGCAACCGCCGGTCACGCTCGTACCTGGGGATCGGTTACCACGCCTCGAGCATGCCCGGAGTGATCCGGCGAAACATTCTGGAGAATCCCGGCTGGTATACGCAGTACACCCCGTACCAGGCGGAGATCGCGCAAGGCCGCCTGGAGGCGCTGCTCAACTTCCAGACCATGGTCTCCGATCTGACGGCGCTGCCGATCGCCAATGCGTCGCTCCTCGACGAGGCGACTGCCGCAGCCGAAGCGATGCATATGTGCGCTGCCATCCACCCGCACCTCGAGAAGATCGAGCGGCCGGTCTTCTTCGTCGACCGGGGCTGCCATCCGCAGACGATCGCCGTCATCCGCACGCGCGCCAGCGCGATCGGAATCGAGATCGAGACCGGCGACCCGTTCGGCTGCGACTTCGCCGGCGGGCGGATCTTCGGGGTGCTCGTTCAGTACCCGACGACCGACGGCAAGGTTCTCGACTACGCACCGCTCGCGGCGCTCGCGCATTCCGGCGGTGCGCTCCTCGTCGTGGCGGCGGATCTCCTGTCGCTCGCCCTGTTGCGCGCACCGGGCGAATTCGGCGCCGACATCGCTGTCGGGTCGACGCAGCGCTTCGGCTTGCCGATGGGCTACGGCGGGCCGCACGCCGCCTTCATGGCGGCACGCGACGAGTTCAAGCGCCAGATGCCCGGGCGAATCATCGGTGTGTCGAAGGACAGCGCCGGGAATCCGGCCATCCGCATGGCTCTGCAGACCCGCGAGCAGCACATCCGGCGCGAGAAGGCGACTTCCAACATCTGCACTGCGCAGGCGCTGCCGGCCATCCTCGCCTCGATGTACGCCGTCTACCACGGTCCGGACGGGCTGCGCGCGATCGCCGCGCGGGTCCACCAGATGGCGGTGGCACTCGCCGAGGGCCTGCGCCGCGCCGGGCACAAGCTGGCGGAAGAGCCGTTCTTCGACACTCTGGCGGTCGAGCTCGCCGCCGGCGGCGATGCCGACGGTCTGCTCGCCGACGCGGCGCGACGGGGTATCAACCTGCGCAAGCTCGGACCGCGGAACGTTGGGATCGCTCTCGACGAGACCGCGGGCGCGGACGATATCGCCGACCTCCTGGACCTCTTCGGCACCGATCCCCAGGCGCTCGAGGCGCTGGCGGCGGTCGCGGCGCGCTCGTCGATTCCCGCGCCCCACGCGCGCACGTCGGAGATCCTCGTCCATCCCGTATTCCACCGGTATCACACCGAGCACGAGATGCTGCGCTACCTCCGGCGGCTGGAGGGGCGCGATCTTTCGCTCGCGCACTCGATGATCGCCCTCGGGTCGTGCACGATGAAGCTCAACGCCACCTCGGAGATGATTCCGATCTCCTGGCCCGACCTGGCCGACCTCCATCCGTTCGTTCCGGTCGAACAGGCCGAAGGCTATTCCCAAATCCTCTCGGACCTCGAGCGCTGGTTGTGCGACGTCACCGGCTTCGCGGCAGTTTCACTGCAGCCGAACGCCGGCAGTCAGGGGGAGTACGCCGGCCTGCTTGTCATCCGCGCCTTCCACGAGTCGCGCGGAGAAGGGCATCGCGACATCTGTCTCATCCCGGTTTCGGCGCACGGAACGAATCCCGCCTCGGCGGTCATGGCGGGCATGAAAGTGGTCCCGGTCGCCTGCGACGAGCACGGCAACATCGACATCGCCGACCTCGAGGCGAGAGCGACGGAACATGCGCCGCGTCTCGCGGCCATCATGGTGACCTATCCCTCGACCCACGGTGTGTTCGAAGAGTCGATCGGCCGGCTGTGCGAGATCGTCCACTCCCACGGCGGGCAGGTCTATCTCGACGGCGCCAATATGAACGCGCAGGTCGGGTTGTGCCGCCCTGGCGACTACGGCGCCGACGTCTGTCACCTGAATCTGCACAAGACCTTCTGCATCCATCACGGCGGCGGCGGTCCGGGCATGGGCCCGATCGGCGTGGCCCGGCATTTGGCGCCTTACCTCCCCGGTCACCCGCTGGTGCGCTGCGGCGGCGAGCAGGCGATCGGACCGGTGTCCGCGGCGCCGTGGGGGAGCGCACTCATCCTGGCGATTCCGTGGATGTACATCGCCATGATGGGCGGCCCGGGCCTCGAGCGCGCCACGTCGGTCGCGATCCTCAACGCCAACTACATGGCGGCGCGGCTGGGTGAGTTCTTCCCCATTCTCTATCGTGGCGCCCAGGGTCGCGTCGCGCACGAGTTCATCCTCGACCTGCGGCCCTTCAAGGCGAGCGCCGGCATCGAGGCGGAGGACGTCGCCAAGCGCCTGATGGACTTCGGCTTCCACGCGCCGACGATGTCGTTTCCGGTGCCCGGCACGCTGATGATCGAGCCGACCGAGAGCGAGTCGAAGCGCGAGCTCGACCGATTCTGCGAGGCGATGATCGCCATTCGCGAGGAGATCCGGGCGGTCGAAGAGGGACGAATCGATCGCAAGAACAACCCGCTGAAGAACGCGCCCCACACCGCAGCGGCCGTCGCCGGCGAAAGCTGGGATCGGCCGTACTCGCGGCAGGAAGCGATTTTTCCCCGCGAGTGGGTGCGTGACGGCAAGTTCTTTCCCGCCGTCGGCCGCATCGACAACGTCTACGGCGACCGCAACCTCGTCTGCCTCTGCCCGCCCGTCGAGGAGTACGCGAACCGCTGAATGAAGAGCCTCGGAGTTTTCTGCGGATCGCAAGCCGGACGAGGTGAGACCTACCGCACGGCGGCGACGCAGTTCGCGCGCGAAGTGGCTCGGCGCGGCATCACCATCGTCTACGGTGGTGGCCACGTCGGCCTCATGGGCGTCGTCGCGGATGCGGCCCTGGCCGCTGGCGGACGGGTCGTAGGCGTACTGCCGCGATTCCTCGAGGAGCGGGAGGTCGGCCACGCCGGGCTCTCGGAGCTTCATCTCGTCGACTCGATGCACGAGCGGAAGGCGCGGATGGCCAGTCTCTCGGAAGCCTTCGTAGCGCTACCGGGCGGACTCGGCACTCTCGAGGAGCTGTTCGAAGCCTGGACCTGGATGCAGCTGGGACTCCAGCACAAGCCGTGCGGTCTGCTCGCCGTCGGCGCCTACTTCGATCCCCTGCTCGCCTTTCTCGACCGGGCGGTGGAGGAGGGCTTCGTGGGCTCGAGGCACCGCGCGCTGCTGAAGGTGGCGAGCGACCCCGCCGTATTGCTGGCGAAGCTGGCGAGTGCCGCGGGCTCCCCTGCGGCATCGCCGCCGCAGGAGAGCCGTCTCTGAGCCTTTCGGGCTAAGGGCAGGTCGCGAAGGCGTCGGTGTCGGTGATGGCCGGCGCCGGAGCTCCCGGATAGTTGAAGTAGATCTTCTGCGCCCCGTGCACGTCGGTGACGGTCAGGCGGAAGAAGACGTCGGTGGTGGCGGAGAAGAAGATCCAGTAGCGGTCGTTGAGAGTGCAGGCGTTGACCGACTTGATCAGGATCTCCCAGTTCAGCGAATTGAAGAACCAGAAGAGCCCCGACTCGTCGGTGCTGCAGCCGGCGACCGTGCCGACGCCCGAGCCGCTGCCAGTGCGCCAATCGACGCTGACGGCGAATCTTCCGTCGAGGCAGAGAGTCGTCGCCGACGGCACGCAGAAGCTGGTGGCAGGGAGGCTGAGGTAGCCCGGGCCGCCGACGCCGCTGCCGTTGTGATCTCCGGTGACGTCGTTGGTATTGGCGTTCAATCCCCAGGTCGCGACCAGACCGGGCGCGTCGGCGACGATCGCCTCGTTGAGCGCATCGCGGAGCTGCTGTGTGGTGCGCGCGACGTTCCAGAGGCGGACCTCGTCGATGGCGCCCGAGGGGGCGAACTGCCAGGAGGCGTCGCCGGCAATCCTCAGGGGCGAGGTGCTGGTCGTCGGGGCGGTCGTTTGGGGGAAGATCGCCACCTGCTCGCCGTTGATGTAGTGCCGGCGATCGGAGCCGTCCCAGGTCACGGCGATATGCGTCCACTTGCCAGGAGGCACGGTGCCGCCGTCCCTCGACGACGAGCCTCCGTGCAGGTAGCTCCGCAGAGTCGTTCCGCATACGCCGATCCACCAGGCCTGGAGGTAGTTCTTGCCGGCGAGGCTGTCGCAGCCGCCCGACGTGGTTACGGAAACCCAGGCTTCGAAGGTGAAGCCGTCGGTCGGATTGAGGCTCGACGAATGCGGCACCTGGACGTACGTGCCGTCAGCTCCGCTGAGCGCCAGCCAGGCGCCGAACGGCTGGGCGGCGACCGGCGCGGCAGCGAGCGCCAGGGTGAGGGCGAGCGCGGAAATGAGCAGCCAGCGACAGGATAGGCGAGACGGACTGGACATGGTTCGGACTCCCTTCGGTCGGTTGAGTTCGAGCGGATTGTACTCCTCAGCCGACGGCCCGGCGCTCGACCAGCATGGCGTCGCCGTAGGAGTAAAAACGGTAGCCGCGCAGGATCGCTTCCGAATACGCAGCGAGCACGCGCTCGCGGCCGGCGAAGGCCGAGACCAGCATGAGCAGAGTCGATCGCGGCAAATGGAAGTTGGTGAGCAGCAGGTCGACGATCTCGAAGCGAAAGCCCGGCGTGATGAAGATGGCGGTCGAGCCGGCGCCAGCGGGCAAGCCCGCATCCGCGCCCGACGCCAGTGCCGCGCTCTCGAGCGTGCGGACCACCGTCGTGCCGACGGCGACGATCCGCCTTTTCTCGCGGCGGGCGCGGGCGATCGCCTCCGCGGTCGCCGGCGGGATCTCGTAGCGCTCGCTCTCCATGCGGTGCTCGTACGCCAGCTCGACGGTCACCGGCTTGAAGGTACCGATGCCGACGTGCAACGTCACGAAGACGCGTTCGATGCCGCGCTCGTCGAGGCGCTGCAGCAGCTCCTCCGAGAAGTGGAGACCGGCAGTGGGAGCGGCGATCGCTCCCGGAGCGCGCGCCCAGACGGTCTGGTAGCGGGCGCGGTCCTCCGGCCGGTCGGCGCGGGCGATGTACGGCGGCAGGGGAACGTGACCGAGCGCTTCGAGGTGGGGCTCGAGCTCGACCGAGAAGTCCAGCGTGTGGCGGCCATCCGCCTCTTTGCCGACCACCTCCGCTTCGACCTCCGGGCCGATCCGGAGCCGGACTCCGACCCTGGCCTTGCGCCCGGGCTTGGCCAGACAGCGCCAGCGTCGCGGCCCGAGTTTCTCGACCAGGAGGAGCTCGACGTTGCCGCCGGCGGGCAAGCGCTGCGCGAACAGGCGCGCCGGGATCACCCGCGTGTCGTTCGCGACCAGCAGGTCACCGGGCCGGAGGATGCCGGGCAGCTCCTGGATGGCGGCATGCCGCGTCGACCCATCGGCGTCGAGGCGCAGCAGGCGGCTGCTGCCGCGCGGCGCGGCCTCCTGGGCGATCGCGCTCTCCGGGAGATCGAAATCGAAGTCGCTGACCAGCATCAGGTCCCGGAGGTGCCCGCAGTCGCTTCCGCCGGCGAACGCGGGTCGAGAGTGTCGCGAAGACCTTCGCCCAGCAGGTTGAAGGCGATCGCCGTCAACGCCAGCGCCGCTCCGGGGAAGAAGGCGACCCACCAGCCCCCGGCGAGCGCCGAACGCCCGTCGGCGATCATGTTCCCCCAGCTCGCCGCCGGGGGCTGCAGGCCAAAGCCGAGAAAGGACAGCGCCGCCTCGTTGACGATCGCCGAGGCGGTGGCGAGCGAGGCCTCGATGAGAGCCGGCGCCAAGGCGTTGGGCAGCAGATGACGCAGGACGATTCGCAGCCGTCCGGCGCCGGAGGCGCGAGCCGCGAGAACGAAGTCGCGGTCCCGAAGCGCCCGGACCTCGGCGCGCACCAGCCTCGCCATCGGGATCCAGCCGGTGAGGCCGAGAATGAGGACAACCGAGACCACCCCGGGTCGCACGACCGCCGCCAGGCCCAGCAGCAGGAAGAGGCGGGGGAAGGCCTGGAGGCCTTCGAGCACGCGCAGGACGATGCGATCGACGGCGGGCGGAGCGATACCGGATGCCGCGCCCAAGGGCAGGGCGACCAGACAGATGAGCGCCACGGTCCAGCCGGCAATGGCGAGCGAGACGCGCCCGCCGGCCAGCAGGCGCGCAGCCACGTCCCGGCCGAACTCGTCGCTGCCGAGCAGGAAACGCTGTGTGTCGAGCGCGCGCGGGCCGAGCTCGCCGCCGGCGAGATCGCCGATCGCCACGCTCGTCGGTCGCGGCTGCCCGCGCAGAACGACCTTGTCCGCGCCGATCTCGATCGCGCGTGCAGCGAAAACCCGCCCGTCGGCGAGGTGGATGCGATCGAAGCGGCTCCCGGGCCGCGCGAGCCCAGCGACCGCGGGATCGAGCTGGCGGTCGGGAGACTGCCTGAAGACGAGCGGTACCAGCGTGACGATCCCCGCGATCAGGGCCAGCAAGATCGCCCCGGCATGGACCCTGCAACTCGAAAGCTTTCGAGTTGCTCCAGCAGCGCGCCGCTTCGCAGGGCTCGCGCCGCAGCGAAACGGCGACCGCTCACGCATCGCGCAGCCGTGGGTCGAGCCAGGCCTGCATCAACTCGGCGAGAAAACTTCCGACGAGCACGAAGGCGGCCGAGAGGGCCGTGCCGGCGAGCAGCAGCGGGTAGTCGCGGGCGACGAGGGCGTCGAAGGTGGCGCGCCCGATGCCCGGCCAGCCGAAGACGACCTCGACCGCGATCGTGCCCGAGAGGAGCGCCGCGAGCGACAGGCCGGCGAGTTGCGCGATCGGCCCCAGACCGGCGCGCAACGCATGCGTCCAGAGCACCCGTCTCGCCGAGAGCCCCCTGGCGCGTGCCGATTGCACGAACGGCTCGCCCATCCGTTCGAGCACCGTAGCGCGGACGAAGCGTGCGGTTGCAGCAGCGGCGGGCAGGCCGATCGCGGCGGCCGGCAGAGCCAGGTGCCAGAGCAGATCGAGCAGCCGGCCGCCGGCACCGAAAGCGTCGGCTTCGACGGAGCGCATCGCACCGGGAGGAAAGAGCGGCCAGGCGACGGAGAAGGCGGCGAGGAGCATGAGGCCGAACCAGAAGGTCGGTAACGACCAGAGGGTGAGCGAGAGGAGGCGCAGGCCCCGGTCGGCGAGCGAGCCGGCCCGCGCCGCTGCGAACACGCCGAGCGCGAGCCCCAGGCCGAGCTCGAGGAGGAGTGCCGCCGAAGAGAGCAGGAGCGTGTGGGGGGCCGACTCGCGGAGGATCTGGCCGACCGGCCGGTTCTGACTGAGTGAGTAGCCCCACTCGCCGCGCGCCACGCCGCCGAGCCAGCGCAGGTACTGTTCGGGCAGGGGCCGGTCGAGTCCGTAGACGGCTCGCAGACGGAGGCGCTGTTCCTGCGGCACACGCGGGTTCTCGAAGAGGGTGCCCGGATCGCCGGGAAGCATGCGGAGGAGGAAGAAGACCGTGGTGAGAACGATCCAGCCGGCGAGCAGCGCCGTACCGAGTCGGGCGAGCAGCGTACGGATCACGGCCCGTCGTGCGTCGGGCGGCGCCGCCACTCGGGCAGATTGAAATAAGAGGAGATGGCGTTGGGGCGCACGTCGGCGAGGTCGCTGCGCACCACGCAGAGGCGCTGCGGTTCCCAGAGGAAGGTGTACGGCTGTTCCGCGTCGAGGAGCTTCTGCACCCGGAGGAGATCGGGGAGGGCTGCTTCCGGAGTCGCTGCGCGCCGGGCGGCGTCGAGGAGCCGATCCACCTCGGCGTTGCTGTAGCTGCCGAAGTTGTAGCCACCGGCGCTTTCGCTCGAGTGGAAATAGGGCTTGAGGTCGAGCGTGGTGTCGATCGCCCAGCCCGAGAGGGTGGCATCGAATCGATGCTCCCGGTTGGCCTCGGTGAGGGCGTGGATCTCGATCGTGTGCGGCGTGGCCGCGATGCCTACCTTGCGCAGCTGCTCCTGGATCATCACCAGCGCCGCGGTCCGGATGCGATTCGAAGAGTTCGTCGTGAGCTCGAAGGCGAACGGCCGGCCGCGGCGCTCGACGATCCCATCGCCGTCGCTGTCGCGGAAGCCGCGCGCGGCGAGTATCCGCCGCGCCTCCGCCGGGTCGTAGGGCAAGGGCACCACCGCCGGGTCGTGGGCCCAGAAATTCGACGGGATCGGCGACGAAGCCACTCGGGCGTAGCCCTTGAAAAGCGCGTCGACCAGTGCCTGGCGGTCGATCGCCAGGGTCAGGGCGCGGCGAATCTCGGGCTCGTCGAACGGCTCTCGCAAGGTGTTCCAGCACAGGTAGTCGTACTGGCGGTTGTCGAACGCCACGACGCGCAAGTCGCTCCGGTCGGCGACCCGGGCAGCATCGGCGGGAGTGACTCCGCAGGCGAAGTCGAGCGCGCCGGCGAGCAGCTGCTCGACATGGCTCGCGGCATCGGGCGCGACGCGGAAGATCACCTTTTCGAGCTTCGGTAGCGAGCGGTCGAAGTAGCGCTCGTTCCGCGCCAGCACCACCTCTTCGCCCGGTCGCCAGGCGGCCAGCCGGAACGGGCCGCTGGAGACCAGGTTGTCGCGGAACCAGTCGGCCTTCTGCCGCCACTCGGAGAACGGAATCTTCGCCCAGGCGTGCCTCGGCAGGATCTTGCCTTCGATGGCGTCGAGGAGCTGCGTGGTGTAGGCCTCGCGGAAGTGGAATCGCACGGTGTGCGGATCGATCACTTCGACGTCGGTGATGGCGTCCTTCAGGTCGGCATAGGACCAGGCGACCTCCGGCGACGTCTGAGCCTGCCAGGTCCACCGCACATCCTCCGCGGTGATCGGCACGCCGTCGCTCCAGAGGGCGTCCTGACGCAGGTGGAAGGTCAGCGCGCGATGATCGTCCGACCAGCCGTAGCTCGTCGCCAGCTCCGGAGCGAAGGTCGGTGGGTGGTCGGTGAAGTCGGCCTGCTCGGAGAGCAGCTGCAGAAAAAGTTGATCGTGCAGGTCGGTGGTGAACTGAATGTCGGCCGCCAGAAGCTCGTTGACTCCCGAGAGGTCGGCGATCGTCGCGCCGACGGCGGTATCGGTTCTCGCGGCTCCGGCTCCCGGATTCTCTCCGGTCGGCGCTGGACGTTCGCCGGCGCAGGCGATCTGCAGGAAGACCAGGAGGGTCAGCGCGCCCTGCGAGTTACCGCTTCGGAGCATCGTCGGGAGATCGTAGAGAAGTCGCCTGCAAAAGAAAAGGCGCGGGGAGCTGAACTATGATCTCTCGGTGTCTCCGCGGCCCCGAAGGCCCACCTCCCGGCGTAACTGGATCATCTTCGCCCTCCTCGGCCTCTTCATCGTCAGCGACTTTGCCCTCTTCTCCTGGCTGATCTTCCAGACCCTCTCGCGGCGCGAGCTCGACCGGGTTCTTCTCGAGACCCGTCGCGAGGCGCAGGACCTGGCCGGCCGGATTGCCGGCAGCGCCGAAAGCACCGGCGGCGACCTGTTCACCGCCGTGGCGCTGGAGCGCGAAACCCAGACCTACATCGACTCGGTCCTGCGCCAGCGTCAGATCGTTCAGACGGTGGAGATCACCGATCGGGACGGCGTGCTGGTGATGAAGGAACGGCGGGAGACCGAGATTGCCGCATCGGCCGCGTCGGCCGGAACGGCGCGCCCGGAACGCGAGCTGCCGCCGGGGACGCCGCGGGTCGAGAATCGGACTCTCGAGCGCCAGGAGAGCCGCGCGGTGCGGCTGCCGACGGACGCGATCGATTCGCTCGATGTCACGGTGCCGATCGGCGAGTTCGGCTCACTGCGTATCGGCATCAGCCCGCTCGAGATGGACCGGCGGATCGGCGAGTTGCGCCACGAGCTGATCCGGCAGACGACCTGGATCGGAGGGCTGACGGTGGCGATCTTCGTCATGGCCTTCTTTCTCATCTCGGTCCTCCTCCGGCGGGGACAGCGGCTGGAGGCACAAGCGGCGGAGGCCGAGCGCCTCGCTTACCTGGGAACTCTCGCCGCCGGCCTGGCGCACGAGATCCGCAATCCGCTGAACTCCCTCAGCCTCAACATGCAGATGCTCGAGGAGGACCTGGCGTCGCCGCAGTCGGTGTCGGGCCAGAAGAAGCTGCTGTCGATCACGCGCTCGGAGATCGGCCGGCTCGAACGCCTGGTGAGCGACTTCCTGAGCTACGCCCGGCCGCGGCCGCTGCGCCTGCGGACCGCGCCGGCGGCAGAGCTCCTCGAGCGCGCCC
>JAYTAM010000351.1:0-6075 GCA_043737505.1 Thermoanaerobaculia bacterium
GGAGATGCCGTCGTCCCAGGGAATTCCGGTCGCCAGATCGTCGATGAGGTCGCCGTTGAAATCGCCCGCCGCGAGCGCATAGCCGAAGCGCTCGCTGAACTCGACGAGGTCGCCCTCGTGCGGGAAGTTGGCGATCGCCGCGGCGCCCACCGACGACAGCCCGACAGATCCCGCGGCGGCCGGCGAACTGCCGGTGCTGAGCAGCAGGAGCAGGGAGACGCTTCCGAGAATCTGGCTGCGCTGGCGGAGCGGACGTGCAAGCTCGAGAGTGTGGTTCATGCAGAGTACGCGCAGGCCGGCGCCTCGGAGGCTCATTCCCGCGGAGGAAGCGGGTAGGATCGGCGGCGGAGGCCTCCCGATGCTCGAACGGACCGAACATGGCGACATCCTGGAACTGCGGCTCGCGCGCCCGCCCGCAAACGCGCTCGACGCTGCGCTGATCGCGGCCCTGGCCGATGCGATCGAGGGTGCGCCGGCCGGCGGCGCGCGCGCCATCGTGCTGTCGGGCAGTCCCGGGAGATTCTCGGGCGGGCTCGATGTGCCGTCGCTTCTCGGTCTCGACCGCGCCGGCATGGAGCAAACGCTGCAGGACTTCTTTCGTCTCCTGCGCGCGCTCGCCGCCTCGCCGGTTCCGGTCGTCGCGGCGATCACCGGGCATGCGCCGGCGGGCGGTGCGGTGCTGTCGATCTTCTGCGACGCGCGGGTGATGGCGGACGGCGATTTCAGAATCGGTTTGAACGAGGTTCAGGTCGGCCTCTCGCTGCCGCAGGTGATCCACACCGCGCTGGTGCGGGTCGTGGGCGAGCGGCAGGCGGAGCGCCTCGGCGTTGGCGGGCTGCTCGTTCCCGCCGGCGAAGCGCTGCGCATCGGCCTGGTCGACGAGCTGGTGCCGCTCGAAGGGGTCGTCGAACGGGCGCTCGAGCGCTGCCGCGACCTCCTCGCGCTGCCGCCGCGCGCCATGGCGACGACCCGCGCCCTGTGCCGGGCCGGGCTTGTCGCCGCCTTCGACGACCAGCAGGCCGGCACCTTCACCCGTTTCGTCGATGACTGGTTCGGGGCGGAGACGCAGGGGGCGATGCGCGCCCTGGTCGATCGCCTGCGCAAGAAGGGCTGAAAGGAGCACGCCATGAGTGAGCTTGCCGCCAAGCAGTGCATCCCCTGCAAGGGAGGCACGCCGCCGCTCGCCGGTGAAGAGCTGCAGGAGCTGCTCGCGAAGCTGGGTCCGAACGGTTGGCGGGTGGTCGACGGTCACCACCTCGAGAAGAGCTACAAGTTCCCCGACTTCGTTCTGGCCCTGGCCTTCGTGAACCGGGTCGGCGCGGTCGCCGAAGAGCAGGGTCACCACCCCGACCTCACCCTCGGCTGGGGCAAGGTCGGCATCACCATCTGGACGCACAAGATCGATGGCCTCACCGAGAGCGACTTCGTTCTCGCCGCCAAGGCCGACGCGGCGCTCTAGCGCGACGGTCGGGCCGCCCGCCGCCGCAACGAAAAAGGCCCCGGACCTCTCGCGAGATCCGGGGCCTTGGGGTTCGATGCGGACGGCGCTGGGTTGAAGCCTTCTAGCGGGATCCCTTGCGAGATGCCCTTCGCTTCTGCCCGTGGCGCACTGCGTTTCGCCCCAGGAGGTACCCCTAGGAGGACGCCGCCCTCATCGAGCCGCGTTTGCCATTTCCCACTGGATCACCCCCTTGTCTGGACGTCACGGTCGAGCGGTGGGACCCACCCCACCCGGTCTCCGGAGCCGTCCGAACTCCGAAGAGACCGCCGCGGCCCCGAGATCGGGGTGCGGAGCGAATTGCGGGAGTCTGCGCCTCGCGAGGGCGGCTGTCAATCGACTGTGCGGCCGCCGCCCGGGACTGCTCGGTTCGCTGCCTAGGGAAAGATTCCCAGGTCGCTGTAAGTCAGGGCGATCATGTCGATGGCGACGATGAAGGCGGCCGTGCGCATATCCGGCTTGTCGCCGTGCTTGCGGCGCATCTCGCGGATCTTCTGGTACGAGGTGACCATCGTCTCCTCGAGTCCGGAGTTGACGAGATCCTCCTCCGATGCGCCCGCCGAGAGGCCCTTCAACTCCTCTTCGGTGAGGGTCTTGCCGGTCATCGTCTGGATCGTCTGCAGGAGATTGCGGAAGGCGCGCTCTTCGAAGCGCTTCTCCATGCGCCCGAAGCGGACGTGCGAGAGGTTCTTCAACCACTCGAAGTAGGAGACCGTAACACCGCCGGCGTTGCAGTACATGTCGGGGATGACCATGACGCCGCGGGCGTAGAGCCGGTCGCCGGCGACCGCGGTCGTCGGACCGTTGGCCCCCTCGGCGACGATCTTCGCCTGGATGCGGTCGCAGTTGTCTTCGGTGATCTGGTTCTCGAGCGCCGCCGGGACGAGGATGTCGCAAGGCAGCTCGAGGGCGGCCATGCGGTCCTTCAGATCGGTCGCGCCGGGGAAGCCGAGAATCGAGCCGGTCTTCTCGCGGTGCGCCATGAGCTGCTCGAGGTCGATTCCGGTGGTCGAGGAGATCGAACCTTCCCGCTCGGCGACGCCGACCAGCTTGACCCCGGCCTCGGCGAGGAACTTGGCGGCGTAGTAGCCGACGTTGCCCAGCCCCTGGACGACCGCGGTCTTGCCCGCCAGGCCCGGGGTAAGCCCCATCTGCTGCATGTCGGCGGCATCGGCGACACACTCGCGAATGGCATAGAAGACGCCCCGTCCGGTGGCGGCGGTGCGGCCGCGGACGCCGCCCTGGGCGATCGGCTTGCCGGTGACGCAGCCCAGGCTGTTGACGTCCTGCGGCGCTAGCGCCTGATAGGTGTCGGCGATCCACGACATCTCCTTCGGGCCGGTGCCGTAGTCGGGCGCCGGCACGTCCACCGCCGGTCCGATGAAGCCCTTGCGGAAGAGCTCGAAGGTGTAGCGCCGCGTGATGCGCTCGAGCTCGGCCTCGGAGTAGTTGCGCCGGTCGATCCGGATGCCGCCCTTGGCGCCGCCGAACGGCACTTCGACCATGGCGCACTTGTAGGTCATGAGCGCCGAGAGCGCCATCACTTCGTCTTCGTTCACCCGGTAGTCGTAGCGGATACCGCCCTTGGTGGGCAGCTTGTGCTGCGAGTGCTCGGCGCGCCAGGCGTGGATCACTTCGATCGAGCCGTCGTCCTTCTCGACCGGAAACGCCATGTGGTAAACGCTGTTGCAGACCTTGATCTGCTCGAGCATGCCCTTGGAGTGCTGGGTGTAGGCGGCCGCCTTGTCGAAATTGGCGTTCACCTGGTCGAAGAAACTGATCTGGCTCATGATTTTCGGATCCCCTCGCTGGCGCACAGGCACCGGCCGGAATGGTGGCAAATGGTCGAAACGGCGGCAGCTTTCCACCTTTCGGCGGGCGCCGCAAGAGCCGCGCGGGGTGGCGGCCCCGGGCCTCCCGTTACGCCGGCGAAGAGGAGGAACGGCCGGCCTTTCAAGTAGAATGCGGGTACTTTTGCGACCTATGACGGGCGGCAGAAGGCCCGTTTTTCCCGAGGTGAGCGATGCAGAATCACGGTCCGGTCCATAGCCGTCACGGCGTCGAGGAGCAGGGTCTTGCAGGCGCCCGCAACGTCTATTGGAATCTGCCGCCGGCGCGGCTTTACGAAGAGGCAGTGCAGCGCGCCGAAGCGCGGATTTCGGCCGACGGGGCGCTGATCTGCCACACCGGCGAGTTCACCGGCCGGTCGCCGAACGACAAGTTCGTGGTCGACGAACCGGGGAGCTCGGCGGAGGTCTGGTGGGGCAAGGTCAACAAGCCGATCTCGGTCGCGGCTTTCGATTCCCTGCTGGCCAAGGTCCGCCAGCACCTCGGGGGCAAGGACCTCTTCGTCTTCGACGGCTATGCCGGCGCCGATCCGCGCTACCGCCTGCCGGTGCGAGTGATCACCGAGACCGCTTGGCAGTCGCTTTTCGCCTCCAACATGTTCGTGCGCGAGACCGACCCGGCGAAGCTCGCCCAGTTCCAGCCCGGTTTCGTCGTCCTCGACGCCATGAGCTTCAAGGCAGATCCGGCGGCCGACGGCACGCGCACCTCGACTTTCATCCTGCTGAACTTCGCCGCCAACATGGTGCTCATCGGCGGCACCGAGTACGCCGGAGAGATCAAGAAGTCGATCTTCACCGTGATGAACAAGGTCCTGCCCGGCAAGGGCATCTTCCCCATGCATTGCAGCGCCAACTACGGCGCCGATCGCGACGACGTCGCGCTGTTTTTCGGCCTGTCGGGAACGGGCAAGACGACGCTCTCCGCCGACCCGGCGCGGACCCTCATCGGGGACGACGAGCACGCCTGGTCCGACGACGGGGTGTTCAACATCGAGGGCGGCTGCTATGCCAAGGTGGTGCGGCTCTCGCGCGAGGGCGAGCCCGACATCTGGGAGGCCTCGCACCGCTTCGGCACGATCGTCGAGAACGTCGAGTTCGATCCCGAAACGCGGCAGCTCGACCTCGACTCGACGAAGTTCACCGAGAATACGCGCTCGAGCTATCCGATCACCCACCTGCGCAACTGCGACCCGGCGGGCACCGCCGGCCATCCGAAGGACGTCGTCTTCCTGACCTGCGATGCCTTCGGAGTTCTGCCGCCGCTCTCGCGTCTCACCGAAGAGCAGGCGATGTACCACTTCCTCTCCGGCTACACCGCCAAGGTGGCTGGCACCGAGCGCGGCGTGACCGAGCCGACGGCGACCTTCTCGCCCTGTTTCGGCGGGCCGTTCCTGCCGCGGCATCCGGGTGTCTACGCCGCCATGCTGGGCGAGAAGCTCACCCGGCACAAGGCGCGCGTCTGGTTACTCAACACCGGCTGGACGGGGGGCGCCCACGGCGTCGGTTCGCGAATGAAGCTGGGTCTGACGCGTCGGCTGGTCGAAGCCGCGCTCTCGGGCGAGCTCCAGGACGTCGCGACGCGGCCCGATCCGGTCTTCGGTCTGGCGATTCCCGAAGTGGTCGAAGGCGTCCCGGGGAGCGTCCTGCGCCCGTGGGAGAGCTGGCCGGATGGCGCCGCCTACGACGCCCAGGCGGCGAAGCTGGCGAAGATGTTCGCCGACAACTTCGAACAGTACGCCTCCGGCGTCACGCCCGAAGTCCGCGCCGCCGGCCCGAAGGTCTAGACCGATACCTCGATCGCTCGATCGCTCGATCGCTCGACTACTCCCCCGCGTGCTGGGGGTAGAAGTCGAGCTCGGCGCCCTGGAGTTTGGCGAGCAGGACGATCTGGCCGGTGTGGTAGCTCATGTGCTCGACGGTGTGGAAGAGGGCGCGGTAGCCGTCGAGCTCGTACTTCTGGATCTTCCGCACCCGGGCGAGCTCGGCGTCGGGGAGGCGGCGGATGGTTTCGCGGCAAGCCGCGACAGTGGCAGCGAGCCTCGCCAGGAGCTCCTCCCTGGTCGGAGCGCCGGGGCCTGGGCGGGCGGCGAACTCCTCGCTGCGGTGGCGTTCGAACGGTAGGTCGCCGAGTCCGCTGAGCACCCACTGCGAAAGGTTGCCGTGCAGGTGCGCCAGGAGCTTGGCGATGCTGTTGCCGGCGGCGTTTGAGTCGGGCGAATCGCTACCGCGCCACCAGAGCTGCTCGTCTTCGAGCGGGGCCACCGCCCGTTCGATCTTGTCCAGATATTCGGCCCAGTAGTGCTCGGCGAACTCGATCAGGCGGCTGTTCATGGCGAGGTCCCCTGGGCTCCTCAGTCCTGGTGCGCGCGGAAGGCGGTGTAGTAGAGGTCGGCCTCGGAGACGAACGAGGCATGGCGCGGCTGCCAGCCGAGAGCGGCCTTGGCGCGAGCGTTGGCGATCTTCTGATGGGCTCCCAGGCCCTCGGCGAGCGGACCGAAACGTTCCGCGGCCTCGTCCGGAGAGAGCTGTGAGATGTGTCCCGGAATGCCGGCCGCCGTCGCGACGGCGGCGGCCATCTCGCCGACCCGCGGATTGGTGCCGTCGCTCAGGTTCAGGGCCTCGCCGCCCGGGGCACGCTCGGCGGCGAGAACATAGGCCTCGGCGGCGTCGTCGACGTGCACTGTCGACCAGCAGTTCGCGCCGTCGCCGACCATCTCCACCTCGCCGGCG
>JAYTAM010000352.1:0-13753 GCA_043737505.1 Thermoanaerobaculia bacterium
GTGGTGCTGCACCGCAACCCGGTCGTCTCCACGATGAGCCTCGTCGTCACGCTGGTGGCGACCGCCGGCCTCTTTCTCCTGCTCGGCTCGCCGTTCCTGGCGGCGCTCCAGATCCTCCTCTACACCGGTGCGATCCTGGTGCTCTTCCTGTTCGTCATCATGCTGCTCAACGTGCAGCGTGAGCGCACGACAGCCACGCGGGCGAACGTCATGCTGATCGCCGCCGGAATCACCAGCCTGGCGTTCGCGGGGGCGCTCGTCCGACTCCTCTGGGACGCCCACTCCGAGACGGCGGTCAAGCCGCTGGAGCCCGCGTCCGTCGCACTGGCAACGGTGGCTCGCGATCTCTTCGCCAACTACATCCTGCCGTTCGAGATGATCGGCCTGCTGCTCCTGGTGGCCGTCGTCGGAGCGAGCTGGGTGGCTCAGAAGAGCGACCCGGCGGAGTCGCCGACGCCGCTCGCTCCGATCGCTCCAGGCGCTCCAGTCGCTCTGGTGCCCGAGGCACCTCTTCCAGAGACCGCGAAGCGCGGAGATCGAAAGTGATTCCGGTCGCCTGGTACCTCATTCTGGCGGCGCTGCTCTTCTGCATCGGAACCTTCGGCGCGCTCACTCGCCGCAGTGGAATCGCCATCTTCCTGTCGATCGAGCTCATGTTGAACGCCGCCAATCTCACGCTCGTCGCCTACTCGCGCATCCACGCCGACAGCGCCGGGCAGATGTTCGTCTTCTTCGCCCTGGCCGTCGCCGCCGCCGAGGCGGCCGTCGGTCTGGGGCTCTTCATCAGCATCTATCGCCTGCGACATACGATCGACGTCAATCGTCTGAATCGACTCCGATGGTGAGACGATGAATGCCCTCGAATATCTCTGGCTGATTCCTGCGCTGCCCTTTCTGGGTGCCGCCGTCAATGGCCTCCTGGTCCGCAATCGCCACAAGTCTCTCGCCACCGCGATCGGAGTCGGCGCTCCCGGGCTCTCGCTCGTGGTCGCGATCGCCTGCCTGGCCGAGTTCCTCCAGCGGCCCGATCACGCGCCGTTCGAACAGCTCCTCTATCCCTGGACCGCGGGGGCCCTGCGGATCGACATCGCGTTTCTGCTCGACCCGCTGTCGGCGATCATGCTCTTCGTCGTCACCTTCGTCGGCTTCCTGATCCATGTCTACTCGGTCGGCTACATGGCCCATGAAGAGGGCTATCGCAGGTACTTCGCCTATCTGAACCTGTTCATGGGCGCGATGTTGCTCCTGATTCTCGGAGACAACTACCTCGTGATGTTCGTCGGGTGGGAGGGCGTGGGCCTGTGCTCCTACCTGCTCATCGGCTTCTACTTCGATCAGGACTTTCCACCAAAGGCCGGGCGCAAGGCCTTCATCGTCAATCGCATCGGCGACTTCGCCTTCCTCCTCGGGCTGTTCGCGATCTTCGCCCAGTTCGGCACGCTCTCCTTCAAGGGTGTCAACAGCGCGATCCTGGCCGACCTCGGTGCCGCCCAGGCACCCTACGCGCTCGGCCTTTCCCTGGCTGGCTTCATAGCGCTCTGCCTCTTCGTCGGCGCGATGGGCAAGAGCGCCCAGATTCCGCTCTACGTGTGGCTGCCCGACGCGATGGCCGGTCCCACTCCGGTCTCGGCGCTGATCCACGCCGCGACGATGGTGACCGCCGGCGTCTACATGGTCGTGCGCACCAACCTGATCTATCAGCTGGCGCCGTCGATCCTGTTGTTCGTCGCCATTGTCGGCGCGGCGACGGCGATCTTCGCCGCCACGATCGGAATCGCCCAGAACGACATCAAGAAGGTCCTCGCCTACTCGACTGTCTCGCAGCTGGGATACATGTTCCTCGCCGCCGGCGTCGGCGCCTACGTTGCGGCGGTTTTCCATCTCGCCACCCATGCCTTCTTCAAGGCGCTGCTCTTCCTCGGCTCCGGCTCGGTGATCCACGCCATGGGCGGAGAGCAGGACATGCAGAAGATGGGCGGGCTGCGCAAACACCTGCCGTGGACCTACCGCACGTTCCTCATCGGGACGCTGGCTATCTCCGGCGTGCCGCTTCTTGCGGGTTTCTTCAGCAAGGACGCCATCCTCGGCGCCGCGTTCGAGAAGTCGCCCGTGCTGTGGATCGTCGGCCTGGCGACCGCCGCGTTGACCGCCTGCTACATGCTGCGCGTCGTCTTTCTCACCTTCTTCGGCAAGTTCCGCGGCACCCACGAGCAGGAGCATCATCTCCACGAGTCTCCCGGCGTCATGGTCGTTCCGCTTGTCGTGCTCGCCGCCGGAGCGATCTTCGCCGGCTACGCCGGCAAGATTCCGTTCACGCACTTCGACTGGCTCGGGAGCTTCCTCGCGCCGGTCATCGTCGCGATTCCTGGCCACGAAGCGCACGCCGCCCATCACGGGCTCGGCCTCGAGGCGATCCTGGTGGCAGCCTCTATCGCCGCTGCGGCCGCCGGCCTGGGCATCGCATGGCGGCTCTGGGGCAGCGGACGCGGCACCTCTTCCGACGAGGCGCTGGCGCGGCGGGCTCCGGGCCTCTATCGCCTGGTCGAGAATAAGTATTACGTCGACGAGATTTACGACCGCCTGATCGTCCGCCCTCTCCGCGCGACGGCGCGCTTCTGCTGGAAGGTCATCGACTCGGTATTCATCGACGGTGGACTGCACGTCCTGGCTTTCATCACGGAGCTGGCCGGTGACCTCGGGCGCTTCACCACCACCGGCAACGTCCGCCAGTACGCGCTCTACTTCTTCGCCGGTGTGCTCGTCCTCTTCTGGTGGATGATCTTCTGATGATGCAACAGCTCCTCGACCTGCTCTTCGGCGACACGATCACCCGGTTCGTGTTTTTCCCGAGTCTCGCGGCGCTGCCGCTGCTTTTCCTCGGCCGGGCCGGTGCGCGCACGGTCAAGATCTACGCCCTGGTCGTCGCGCTCGTCGAGCTTGCGCTCATCGTCCTCTTCACCGTTTCTCACTGGGGCGGTGGCACGATGGTGGCGCGCGACGCGACCCTGACCTGGCTCGACTTCAGCAACCTGCGGGTTCTCTACGAGGTGGGCGTCGACGGCATTTCGCTGCCGCTCGTGCTCCTCACCGGAGTTCTGCTGCCGTTGGTCTTCCTCGGCTCATTCAAGGGGATCACGAAGCACTGGAGCGGCTTCGCCGCCTCGATGCTCTTCCTCACCACCGGGATGCTCGGGGCGCTGGTGGCACTCGACCTCCTCGTTTTCTATGTCTTCTGGGAAGTCATGCTGATTCCGATGTACCTGATCATCGGCATCTGGGGGGGCGACCGGAGGGTCTACGCGGCGGTGAAGTTCTTCCTCTTCACCATGGCCGGAAGCCTGCTGATGCTGCTCGGAATTCTGTGGATGGCCTGGAGCTACGGTGAGCTGACAGGGGTCTGGAGCTTCCGCTACGAAGATCTGCTGCAGTTGCAGTTCCCGCTCGGTCAGCAGCTCTGGCTCTTCGCCGCCTTCGCCCTCGCCTTCGCCATCAAGGTGCCGATGTTTCCGTTCCACACCTGGCTCCCCGACGCCCATGTCGAGGCGCCGACGGGCGGTTCGGTCATCCTGGCGGGCGTTCTGCTCAAGCTCGGGACCTACGGCTTCCTGCGTTTCGCCATTCCGTTCTTCCCCCAGGCCGCGACGCAGCTCGCGCCCTGGGTCGTCGGCCTGGCGCTGGTCGGAATCGTCTACGGCGCGCTGGTCGCCTGGGCACAGCTCGACATGAAGAAACTGGTCGCCTACTCCTCGATCGCCCACCTCGGCTTCGTCATGCTGGGGCTTTTCGCCTTCAACGAGATCGCCTGGCAGGGCGCCCTCCTGCAGATGGTGAACCATGGGCTCTCGACCGGCGCGCTCTTCCTCCTCGTCGGCATGCTTTACGACCGCCGGCACACCAAGCAGTTCGACCAGTTCGGCGGCCTGGCGAAGTCGATTCCCTGGTTCTCCCTGATGCTCGTCTTTGCGACCCTCGCGTCAGTCGGCCTGCCAGCGCTCAACGGCTTCGTCGGCGAGTTCATGATCCTCATGGGAGCCTGGCAGGGCGGACTGCGCTGGGCGACGGGCATCGCCACCTTTGGCGTCGTGCTGGCGGCGGTCTACCTCCTGAAGATGCTGCAGGAGACGATCTGGGGACCGATCACCAGGGACGAGAACCGAACGCTCAAGGATCTCGACTTCCGTGAGGTCGCCACACTCCTGCCGCTCTGCGTGCTGATGCTCTGGATCGGAGTCGCGCCCGGCAGATTCCTCGATCCGAGCCGCCCGGCGCTCGCGGCGGTCCTCAGCACTTATCGCTCGCAGATGGCCCAGGGGCCGCCCGGCGCCTTGACACTCGCGGCGCCAGTGACCTCTGCGCTACCGGCTGCGACCTTCGCCGCCGGTACAGCGCCGGCCGGAGCCGGGGGCGTGCGATGAACCCGCTCTTCGCGCTCCCCCAGGCGGACTGGCTGTCGATTCTTCCCGAGATCGTCCTCACCGTCGTGGCTTCGCTGATACTGCTGCTCGAGGCATTCACCCCGCGACTGCGCCCGGCATTCAACGGCCTGGCTCTCGCCGGCGTCGTGGCGGCTTCGGCGCTCGTCGCCCAGCAGTCGGCCGGCCTGTTTTTCCGCGGTCTCATCGAGTCGAGCGCCCTCACCGGCGCCTTCTCGCAGTGCATCCTTCTCGCCACTGCGATCGGACTGCTCTCCGCTCAGGGCTACCTCAAGCGCGAGAAGCTGCTCTTCGGTGAGTACCCGGCTCTCCTGCTCTGGTGTGCGACCGGTCTCCTGCTCCTCGTGCGAGGCGTCGAGCTGGTGACGATTTTCGTCGCGCTCGAGCTGCTCTCCGTGGCACTCTACGGTCTGGCGGCCTTCCATCGCCGCGAATCGGCATCCTCAGAGGCGGCGATCAAGTACTTCCTGATGGGCGCCTTGGTCAGCTCCTTCGTGCTCTACGGCGCCGCCCTGGTCTACGGCGAGACCGGCGCCACCACCCTCAGCGGAATCTCCGAAGCACTCTCCGCCGGAGCCGGTTCTCCGCTGCTGATCTTTCTCGGCTTCCTGCTGCTCATCTGCGGATTCGGCTTCAAGCTCGGCCTGGTGCCGTTTCACGCCTGGGCGCCGGACGTCTACCAGGGCGCGCCCTCGCCGTTCGTCGCTTTTCTCTCGGTCGCCCCCAAGGCTGCCGCCGCGGTCGTTCTCGCCCGCCTCGTCCTTCTGGTGACCTCGTCGCCCACGGCAGGTGACTGGACGAAACTGGTAACCGTTCTGGCCATCGCTTCGATGCTGGTGGGCAATCTTTTCGCCCTGGCGCAGCGCGACATCAAGCGCATGCTGGCGTACTCGGGTATCGCCCACATGGGCTATCTCCTGATTCCGCTCGCTTCGCCCGGCACCTCGATCTGGCGCCCGATGCTGGTCTACCTCTTCTCCTATACCCTGATGAACGGCGGCGCCTTCGTGCTGGTGTCGATGCTGTACGCCAAGCCGGGCGAGCAGCACGCGATCGCCAATCTCTCCGGCTGGGCCTTCCGGTTTCCCCTGGCCGCCGCCTGCATGGCGGTCTGCATGCTCTCCCTGGGCGGCATCCCGCCGACGGCAGGCTTCGTCGCCAAGTACCTTGTCTTCGCTCATGCCATCCAACACGGCAACCTTGTTCTCGCCCTGGTGGGAATCTTCGCCAGCCTCGTCGGCGTGGTCTTCTACCTGCGTGTCATCTACATGCTGTACATGCGCGAAGAGATCGCGAGCCCAGGTGGTCTAAAGCTCGACTTCAGCGGACAACTGGCGGCGGTCCTTGCCGCGGTGGGGATCCTCGTCCTCGGCGTATTCCCGGGCCCCTTCCTGGCCTGGCTGGAAGCGACGCTCACCAACCTCTGACCCTGCACCGCCCCCTCGCCGTCCCATCCAGACCCTTGAGCGCTGTTTCGGGACCCGCCTCGTGAGTCGGGGAAGACAGAGGGACGTTGCACAGCCCGGCCGCCGCGGGAGAGTTATACTGCTGGCCGGGAGTGAGCCATGAGATCAGCCCGCCGCCTTAGCCAGAAGCGCTCGAACGGATTTACCCTGATCGAGACGCTGATCGTCCTCGCCGTCATCGGCATCCTGGTGCTCATTTCAGCGCCGGCCTTGCTCAGCATGATGAATCGCTTCAAGCTCTCCGGCACGACGCGGGAGGTGGCCTCGCTGATGCAGGCCGCGCGAATGGAATCGATCAAGCTGAACGCCCCGACCCAGGTCAACTACGACGCCACCTCAAACACGTTCATCGCCTTCGTCGATATGGATCGCGACGACACCTTCTCGGTCGGCGATCGAATGCTCCCGGGGAGAGCCATCGTGCCGACCAAAGTCGAGTTCTGGGGACCCGGGGACGGGGCCGCGAACGGCGTAAACGCGGTCTCCGGCTGGGACGACGCCGCACCCATCCGCCCCGGGCCGGTGTTCAGGCCCGACGGCTCGGTGGACCGGGTCGGCGCCTTTCGCTTCAAGGACACCAACGACAACTTCCTCGAGGTCCGGGTTGAGACGCCGGCGACCGGCAGAATCGTTCTCAAGAAGTACTTTCCGGACCAGAGCCTGTTCTTCCAGAACGGCGAAAACGGGAACAAGTGGGTGTGGTACTGACCGGCGGAGCGCCTCATCTGCCCTCGATGGTGCCCTCGATGCCCTTGAGGCCCGTCACCTCACCGCCGGTGATCTCGCCGACGACGTAGAAACTCAGCGCCGCCTCCCCGTAGCGCCTCACTCCGGTACAGACGAGCCCCCCCACCTCCGCAGGCAGAACAGTGCGAGAGCTGTGTTCGACGGTGAGCTCTCCCCCGGCCGCAAGCAGCGCAGCACAGCTGTCGAAGAACCCCTCATCCGGAATCCAGGCGTACGGCGGATCGGCGAACACCAGGTCGAACGCCTCGGCGCGGGCGCCGAGCTCGGCCAGCGCGCGCGCGGCTGGAAGAGGCATTAGCCGGACCCTGCCCGGCGGCAGGAGCTCGGTGTTGCGCCGCAGGACCGCGAGGACCGAGCGCTCGCACTCGACCAGAGTCGCGGCAGAGGCGCCACGACTGATCGCTTCGATCGCCACGGCGCCGCTGCCGGCAAACAGATCGAGCACGATCGCTTCCCTCAGGCGCTCGCCCCAGATCGAGAACAGCGCCTCCCTCACCTTCTGCTCGGTCGGCCGGATCCCCGCCGGGACTTCGAGCTTGCGGCCGCGCAGCGCGCCACTCGACACGCGGACCCCGGGCGATTTCATTTCACCGGACCCAGGCGGAGCACGCGCACGAACTGCTGGCGCAACTCGTCCAGGGTGAGGTACATGCTGAGCGGCTGAACCTTGCCCCTGACTTCGATCCCATGGCCGTCCGCCGTCCGGCCGACGACTTCGAACTCGACGTCGTCCACCCGCAGCAGCAGGTCGCCGGAGCGCGGCAGGTAGCTTGCAGGAAGCCCGCCGGCCACCGGTGCTGCGAGGGCGCGCGCCGCGAGCTCGTCGGCGATGCGCAGCAGATCGGCCAGCGCCAGAGGAT
Organism: Thermoanaerobaculia bacterium; assembly: GCA_043737505.1. Taxonomy (GTDB): domain Bacteria; phylum Acidobacteriota; class Thermoanaerobaculia; order Multivoradales; family JAGPDF01; genus JAGPDF01. The sequence continues at coordinate 7,507 of JAYTAM010000352.1, forward strand.
GGGTATCCAGCCGGCCGTAGTGAAAGCTCTTCGCGGGACCTCCGGGCAGCGAGAGCGAGAGCTCGCAACGTTCGACCCACTCTCCCGCCACACCGCCGGGACTTTCTCTGAGCTGCGTCAGGTCGTAGGCTGCCAGCCGCCTGAGATAGGCCTCGACCTCGTCCCGGCCGACCTCGGCAAGGCGCATCGTCTGACGCTCGTCCTGCCACTCGCGCCAGCGGATCGTGCCGTTCTGGAACAAGGTCATCTCGTTCCTGCCGAGCCTGTTCGAGCAGTCCCGGCGCATCCACTCCGCCGCGGGGTCGGTGGCGTCGAGCCGCCGGGGGCCGGCAACCGCCAGCAGGACGGCCAGCAGAATCAGTCGGACCCCAGCTCCCGAGCCGGTTGCGATGCGCAGGCCAGCCGCGCTCATCGCCTCTCCTGGCCGGCGACGAGCGACGAGGCCCGGAGCGCGAACTCGAGCTCCTCTTCGACGCCGATCCGTCCATCGAGGCGGGCGTCGAGCGTCAGCCCGAGCGCGTACCCGACAGCGGGACCGGCTTCCCTGCCGGCGGCGAGGAGATCGCGGCCACCGATCCGCAGTTGCACCTTTCGCAGCTCCGCGAGCTCCCTGCGCACCCAGGAGAGAGAGACCTCTCCGTGCGCCGCCACGACGGCGAGCTCGACCTCGGTCAGTGCTGCGAGCCGGGCGTGAACGACGCTCGGCAACACTTCCGGGCCCCGCGCTGCGCTCTCTACGGCCGCTGAGGTCGCGTCGGCTGCTGCGGTCGCGTCGGCTGCTGCGGTCGCCGCGATCGCCGCCCGCACTCTTCCGGGGCCGGCGGTGACGAGGTCGCGCTCGGCTGCAGACAGTGCCAAGCGGAGCGCCAGCCGCTCAGCGGTGCCGGGCGCGAGGTCGAGCGCCAGGCAGAGCAGCGCAAGCGCGAAGCTCGGCTCGAGCGGGCCTCCCGCAGCCACTCGATGCGCCGCGACCGCAGACTCGAAACGATCGGCCGATCCCCCGGCCGCTTCCATGCCGGGGTCGATCGCCCGGAGCAGACCGAGCTCGCCGAGGCGGTGCAGGACTCGGCCGGCGCTCGCGGAACGGGCCAACGCACGCCGAAGCGCTTCACCCAGGCGTCCGGGGGAGAGAGCCGCGACATGGCCGTCGGCGATCGCTTGCGCAGCTTCGCCGCTGGTTTCCGCTGTGAAGGAGAAGTCCAATCGGGACTCGAACTCGAGACCGCGCAGAATGCGCGTGGGGTCGTCGCGAAACGACGCCGGATGCAGGGTCCGGAGGCGGCCGGCGGTCAGGTCCGCCAAGCCACCTTGGGAATCGATCAGGCGCTCGCCGAATTCCGGCGTCAACGCAATCGCCAGGGCGTTGACGCTGAAGTCCCGGCGAGCGAGGTCGCTCTGGAGCGTTCCCGGAACAACCACCGGCAGAGAGGCGGGCGCAGGGTAGCGCTCCGAGCGAACCTGCGCGAGGTCGATCCGGATGCCGCCCGGCGCTTCGAGCTCGGCGGTCAGGAACTGTGGATGCCACTGGAGCGCGCTTCCGAGTTTCGTCGCCAGACTCTTGGCGAAGGGCCCGAGCTCACCCTCGAAGACCAGATCGATGTCGAGCTCTGACCTCTGCAGCCAGAGGTCGCGGACTCCGCCGCCGACCCAGAGAAGGTCGCCGCCGCAGATTCGTGCGACCTCTGCCGCCGCGCGCAGGAGCGCCAGCCGCGAGTCGGGCAAAGCATGGAACCGGCGCAGTAGCTCCCGGTCGGTCGCGGCATCTGAGCCAGCGGGGGCATCGGAGCCAAGGGGGCCAGGGATGCCGGCGAGAACCCCGGAGCCGAGGGCCGGGGCGACCCCGGAGTCGAGTGGAGGCCGCATGCTGGCGGCCATTGTACCGCCCCTCAGAGGCCGAGTCGGTGGACCTTGCCGGCACCGAGAATGGCCTCGATGGCGGCGAAGAGCGCCGGCGTCGCGTCGACCCGGAAGCGTTCCTGCGGGGCGATGCGCACGAGGTCGTCTCCGAGCCGCACCTCGAACTCCACCGCTACCTCCCCCGGATGGTCGGTGAGGACGTCGCGCAACCGGAGCATTTCGGTCCGTGGCAGCTCTCGATCGAGCGCCACGCGAACGCCGGAGACCAGCTTCTCCACCGCCTTCGCCAGCAGGGTCATCTCTTCGGAGGTCATCTCGTTCTCCGCGCCCCGCTCGCGGACCTGGCCCTTGACGATCACCGCGGCATCCTCGACCAGAAGCGAGTCGTAGCGCTGCAACTGGTCGGCGAACAGCGTCACCGGCAGCGAACCGTTCAAGTCCTCCAGAACGAACCGGCCCATCACCCGGCCGGCGTTCGGGCCGCTCTTGATCTTGGCGCGCGAGATCCGGGTGACCAGCCCGCCCACCGTAGCAGCACCCTGGAAGCCGCCGCGCAACTGGTCCGTGGTGTGAGTCACGAGTCGCTTCAGGTGCGATTCGAACTCGATCAGCGGATTTCCCGAGAGATAGAAGCCCAGCGCCTCCTTCTCCAGACGCAGGCGCTCGCTCTCGGACCAGGCGGGGACCGACGACGGCGGTTCCGGGGGAAGCGGGTTCGCGCTCCCCGACCCGAAGAGATTGCTCTGCCCGGCCTCTAGCTCCCGGCGGCGCCGCTGCGCCTGCTCGGCGAGTCCGGAGATGGCACCGGCCAGGCCCGCCCGGTGTCCCCCGAGCGAGTCACAGGCGCCGGACTTCACCAGCGCGTCGAAAACCTTCTGGTTGACCGCCTGTCCATCGACGGCCAGGAGCAGCTGGGCGAGACTCTTGAATCTGCCCTCCGCCCGGCGCGCCACGAGCACCGCCTCCCCCGCACCTTCGCCGACTCCCTTGATGGCGCCGAGTCCGAAGCGAATGGCGTCTCCGACCACCGAGAACGCCCACTCGCTCTCGTTCACGTCCGGCGGCAGGATCGGAATCTTCATCTCGCGGCTCTCGTTCACGTACTTGACGATCTCGTCGGTGGCGCCCATCTCGCAGGAGAGCATCGCCGCCATGAACGCCACCGGGAAGTGCGCCTTGAGGTAGGCCGTCTTGTAGGCCAGCATGGCGTAGGCGACGCTGTGGCTCTTGTTGAAACCGTAGCCGGCGAACGGCTCGATGTACTCCCAGAGCTCTTCGGCCTTGCGCTTGGCGAATCCGCGCCCGCTCGCTCCGGTGACGAACTTCTCCTTCTGCTTCGCCATCGCCACCGGATCCTTCTTGCCCATCGCCTTGCGCAGCACGTCCGCCTGGCCCATGGTGAAGCCGCCGATGGTCACGGCGATCTGCATCACCTGCTCCTGATAGGCGATGACACCGTAAGTCTCTTCGAGGATCGGGCGGGTCTCGGCCAGGATGTACTGCACCTTCTTGCGTCCGAGCTTGCGCTGGATGAACTCCTCCACCATGCCGACCGAGAGCGCTCCCGGGCGATAGAGGGCGTTGAACGCCGCCAGCTCCTCGAACCTGGAAGGCTGCGCTCGGCGCAACATGTCGCGCATGCCGCTGGACTCGAACTGGAAGATGCCGTTCGTCCGGCCGTCGCAGAACAGGCGGAAGACCTCCGGATCGTCGAGCGGCACGGCATCGAGGTCGAGCTCGATCCCCTGCAGCCGGAGCGTGCGCAGCGTGTCGTCGACGACGGTGACGGTCTTCAGGCCGAGGAAGTCCATCTTGAGCAGACCCAGCCGCTCGACCGCCTTCATGTCCCACTGCGTGGTGACTTCGTCGCGGCTGGTCTTGTAGAGCGGTACGAGCTCGTCGATCGGCACCGGCGCGATGACCACACCCGCCGCGTGGACCGAAGCGTGCCGGGTCAGACCCTCGAGCCGGCTGCCGATGTCGACCACCTCGCGGATCTCCGGGTCCTTGGCGACTTCGGCCGCGAGGCTGTCGACGGTTCGCGCGGCCTCCGCCAGCGACTTGGTCATGTCCGGCAGGAGTTTCGCCACGCGATCCATCTTGGCGAATGGCAGGCCCAGCACGCGCCCGACGTCGCGCAGCACGCCCTTCGCCGCCAGGGTACCGAAGGTGATGATCTGCGCCACCCGGTCGCGGCCGTACTTCTCGTTGACGTACTGGATGACCTCGCCGCGCCTGCGCATGCAGAAGTCGATGTCGATGTCGGGCATGCTCACGCGCTCGGGATTCAGGAAGCGCTCGAACAGCAGGTCGTACTTCATCGGGTCGATGTCCGTGATGCGGAGCGCGAACGAAACCAGGGAACCCGCGGCAGAACCGCGGCCCGGACCCACCGGAATACCGCTCTCGCGCGCGAAGCGGATGAAATCCCAGACGATCATGAAGTAGCCAGGGAATCCCATCCGTTTGATGACCTCGATCTCGAACTTGAGGCGCTCGCGATAGAGGTCCATCGAGTATCGCGAGTCGATCGTTCCCCGCTTCGTCATCTCCTCCAGGCGCTCTTCGAGACCCGCCCTGGCGCGATGCTCGAAGAAACCATCGACCGACTCTCCGGGCGGCAGCGGAAACGCCGGCAGATGAAACATGCCGGAGGGAATCTCGACGTTGCAGCGCTCGGCGATGGCGACCGTGTTGTCGATCGCCTGGCGGTCCTCCGGAAACAGGGCAGCGAGCTCGGCGCCGGACTTGAGGTAGAACTGGTCCGACGCGTACTTGAGGCGATCTGGATCCGAGCGCGCCCGCTGAGTGCCGATGCAGAGAAGGACGTCGTGCGCCACCGAATCGCTCTGCCGTAGATAGTGGCAGTCGTTGGTGACCACCAGCCCGAGGCCGAGCTTCTTCGACATCCGGCGCAGGACCTCGTTCGCCGCGCGCTGCTCCGGAATGCCGTGGTCCTGCAGCTCGAGAAAGAAGTTCTCAGGGCCGAGGATGTCGGCATACTCCCGCGCCCGGGCCTCGGCCTCGGGCTCCCGGTTGCTGAGGATGCGTTCGTTGATCTCCCCCTTGAGGCAGGCCGAGAGACCGATCAGCCCGTCGCTGAATTCGCGCAGCGAGTCGTGATCGATTCGCGGCTTGTAGTAGAAGCCCTGGAGATAGGACCTCGTGGTCAACTTGATCAGGTTCTGGTAGCCGGTCTGATTGCGCGCGAGCAGCACGAGGTGATTGCTGCTGCCTCTTGCGGGATTCCGGTCCGAGAGGCTTCCCTGCGCGACGTACGCTTCGATGCCGATGATCGGTTTGATTCCAGCCTTGATCGCCTTGTCGTAGAACTCGATCGCACCGAAGAGATTGCCGTGGTCGGTCAGGCTGATCGCCTTCATGCCGGCGGCGGCTGCTGCCTGGATGACGTCGTCCAGGCGGTTGGCGCCGTCGAGCAGGCTGTATTGGCTGTGAAGATGGAGGTGGACGAAGTCGGTCATGCGGGGGCGGTCAGATCACTCGCGATGCGCGGCCATCCGGTTCGCCCGGTAAATGTACTCGATTCCGGATCCGATCGTGAGGGCCGCGACCAGATAGACCAAGAAACCCGCCGCCGCCTCGAACAGCGGACCGCGGCTGGACAGGAGCACGGCGATGATCGCGACGAGCTGCGCCGCGGTGTTGATCTTGGAGAGCGGAGAGGGCGGAAAGCGGGAGAGCCCCACCGCGAGGTGAAGGACGAGCGCCACGACCACGATGACGACGTCCCGCGTGATCACCAGGGCGGTCACCCAGGCCGGAATCACCAACCCGGTTCGCAGGTTGGGAATGGCCAGCATGACGTACGACGTGACCAGCAGCAGCTTGTCGGCGAGGGGGTCGAGGTAGGCTCCGAGGGCCGACTGCTGGCGCCAGAAACGCGCGATGAAACCGTCCAGCGCGTCGGTGACCCCGGCGATGGCGAAGATCCACAGCGCCCGGGTCGAGTCGCCGTCGAGAATCGAGAGCACGAACCATGGAATGAGCCCCATGCGGAGAATCGACAGGAGGTTCGGAATCGTGAGATTCACGCGCCCTCCAGAAGATCGAGGGCGCGGCGGAGCATCTCGATCGCTTCGCCTCCCGAGAGGCCAGACCCCGCCTGGCAGAGCAGCGCATCCTCGATCAGGCCGCAGGCGACTCCACTCGCGCACAGCGCCTCTCTACCCCCCGATCGCGGCCGACCGCAGGAGGCCGCCGCGCCTCCTTCGGGAAGCATCCGCAGCAGTGCCGAGAGCGCGTCCGAACGCCGAAGCGGGACGTTCGGCGAGAACCGATGCATCGTTTCGTCGATCGACATCAGACCGAGGTTCGCCACCCGCGCGATCTCGTCTCGCGAGGGGTGATCGACGATGTCCGAGGCGATCTG
>JAYTAM010000353.1:0-6017 GCA_043737505.1 Thermoanaerobaculia bacterium
AACAGCGGCAACGCTTCGACCGGCCGATCGGTGGAGTCGAGCACCCGGCCGAGATCGTTGCCGGCTTCGAGGGTCAGGCGATGCTCCTTGCCGGCGAACTCCTCGAAGACCGCCATGGCCCGCCGGATGCTGGCCTCGGCGCCGGCCAGGTCCTGCATCGCCGCCTGGGCCCGCGACAGTTGCTGGTAGCCACCGGCGATCACCGTGCGCGCGGTCTCGGGCGCCACTTCGGCGACCGCGATGCCGGCCCGGAAGGCGTTGGCCGCGCCCTCAGGATCCGGCCGCGACTCGAGCAGCCGGCCGAGGCCGTAATGCGCATTGGCCAGCTGGCGCGAAGGCCCGTGCGGGGCGAGCACCGCGATCGCCTCGCGGAAGAGCTCTTCCGCACGCCCCTTGTCGGAGCCCGGGGCGGTCCAGTAGTGGTGGCCCAGGTTGTAGAGCGCCCAGCCTCGGAGCTTCGACGTGGAATCGCCCGCTTCCTCTCCAAGACCGTCGAGGATCGCGACCGCGCGCTCGAGGTCGGCCTGAGCTTCCGCCCCTCGTCCGATCAGGTTGGCCGAGACTCCGCGGTTCACCAGCACCTCGGCGAGGCGGGCGTCCGGCGTGCGGCCCTCGAGCTCGCGCGCGAGCTCGCTCCATAAGCGCACGGCGTCCTCGTGGAGCCCCAGGTCGGAGTGCAGGTCGGCCACGGTGTCGAGCAGCTCGGCGCGCACTTCGCTGGCGACGTCGCTGCCTGACGCGGGCTTCTCGAGCTCTCCCGCTGCGAGCTGCAGGAGCTCCTGCGCCGTCGTCTCGCGCGCCTTCGCGCCGTCGGGATTGCGCACCCGATTGACCTCGAACAGTCCGAAGACGAACCTCTGAATCGCGTTCGCCTTGGCCGCCTCGAGGCCGGCGATCTTCGCCTGCCGGATCGAGACGCCGGTCGCGACAAGCAGGGCGACGAGCGCCAGGCTCGAGGCGAACACTGCGAGGCGGTGGCGACCGACGAATTTCGCCAGACGATAGCCGACGCGATCGGGCCGAGCGGCCACCGGCCGCCCGTCCAGGTGCCGGGCGAGATCGTCGGCGAGCGCGGCGGCTCCGCCATAGCGCCGCGCCGGTTCGCGGGCGAGCGCCTTGAGCAGAATGGTGTCGAGATCGCCGGTCAGGAGCCGTGCCTGGCGGAGATCGCCGTTGGCCGCCGCCACCCGGCTCGGACGCACCAGAGTTTCGCGCTGCAGCTCGTCGGCCAGCGCGACGACGGAGCTGGGGTTGCGACGATGGGGCAGCTGCCCGGCGAGCAGCTCGTAGAGCACCACGCCGAGGGCGTAGACATCGGTCGCGGTGGTCACCGGCTGGCCGAGAATCTGCTCGGGGGCGGCGTAGGCCGGGGTCAGCGCGCGCTCCTCCAGCCGCGTGCGGTCGGCCTCCGACTCGCCCTCCCCCTCGCCCTCCGACGCCAGGAGCTTGGCGATGCCGAAGTCGAGCAACTTCACCCGTCCGCTGGTGTCGACCAGGATGTTCGACGGCTTGAGGTCGCGGTGAACGACCAGATTGCGGTGCGCCGCATCGACCGCTTCGCAGACGTCGATCATCAGGCGCAGGCGCTCGCCGATCGGGCTCTGCCGACTTCGGCACCAGTCGTGGATCGGCTCCCCCTGCACCCGCTCCAGGACCAGATACGGCCGGCCGTCCGGAGCGATGCCGCCGTCGAGCAGGCGGGCGATGTTCGGGTGCTCGAGCCGCGCCAGGATCTGGCGCTCCTGCAGAAAGCGGCGCAGGACGGCCGCCGAATCCATGCCCCGCTTGAGCAGCTTGAGCGCCACGGTCTGCTCGAACTGACCGTCGGCGCGCTCGGCCTCCCAGACCTCGCCCATGCCCCCCTGGCCGAGGAGCGTCCGCAGGCGATAGGGACCGAGCCGGTCGCCCGGCTCGACTCCGGCGCTCTGCGCACCGGCGAGCGCCTCACCCACCAGCGCCGGGTCGAGCGCCGCCGCCCCGCCAGCCAGGAACTCTTCTCCCGCCGAATCGTCGGCCGCCAGAAGCTCCGCCACGGCGGCCGCTAGCTCGGGCTCGCTCTCCGCAAGCTCGCGGAGCGCCGCGGCTCGCTCCCCGGCGGTCAGGTCGGCGAGAGTCTCGAAGCGCTGCCTCGCGGCGGCGAAGAGACCGGCGTCGGGGCGGTTCATTCGATACCCAGCCGCGCTGCGAGGTCGAGCAGCGCCTGTCGCGGAGCGGCGAGCTCGGCCCCCTTCTTCGTCACCAGCGGCAGGAGGCGGCGCACTTCGGCGCGCGCCTCGGAGGTGCGGCCGGCCGCTTCGAGCGCGCGGGAGCGATACACTTGCACCGAGTACATGAGGACGTGATCCTCCGGCAGCAGCGCCGCATGCTCGACGACGGATTGCTCGAACAGGGCGAGCGCCGGCTCGGCCTGACCCTGATCCAGGAGGATCGCGCCGAGAAGACTCCGCATCTGCGCCGCGGCGAAGCGGTCGCTCTCGAGGGCGATCGTCAGCGCTTCGCGAAGCATGGCTTCCGCCTCGTCCAACCGACCGAGCGCCTGGAGAATCCGGCCGAGTTGTCCCATGGTCGTCGCGGTTTCCGGATGGCGGGGGCCGAGAGCTTTCTGGCGAATGGCGAGGGCCCGGCGCGCCTCGACCTCGGCTTCGGGGAACCTTCCGGTCTCGCGCAGTAGGCCGGCGAGATTGCCGTGCGGGTAGGCGGCGCGCGGATCGCCAGCGGGCAGAATCTCGTCGAGGGTCGCGGCGCTCTCGCGATAGGCCTTTTCCGCTTCAGCGGTACGCCCCAGCTCGCTGGTCACGACGCCGAGATCGGAAACCGACAGCGCCGTCCGCACGTCCTTCTCGCCGAGCACCGCGCGATAGGCGGAGAGGCGCCGTTCGACCACCGGCAAAGCGGCGCTCGCGCCCTCGGCGCCGAACAGCAGCTCCATCAGTGGCTCGCGCGCATCGGCGGCGGCGAGGCTCTGCGGTCCCTCTTGGCGATCTAGCACGGCGATCGCATGCTCCAGCCGGCCGCGCGCCGTCGCAAACTCCCCTTGATTCGACAGCACCCAGCCGAGTGTCCACTCGCTCCGCGCCGCCGCCACGGACTCCTCGCCGAACAGCCGGCGATTCTCTGCCAGCGCACGTTCGGCCAGGGCTTTCGCCGGTTCGAGCTCCCCGAGCTTGCGATAGAGCCCGGCCAGGAGATCGAGCAGCTCCGCGTGCAGCTCAGGCTCATGCGCGAGCTCGACATCGATCCGCCTGGCGCCCTCGTCGAGGAGCGTCCGAACTTCGACCTTCTCGCCGCGCGAGCGCGCGGGATCGGCGGCCTCGAAGATCGAAACCAGGAAGGCGCGCACCTGCTCGGCGCGCCAGGCCTCGGCCCGCGCCGTGGCGGCGGCGCGCTCGGCCCGCGCGGCCTGCCAGAGCGCGAGCGACAGTCCGGCGACGAGCGCCGCCACCACCACCACTGCCGAAGCCGCCGCCAGGCGATGCCGGCTGACGAACTTCCGCGCGCGATAGAGCCGGCTGTCGGGACGTGCGAGGACCGGCCGGCCGTCGAGATAGCGCCGCAGGTCGTCGGCGAAAGCCGCGATCGAGCCATACCTGCGTTCCGGCTCGCGCGCCAACGCCTTGACCACGATGGTGTCGAGGTCGCCCGCCAGAGCCCGCGCCGTGCGCGCGTCGCCGGTCTCGGCGACTACCCGGCTGGGACGGGTGAGGGTCTCGCGCGCGACCTCCGCCGCCAGGCCGTGGTGCGAAGAGGTCGAACGCGCGTGCGGCAGCCGGCCGGTGAGCAGCTCGAAGAGCACCACGCCGAGGGAGTAGACGTCGGTCGCAGTCGTCGCGGGGCGGCCGAGGATCTGCTCCGGCGCAGCGTAGGCCGGGGTCAGGGCGCGATCCTCGAGGCGGGTCGAGTTGTCGCTCGGCTCTTCGCCGGCGAGGATCTTGGCGATCCCGAAGTCGAGGAGCTTCACCGTGCCCGTTCCATCGACCAGCAGGTTCGACGGCTTGAGGTCGCGGTGCACGACGAGATTCCGATGCGCCAGCTCGACCGCCTCGGCGACCGCGATCACCAGGCGCAGCCGCGACGCGAGATCGGCGCGATGGGTCGCGCACCAGATGCTGATCGGCTCCCCGACGACCCGCTCGAGGACCAGATAGGGCCGGCCGTCCGGTGCGAGTCCTCCGTCGAGCAGGCGGGCGATATTGGGATGCTCGAGCCGGGCGAGGATCTGGCGTTCGCGCAGGAACCGGCGGAGCACCTCTTCGGAGTCCATGCCGAGCTTGAGCAACTTCAGCGCGACGGTCTGCTCGAACTGGCCGTCGGCACGCTCGGCCTCCCAGACCTCGCCCATACCTCCCCGGCCGAGCAGCGAGCGCAGGCGATATGGCCCGATCCTTTCGCCCGCGCCGGCGGCGCGCGGTTCGGCGGCGCCGAGCGCCTCGCCGAAGAGGACCGGGTCGAGAGCGGCGGCGCCTCCGGCGAGGAACTCCTCCCCCGCCGACTCGTCCGCCGCGAGCAGTCCGGCAACGGCGGCCGCGAGCTCCGGATCGCTTGCTGCGAGCGCTTCGAGGAGCGGGGCACGCGCCTCCGGCGCGAGCTCGGCGATCTCTTCGAAACGGGACCTAGCGGCGGCGAAGCGCGCCGGATCCGGGCGGCTCACGTCGATAGGCCCTGGGCCGCCAGATCTTGGAAGAGAAAGGCCCGCGCCGAGCGCCAGCGGCGCTTGACGGTGCGGTCGGAGACATCCAGCAGCCCGGCGATCTCGTCGATCGACAGGCCGCCGAAGAAGCGCCACTCGACCAGCTGGGCGAGCTCGGGGTCGGCGGTCTCGAGCCGCGACAGCGCCTCGTCGACCGCCAGCAGGTCCGCCGCGCGCTCGGGCGCGGCGACCGACTGTTCGTCGAGCTCGACCGCGATGCGGGTCCCGCCGCGCTTCACCCGCCCGCGCCGCCGCGCATGGTCGATCACCACGCTGCGCATCGCCCGCGCCGCCAGGGCGTAGAAGTGGCGTCGGTTTTCGACCGACCAGCTCGCCTGCTTCGAGAACTTGAGATAGGCCTCGTGCACCAGCGCGGTCGTGCTGAGCGTGTCGGCGGAGGAGACCCCGCGCAACTGTCGACGCGCGATGGTGCGCAGCTCCGCGTAGACCACCTCGAACAGCCGATTGAAGGCGCTGCGATCCCCGTTCTCGACGGCGACGAGCAGCGCGGTGATTTCGGGGCCTCCGGGATCGAGATCAGGAGCCATCTGCATCGATTCTAGTCGCGCAGGAGCTTCGCTGTCGCCCCACCTCCGCGGCACTGTCGCCTGCGGGACCCGATCGTCTTCTGGAACACTGCGGAGCGTGCTCCGTTGGGGTAGGCTAGAACCCAGGACGCTCGCTTCAAAGCTGGTTCGCCGGGGGAAAAGTCGGCAGCGCTGGGCTGCAGGCGTTGCAACGGATGCAGCCGCGCCTACACCGGGAACTAGCTCGTCAGGAGGCAGGATGGCCCCGCCGTTGCCCACGCCGCCGATCCCGGAACGCTCTGGGCCTCCCGCTATGAACCGCTCGTTCTCGATCGTCGGCATCGGCGCCTCCGCCGGCGGCCTCGAGGCGTTCACGCAGCTTCTCCGCCACCTGCCTGTCGACACAGGCATGGGCTTCGTCCTGGTCCAACACCTCGATCCCGACCACGAGAGTGCGCTGGTGGAGATCCTGGGGCGCGCCACCGCCCTGCCGGTACTGCAGATCGTCAACGACCAGCCGGTCGAGCCCGATAAGATCTACGTCATCCCCCGCGATACTCGCCTCCGTATCGCCGCCGGAGTCCTGAAGCTCGACCCGCGGCCGAAGGGTCGGGTGCCTCATCGGCCGATCGATTCCTTCTTCGAGTCGCTTGCCGAAGACCAGCGCGAACGCGCCATCGGAATCGTCCTCTCCGGAACGGCGAGCGACGGCACGCTGGGTCTCGAAGCGATCAAGGCGGAAGGCGGAATCACCTTCGCCCAGGACGACTCCGCCAAACACGACTCGATGCCGCGCAGCGCCG
>JAYTAM010000354.1:0-2619 GCA_043737505.1 Thermoanaerobaculia bacterium
GCCGAATTGGTTGCCAGGGTGACGATGGCGCGCTCGACCTCGGCCCGATCGGCAAGGACCGTGGCGGGCTCCGAAGCCAATTCGATCTCGAGCGTGACCGCCGGACCGGCGAGTCTCCTGACTCGCGGCTCGATCTCACGCAAAACCTCGTTCAGATCGAACCTCTGGCTGAGGAGAGTCTGCCTCCGACCGACCGAGAGCAGCTCCTTGGTCAGCCCTGCCGCCTGGCCTGCGGCGTCGCGAATCGCCCGCACCGACTCCAGAAGGTCCGGACGGTCCGCGGCCTCGTGCTCGAGCAGCTCGGCGTGACCCAGAACGATGGCGAGCTGATTGTTGAAGTCGTGCGCCACACCCCCAGCCATTCTTCCCACAGTCTCGAGTCGTTCTGCGTTGCGCAGGCGCACGCGCTCGTGCTCGAGGTCGCGTTCGAGAGCCAGATGACTGCGCTCCAGCCGCGACTGATGCCACCAGGCGACGAGGAGCACGCCGGCCATCGTCGCCAGGGCGACGGCTTCGCGTGCGCGCAGCGTACGCTCCCCGAGTAGCCCCGCGGCCGAGAAAGCGAAGTGGATCAGCGGCACGATGAAGGCGAAGGTGAGAAGCGGGCTGCTGAAAAGGACGCCGCGCGGCCTGGAGTCCGCAGGGGAAGGTAACACGGCTTGGCGGAGACTCGCTGCGACGGCGACCGAAATCTGCACGCCGTACCAGAAAAAGTCCGCGGCGGTTCCCGATTCGTACAACTGGAGACCGCTCTGGTCGAGCAGATCGAGTATGTCGCTCAGCAGGAGCAGGAGGGTGCCGAGCAGGAGCAGGGAATAGGGCCATCGCCAACGCCAGTCCGGTGCCGCTCGTACCTGCGCGGCAGCGCGGCCGATAAGGGCGAAATCGAGGGCGAAGAAGAGGTAGAAGGAAGGAGCGCGGGTGTCGAAAACTGCGCGGTCGAGATAGAACGGCACGAGATCGAAGTAGATCGTCATGCCGATCCCGAAGAGCACCGTACCGAGCGCGACGAGGACCACTCCGGCGTCGCGCTGCGACGCGGCATGCGGCTCGTGGGGTGCCTTCGTCGTCGCCAGGAAGAGCGCGAGGTAAAAGGCGACGTTCAGCCCGTCGTAGAGCAGCCGCAGCGGCAGAAGACCGCTCCTCCATGCCGGAGTGAGCGAGAGCGAAGCGGCCGCCAGCCAACAGAGGAAGCCGAGGGCGATCAGCCCCCAGAATCGGCGCTCCTGGAGCTCGGGTGCGCGCCGCGAACGGGCGAATGTGGCGATCACCACCCAGGCGAGGAGCGGGACGAAGATCGGTCCTTCGCTCATCGCTGCGAGGCGGGCAGTCGAAAGAATCGGCAGCGAGTAGAGCGCGATCAGTACAGCGACGAAGCCGAGACCGCCGAGGGAGATCGGATCTCGGACGAGGGCGCGCAAGAGGCTCCGCGCGGGGGCCGGGTCGGACGAACTGCGCTGTGGACGGTCGGGCAACGTCGTTTCCGTAGCCGATCCATGCAGAATCGGGGCCGTGTTCGCGCCGGAGGTCAGCTCTCCGGAACGGCAGATCGGGTTCGAAGGAGCGTCCGCAGGACTCCGATGAGGAAGATCGAGCCGCAAGCGACGACCAGCTCGGGTCCGTCCGCCAGCGCCTGCTCGAGAGCGGCCGCGATCTCCGGCTCGACAGAGACTCGCCGGCCCGCGGGGATCAACGCCCGGAGAGCCGCTGGGTCGGCGGCCCGCGGCGAGTCGGGACGGGTGAGGACGATCCGTTCTGCGCGCGCCGCGAGGGCCGGCAGCATCTGCGGCAGGTCCTTGTCCGCAAGGGCGCCGAACAGCAGGGTGAACGGGAGGGTGAGCTCATCGAGAAAGGCCGCGAGCGTCTCGCAGCCGGCCGGGTTGTGAGCCGCGTCGAGGAGAACCGTCGTCGGACGATCGACGAGCGCCAGCGCCTCGAGCCGTCCGGGCCAGCGGCAGGCGGCAACGCCGGTGACGATCGCCTCGCTCTCGATTGCCGGCAGCCCGGCGGCCGCGAACCGTTCGGCGGCGACGACGGCGGTGGCGATGTTCCAGGCCTGATGCCTTCCAGCGAGAGGCGAGCGCAGCCGGTAGCGCCGCCGATGGGTCGTGAGGTCGATCGCGAGGCCGTCGAGACCGTGAAACGCCACCTCCATGCCGACGACCTCGTGCGCCACTTCGATCGCGCGCGCACCGCGCTTGGCGGCCTCTTCGAGCAGCGCATCCCTGGCCGCAGGGGGCTGCGGCGAGAGGACCGCCGGCCGCCCCGCCCGCATGACTCCGGCCTTCTCTCTCGCGATCAGGTCGAGAGATGAGCCGAGAAACTCCTGGTGATCGAGCGCGATCGCGGCGATGACGGCGATCTCGGCGTCGGCGAGGTTGGTGGCATCGAGGCGCCCTCCCATGCCGACCTCGAGGATGACGAGCTCGGCGTGGAGGCGCGCGAAGTGCAGCCAACCGGCGAGGGTCATGGCTTCGAAGTAGGTGGGACTGGTGTGCCCCAGGCGCGCCGCTTGCGCCAGGATCTCCTCGAGAAGGCCGCCGAGCGTGTCGGCGGAGATCTCCGTTCCGGCGACCCGGATGCGCTCTCCGACCCGCTCGAGATGGGGCGAGGTGTAGA
>JAYTAM010000355.1:0-6000 GCA_043737505.1 Thermoanaerobaculia bacterium
TGAAGGGCTGATGGAGCCCCTGCGGGGCTCCACTACAAGCCCACAGCCGGTCGTATGAATGAAAGCCGTAAACTGTCCACCGAATCGGGGCAGCTCCACAACGGGGACGATGTTTCCGCTGGGGTCGTTAAAGTTGATCGGGTCGTTGATCGAATATCCGTAGAGATTGGCTCCGCTACCCTTGAAACCGATCGGATCCTTCGCAGTCCACCGCCCGGTCTCTGCGTCGTAGTCACGCGCGCCGAATCTCGTCAGGCCGGTTTGGGTGTCGTAGATCCCGCCGGCGAAGCCGAAGGGTTGGAAGGCGGGGTTGGTGTCGAGTTGGATTCGGCCGAAGGGGTCGTAGTCGAGGCGTTGGGCGACGGCGCCGGTGGCGGAGTTCACGACCAGGCGAACGCTGCCGAGGTGGTCGGTGAAGAGGCGGTAGGTGACGCCGGCCTTCACCATGTAGTCGGGGACGTTGCCTTTGGTGGCGTAGACGAATTGGCTGACGATGTTGCCGCTGCCGTCGAGCTCGGAGGCGGGGGCGAGCTGGCTCTGGTAGAGGAAGCCCTGCACCAGGGTGCCGTTCACCTTCTTGCCGATCCGGCGGTTCGCGGCGTCGATGACGTAGTCGATCGTGATGCCGGTTGGCAGGAGGACCGTGCGGAGATTTCCCAGGACGTCGTAGGAGTAGGTCGTGACGTCCGTGCCGTCGGTCTTGGTCGCCAGCTCTCCGTTCGCCGTGTAGGTGTAAGTCTTCGTCCCGTAGGAGAGCAGGCGGTCCTGGTCGTCGTAAACCGCCGTGCCGCTGCCCCAGCCGTCGGTCCAGGCGGTACGGTTCGAGTTCGCGTCGTAGCCGTAGTCGGCGACGACGACGTTGTCCCGCTTCACCTGGTCGAGCCGCCCCGCGGTGTCGTAGAGGTACTCCCAGGCGTGCGTCACCCCTTCGACCGTCTCCGACTTCGTCGCGATCCGGCCACCGTTGTCCCGCGACGTGTCGAAGGCGTAGAGGTCCGTCGCACCGTGCCGGGCGGTGTAGGTGTCGAGCTCTCCGAACCCGGTGTAGGTGAAGAGCTCCGTCGCCCCCGCGAGCGTCGTTCCGGAGAGGAAACCGGTCGTGGCGCTGCGAGTGAGGGTCAGGGCGCCCGCTTGCGTCAACAGGCCGTCCAGGTCGTAGCCGAAGATGACCTCGTTGGCGTTGTTGACCTTGCGCGAGGTGAGCTCGAAGGAGCTGTTGTAGCCCAGCTGCATCGATCCGGCGACCGGCCCCGTCCAGGTGACCGACTTGGGCAGCGAGCCGTCGTAGGTTAAGGCGAGGCTGCCGCCGTCCGGATCGGCGACCGCGGCGAGATTGCCGTCGCCGGGCTGGTAGCTGTAAACGTAGCTGCCGCGCGGCGTCACCATCGAGTTCAGGCGACCGGTGACGAGGTCGTAGATCGAGTCGATCGTCTGCAGGTCCGGCCGCGTCACCAGCTCGAGCTGGTGGTCGAGGTTGTAGGTGAAGAGCGTCCGGTCCTCGGGCAGGCCGGCCGCGGGCGGGTCGTAGGCCGTCCCCTGGTCGGCGTCGTCGTAGACGAAGCCGTGCTGCGGCCGGCCGGGCGGCGTGAGCGACGTGAGGTTGCCGTTCTCGTCGTAGTCGAACTGCACGATCCGGCTGTCCGGAAGCTTCTGCGTCAGCACCCGGCCGATCGAGTCGTAGGTGAACTCCACCTCCCGCAGCAGCGGATCGCGGATCTTCCACAGCAGGCCCTGCGGGTTGTAGGTGTAGAGCGTCTGCCGCGCGCCCTGGGTCACGGTCGATAACCGACCCAGGGCGTCGTAGGCCGAGGCGACCGGCGCCACGCCCGGCGAGAGCGCCTCGCTCACCCGCCCGAAGAGATCGAACGTCGTCGTCCCCTGGCGGCCGAGCGGCGAGGTCGTCGTGAGCGTCCGCGCCGTGCGCGAATAGAGCGACGTCGCCGTGCGGCCGTTCACCGTCACCGAGTCGGAGATCGAAGCGACGTTCGCCGGATCGGCCGGGTCGCCGCCGGGGTTCACCAGCGCGACTGTTCGCGAGAGCGCTGTCGTCGAGAGCAGCCCTCCCGGGCTCGCCACCGTGAGGCCCGAGAGCGTCGGCGCCTGCATGCCGAAGCGTGGATCGGGCCCTTCCATCGCGGTCGCGACGGTGCCGTCGGCGCTGGTCGCGGTGCGGGCGCCGGAGGGGGACTTGAGCGCCACCGAGGTCGTGCCGTCAGGGGCTGTCGTCGTCGTGCGGGTCTCGCCGGTCGGCAGCTTCTCGGTGAGAATCGTCGTGATGCGGCCCATCGCCGAGCTCTTGGTGACCGTGTAGGAGGAGCCGCCGTTGTCGCGCGAGAGCGCCGTGAAGCCCCCCAGCGGATCCTCGTCGCGCTCGAGCCGGCCCTTGGTGTCGAAGGTGAACTCGACCGTGTGGTTGCGCGCGTCGGTCATCGTCTGCATCAGACCGCCGACGTCGTAGGTGAAGTCGACCTCCTCGGACTCCGGATTCTCGATCGTCGCGAGATAGCCGTTGCTGTCGTAGGCGAGCTCCGTTCGCTGCCCGAACGGCGCCACGATCGCCGTCGCTACGTGCGCGGCATTGCGCTCGATCGTCGTGACGTTGGCGAAGGCGTCGGTGATCGAAGTGGCGTAGCCCAGCGAGTCGTAGCCGAAGGTGAGCAGCACTTGGCCGGTCTGGGCATCCTCGGTCCGCAGGTGTTTGCCGTAGCTGTCGAACACGTAGCGCGTCCTGCCGTCCTCGGACGGCACCAGGATCACCTGGCTCGGCGTCGAGGGCGGCTCGGGGAAGACGTCTTCCAGGGCGCGGATCCGGTTGGTCCCCCGCTCCGACACCAGCAGTCGCCCGCTCGGGAGGACCTTGAGGTCGGCGGGCGAGCTGAGCTTCGCGGCGCGCGCCGGGGTGCCCAGAACACTCGCGCCCGGAGTGCCGGTGCCGGCCACGCGGGAGAGTCCGCCTTCGCTGTCCACCCTCTGCACGACGTGATGCGCATAGTCCGTGAACAGCAGATCGCCGTTCGGAGCCAGGGCGAGGCCGGTAACCGAGCCCAGCAGAGCGTTTTCCGCCCGGCCTCCCTCGCCTGCGAAGCCGTTGCACACCCAGTTGTTCTGCCCGCAGGTGCCCGAGGCACAACGGCCGGCGACGCGCTGCAATACCCCGTCGGGACGAACCTCGAGGATCGTGCTGTAGGCGTTCGCTTCGCTCGTCGGTGAGGCGTTCCGCACGGCGAAGATGAGCTCGCCTTCGGGCCCGAAGATCATCGACGAGATGGGGCCCGGGAAGAACGTGTCCGTGGCCATCGCGGTTTCCCCGACATCTTCGAGATCGGAGCATTGTTCGATGCCGCGGCCGGCGAACACGGACCACTCCCCTGCGACCGTGTCGACGCGCAGGATTCGGGCGCCGGCAGGCCCGTAGTTGATGCCGACGTACAGGGCGCCATCGGGCCCGATGGCGATGCCCCAGGGACTCTGCAGTTGGATGCTCGTGGCGGGGGTCGAACCGGGGAGGCCGAGGTTCTGGTAGGCGTAGCCGGCGACGGTACGGATCGTCCCCGCGAGGTCCACTCGGCGCACGATCGAAGCGTTCGTATCCGCGATGTACAGCGTGCCGTCGGGCGCGATCGCGAGGGCGAGCGGGCCCTGCAGGATGGCGTCCGTGGCGGCGATGCCGTCCGGCAGTAGCGGATGCTGGCCGGGAGCCGGGCAAGTCGTGCCGGCCACACGCCGAATCATGCCGCTCGCCGCGACGTGCCGCACCTGACAGTTGTCCTGATCGATGAAGTAGAAGCCGCCTGACCCGTTGGGCTCGAGGGCGATGGCGCTCGGTCCGGCGAGGTTCGCCTCCCTTGCAGGGCCGCCGTCGCCGCCCGAGCCGAAATTCCCGGTGCCGACGACGGTGGTGATGACCTGAACTCCCTCGGGCTTCCGCCAGGAGCCGTCACCCAGGTAGAGAATCCCGTCGTAGGGGTCGTAGGAGTGCTGGACCGAAAGGCTCCAGCCGCCGAGGCGCAGGGTGTCGAGAGCCTCCCAGACTCCGACACGACCGGTGTGCGTCTGCCACAAGGTCACCTCTTCCCGCGTCGGATTGCCGGTGATCGGCGCAACGCCGGTGGCGCCGAAGCACTCGTCGCAGCCGGGCGGAACCTCGCTGTAGTCCGCCCCGTAGACGTAGCCGACGCTGACCTCATAGGGCTGACGACCCTGAAGCTCACGGCCGTAGGCGTCCTTGCCGTCCCAGCCGAAGTCGAAGCTCGCCCCGGCCGAAGGCGTTACGGATTGGGTGTAGTGCTGGCCCGCGACATCGAGCTGCAGGTCGATCCGCCGGAGGTCCGGAGAGATGGCTGCGCCGGAGAGCGGCACCTCGAGCTCGAACGCCGTCTTCCGACCGCGCACCCGGTCGCTCTGATAGTGCAGTGTGATCGGCGTGCCGGTGACCCCGACGACCTCGCCCAGGACCTGGTTCTCGCACTCGATGATCGAGCCGCGACTGCAGTCCGGATCCGACTTCTTGCTCGCATCGCCGCCCTTCGGCGCCTCGTTGCGCGGCGGCTGCGCATCGCCGTCCGCCCTCCAGGGGAAGTTGAAGTCGTGCGGGCTGAAGTGCCGCACCGGGACGCGCCAGAGCTCCTGGCCGACGGCATAGAGCGTCGCGAGCGTCTGACGTTCCGCGAGCGTGACGCCGATCGCCGCGAGCTCCGCAGAGGTCGCCGCCTGACCGCTCCCGGTCAGATCGAGCTCGGCGGCGCCACCGGCGATGGCGAGGACTTCGATCACCTTTCCGTTCGCCTCGGCGATCCAGAGGTGCCGCTCGAAGTCGTAGTACCCCGCCGGGACGACGGTTCCGACAGGGAAGCCGAGGAAGTTCTCGAGGTAGACCGGCAACGGCTGGCTGAGCTCGAGCGAGACGGCTCCCGCCGTTTCGACTTCGTCGGCCGAGAGCTCGACAGCGTAGGTGTAGGCGGAGGTCGGCGGCAGCGTCGCCGGCATCGCGCGGGGTCCCGCGGCGCCGACGGTGTACTCGGTCGCGCGGACGGTGAGGGAGGTCAGCGGCGAGACCTGACCTTCCGGGAAGCGCAGCGAAGCGCTCGTACCGGGCTGGAACAGCAGCGTCGCGCGGCGCGAACCGTCCGAGTCCGTCATCACGGTCCCGCGGGCCACCTGCATCGGGCTCGCCGGACCGGTGGCGATCGAAGTCGAAGCCGGGTCCTCGCCCACGAGGACGACATCCGCGAGCGCGCCGGTCTCTCCCCATCCAAGCGGGATCTGGCGCTCGGCGCCGAGGCGGCCCGGAAGGCCGAAATGAACGACGAGGTTACCGCCACCGAGGACGACGAGATCGTACCGCCCGTCCGCCCGGGTGAGCGTCAGCCCCATCTCGGGCTGATCCGGCAGGGAGACTCGCACCGCCGCCAGGCCCAGCCCCGTCGCGTCGGTCACCCGGCCTCGCAAGAGCGCCACTCGCGAACAATCGACCGCGCTGCTCGCGACTCCGCGCTGAATGTTGTTCGCCGGCGCGACGAGAAAGGCGACCTGCGCGCAGAGGCCCGACGCCACGGTACCGTCGATCGGCGGGGCGACGGTCGCCGGATCCGGCGGCAAGGTCGGAACTCCGGGGACCAGGAAGGTGCGCGGCTGGCTCGCGTTGCCGACGTCGTCGAGGACGGTGAGACTGAGGCGATCTCCCGGCTCCGCGGAGAGAGCGGAAGCGAAAGAACCGTCGGTCGAGAGCGGGCCGTCCACCACGGCGCCGTTGGTCAGATTGCGATAGCGGATCTCGTAACCGGCTCCACTTTCGGGGGCGGCACCGGCCGCGCCGGAGACGAGAGCGCCGCCGGTTGCCGGCGCGCCTACGGAGACCAACGCCGCCACGACCGGCGCGGGAGCCACGCGGTCCAGCGTCACGGTCACAGCGAGGTCAGAAAAGTTCCCTGAAGGATCCTGCGCATGCAGGGTGAAGTTGTTGGCGCCCTCGACGAGCTGCACGGCGCCGTGCACGAAGGT
>JAYTAM010000356.1:0-5990 GCA_043737505.1 Thermoanaerobaculia bacterium
TGACCTCGTAGCGATGCCGGTGCCGCTCGGAGATCGCCTCCTCGCCGTAGATCGAGCGCGCAAGCGACCCCTCCTTGAGGCTGCACGGATAGGCGCCGAGGCGCATCGTGCCGCCCATCTCCTCGACGCCGAGAAGATCCCTGAGCTTGAAGATGACCGGCTGCACGGCGTCGTTGTCGAACTCGGTCGACGTCGCATCCTTGATGCCGCAGACGTTGCGTGCGAACTCGATCGTCATGCACTGCATTCCCAGGCAGATGCCGAAGAACGGCACCTGGTGCTCGCGCGCATAGCGGATCGCGCGGATCTTGCCCTCGGTGCCGCGTTTCCCGAAGCCGATCGGAACGAGAAGGCCGTCGACCTCGAACAGCGCCCGCGGCCAGCTGCCGGCTTCGAGCTCTTCGGCGTTGATGTAGACCAGCTCGACTTTGGCTTCGTTGGCGACGCCGCCGTGGGCGAGCGCCTCGTTGAGGCTCTTGTAGGCGTCCGGCAGCTCGACGTACTTGCCGACGATGCCGATGCGCACCTTGTGCTTCGGGTTCTTGACCCGCGACACCAGCGTCTCCCAGGGCGCCAGGTCGCGCTCGTATCGCGGCAGGTTCAGCTGGTCGAGGAGCGTTTCGTCGAGGCCCTCGCGGGCGAACATCAGTGGCACTTCGTAGATCGTCGAGACGTCCCGCGCCGCGATCACCTGCTCTGGAGCGACGTTGCAGAACAGCGCGATCTTCCGCCGCACTTCATCCGGGATCGCGCGGTCGGCGCGGCAGAGCAGGACGTCGGCCTGGATACCGATCGCGCGGAGCTCGCGCACCGAGTGCTGCGTCGGCTTCGACTTCAGCTCCTCGGCGGCGGCAATGTAGGGGACGAGCGTGAGGTGGACGTTGACGGCGTTGTTCCTGCCGAGCTCGAGCCGGAACTGGCGGATCGCTTCGAGGAACGGCAGCGATTCGATGTCGCCCACCGTGCCGCCGATCTCGACGATCACCACGTCGACGCCCTTGCCGACCCGGATCATCGCCTCCGTGATCTCGTCGGTGATGTGCGGCACGACCTGGACGGTCTTCCCGAGGTAGTCGCCGCGGCGCTCCTTGTTGATCACCGTCTCGTAGATCCGGCCGGTGGTGTAGTTGTTGAGCTTCCCGGTGATGGTGTGGGTGAAGCGCTCGTAGTGTCCGAGGTCGAGGTCGGTTTCCGTGCCGTCGTCGGTGACGAAGACCTCGCCGTGCTGGTAGGGCGACATCGTGCCCGGGTCGACGTTAACGTAGGGGTCGAACTTCATCAGCGTGACGCGAAAGCCGCGCGACTCGAGGAGCGCGCCGATCGACGCCGAGGCGACTCCCTTGCCGAGGGACGAGACCACGCCGCCGGTCACGAAAATGTACTTCGTCGTCATCGTGAAACTCCTCTGTCGGCGGTTCCGGGGGCTTGCCCCTCGTCCTGGGTCAGCTCCAGGCGGAGTCGCGCATCCACCTCGGCGGCGTCCTCAGCCGTGTCCACGCCCCAGGAGGGCCTGGCTCCGGTCAGCACCTTGATCGTCATGCGGTTCTCGAGCGCGCGCAACTGTTCCAGCGACTCGCTTTTCTCGAGGGGCGTCTGGGGCAGGGCCGCGAGCTTGAGCAGCGCCGCCCGCTGGTAGCCGTAGATCCCCAGGTGGCGCAAAGGCGCGGCGCCGCCCGGCAAGCGGGGAAACGGGATCGGAGCGCGGCTGAAGTAGAGCGCGTAGCCGTCGCGGTCGAGAACCACCTTGACCATGCTCGGGGAGTCGAGGTCGCCTTCGAGGGCGTCCGCCGCCAGAGTCACGATCGGATCGTCGGGATGGGAACGCAGGTGGCTCGCGACCCTGCCGATTCCGTCGGGGTCGATCAGCGGCTCGTCGCCCTGGATGTTGATCACCGCGGCGCAGTCCCAGTTGCGGGCCGCCCAGGCGATGCGGTCGGTGCCGCTGGCGCATTCCGCCGGCGTCATCTCGACTTCGCCGCCGAAGAACTCGACGGCGCGGGCGATGCGCTCGTCGTCGGTGAGCACGACCACGCGGTCGAGCCCTTTGGCCCGCACGGCGCGGCGATAGACATGCTCGACCATCGGCTTCCCGGCGAGGGAATGGAGAGCCTTGCCGGGGAGCCTCTGGGAGCCGTAGCGGGCGGGAATAGCGCCGATGATGGCGGTGCCGGAGCGAGCGACCGGGGTACCTGCGGGGCGTGCGGCTTCTGGGTAGGGGTGCACGTCTCAATTTACTTCGCCGCGCCGGGCGAGTCAATCTCCCAGCGCCTTGCCCAGCGCCTTGCCCAGCGCCTTGCGATACTGCCTGCGATCCGCCCGCGATCGCCGAGCCCATGTTCTCCCTGTGCTACCGTCGCGCGCGGTGTCGCGAAGTATTCGAGCTCTCGAACGTCGCCCCCCGCGGGGTCGCTCTGTCTGGCTGGCGGCCGCCGTTGTCGGCCTGATGTTGGCAGGCGTTGAGGTCCGCCACCGTGCGGTCGCGATCGGTATCGGTGCGGACCGCGACGCTCCGACCTGGATCTGGAGGGACCACGACCTGCGGCACGTGCAGGCGGCCGGTTTCTATGCGGTCAAGGAGTTCGACCTGGTCGTCGCCCCGCCGGACGCGGAGATTCTCATCCTCGGCGATGCCGAATATCTCTTGATCTTGAACGGCGTCCGGATCGGATCGAACCGCTATGTCTCCGGTGCGGCTCTCGACCGCTATCGCGTGGAACGCTGGCTCCGGCCGGGCCACAACCGGCTGGTCGTCGAGCTGCGGAGCCCTTCCGGGGCCGGCGGGCTCGCGCTCGAGCTCTTCGCTGGCGGACAGCAACTGGTGCGCTCGGACGGCTCCTGGACGATCTACGAAACCAACTGGAGAGGGCTCTTCGGCGATCGCCCGATGTCCCCCGGCGCTGCCCCGCTGCGGCTGGGACGCAGTCCGCTGGGGCGCTGGGGAACACCCCTGCCGGGGCCGGAGCGCCCGGTATTCGAGGCGGTTCTGGCCGCTCCGGAACCGCTCCAGGCGGAGCGCTACAGGATCTCCGGCAGCGACGAGCCGTGGAGCGAGTTGGCAGGCCGCGGCCGCCGGCCGCCGAGTCTTGGGCCACTGGTCGAATTCGATTTCGGTGCCGAGCGCACCGGCTATCTGCAGCTCTCCTACCGCGAGGGGCCGCGGAAGCGAGCCGATGGGCCGCCTTCGGCGGCGCTCATTGCCTTCGGCGACGAGCCTGCGGGCGCACCGGCGTGGACTGCCGACGCGATCTTCCTGCCGATTCCGGGGGCCGCCCTCTACCAGGACTCGACGGTGCGCAAGTTTCGCTACGTGGCGGTGGCGGGCCTGCCCGGTGTCTTCAGCGCCGAAGTCCTGGCGACGACCCCGGAATCCTGGAGCGCGCTCGCGCTCGGGGACGGGCCGCCGGCCGGGATTCTCGGCGTCCGGCCGCCGCCGTCAAGCGCGCCGGTGGAGCACGAAGTCTGGCGCGAACTCGAGCGCGCGGCGGGCGGGGCTGTCGGGAAAGACCGCTAGGGCCTCGCGCGCTTCCGCGCTCTTTCGCCGCGCTTCGGCGGCGACCTCCTCCAGCGTTCCTTCGCGCGCCACCAGTTCGAGGATCTCGGCAGCGCTGACCGAGGAGAAGGCACGTTCCGCAAGCACGAGTTCGATCTTCGCGCGCTCGTGCGGCGCGATGCGGGGAAGAAGGAGGAGGAGCGGAAGCGTGAGCTTCCCCTCCTTGAGATCGGAGAGCACGGGCTTGCCGAGCGTGCTGGCGGTGGCGGTGAAGTCGAGCAGATCGTCGGCGAGCTGGAAACAGGTGCCCAGAGCACGGCCGAACCGCTCGAGCGGGAGAATGGCCTCTTCGCGCACCGGCCGGATGCGGGCCGGCAGCGAGCAGGCGGCGGCAAAGAGCTGGGCCGTCTTGCGATCGATGATCTCGAAGTACTCTGCCACCGTGAGGTCGATCGCGCCGATCCGCTTCTGCGTCAGCAGCTCGCCTTCGGTCATGCGCAGGGTTGCGTCGCAGAGCCGGTCCAGCACCGCCACGGAGCCGTGCGAGAGGGCCATCTTCATCGCCGTGGTGTAGAGCCAGTCACCCAGGAGCACAGTGAGATTGTTGCCCCACAGCTCGTTGATCGTCCGGCGGCCGCGGCGCAGGGCCGAATGGTCGATGATGTCGTCGTGAATCAGGGTCGCCGTGTGGATCAGCTCGACCACGGCCGCGTAGGTCACCTCTTCTTCGCCGTCGCGCTCGAGCATCTGGGCGCAGAGCAGGAGCAGAGCCGGCCGCATGCGCTTGCCGCCGCCGTCGAAGATGTACTCCCCGGACATCTGAATGAACGGCACGTCCGAGGCCAGACAGTTGCGGAACAGCCGGTCGGTCGCCGCCAGCTTGTCGGCGACGAGGGCGATGAACTGTTCGGCCTCCCGTGAGTCGGCGGGGGTGGCGGCGTCGAGCAGTTTGTGGGGCAAGCGCGGCGCTCCGAAGGTGGCCGGGGTCAGCGGTAGTTGGTGAAGGAGAGCGGCACGTCCAGCTCGAGTCCCTTCATGGCGGCGATGGCGGCCTGCAGATCGTCCCTGCTCTTTCCGGATACGCGGACCGTCTCGCCCTGGATGGCGGCCTGCACCTTGATCTTCAGCCGCTTGATCTCGGCGACGATCTTCTTCGCGGTGTCCTGGGGGATGCCGCTCTGAAAGGTGATCTTCTGCCGCACCCGCCCGCCGCTCGCCGGTTCGATGTCGCCGCGGCGGAGCGATTTCAGGTGTACCCCACGGCGGACGAGCTTGGTTTCGACGACCTCGAAGGCCTGCTCCAGCGTGAAGTCGTCCGCCGACTCGAGGACGAGCGTCTCATCCTCGATCAGCAGCTTCGAGCCGACGCGCTTCAGGTCGTAGCGCGTCGCGATCTCCTTCTCTGCCTGAATCGCGGCGTTCTTGACCTCGGCGAAATCCACCTCGGAGACGATGTCGAAGGAGCTGGTGTCGGCCATGGTCGGTGCCTCGAGAGGCAGCGCGGATCCTACAACGTCGGCCGAGGGCCAGCCAGAGCGCGCCCGGCCGCGCTGTTGCGGCCAGCGCTCCGGAGCCGGCCCTGGGCGAAAGTCAGGGCTCTTTCCAGATCAAGGTGGTCGGAGGGGTGAAGAGGGTGTCGTCGTCCAGCAGCTCGAAGGCGTCGAAGCGAAAAGTCGACAGATTGCCGTCGCGGTCGCGGTAGGAGAGCGCGGTGGGCCGCTGCGACGCCAGATCGAAGGAGAGCTCCGCGCGAGCGATCCGCGAACCCTTCGCGGTCGGCACGAGCTCGACGGTGATGGCGCCGCCGCTCGCCGGCCGCGCAACGGCGGTGTAGCGCACCTGGAGCTCCTCGACGGGCAGGAGGAGCAGGTCGAGGCCCGCCTCGTTGCGGGCTTCGACGTGAAGCCGCTCTCCCTGGGGCTCGCCGGCCGCCCAGGTGTGCAGGCGCGAGCCGCAGAGCAGGTACGACTTGGGATAGGGCTCCGAGTAGTCCCAGCGCAGGCAATCGGGAAGCGCCAGGGCGACCCGGCCACTCTCCTCGTCGCCGGTGGCGAACCCGGCCGGGACGAAGCTCTGGCGGAACTTCGCCGCCAGCGCGCCGCTCGCCGCCAGCTGCAGTCGTAGCTCGGTCAACGCCTTCCAGGGGTCGATCGCCGCCGGCTCCGCCGCCCTGAGGGCACCGGGGGCCAACGCCAGCGTCAGCGCGAGAAGGGGAGTCAGAAATCCCCGCGGCGCCGCTCGCCAGGCTTTCAATGGCGGAAGTGCCGCCGGCCGGTGAACAGCATCGCCATCCCGTGTTCGTCGGCGGCGGCGACGAGCTCCTCGTCGCGGCGGCTGCCGCCGGGCTGGATGACGGCGGCGACGCCGGCTGCGGCCAGGACGTCGAGTCCGTCGCGAAAGGGAAAGAAGGCGTCCGAGCCGGCGACCGAGCCCGCGAGAGAAGCCCTTGCCTTCGAAATCGCGATACGACAGGAGTCGACCCGGCTCATCTGGCCGGCGC
>JAYTAM010000357.1:0-2610 GCA_043737505.1 Thermoanaerobaculia bacterium
CGCCAGGGAGACACCTTCTGGCAGATCCTCGGCGACGCCGGCAAACGCGTGCGCGTGATGCGCATGCCGGTGACCTTTCCCCCCGAGCCGTTTCCGCACGGCGAGATGCTCTCCGGTCTGGGCACGCCCGATCTCTCCGGCCGCATCGGCAAGCCGTTCTACTTCACCTCGGAGCTCTTCTTCCAGCCGCGCGGCGGCAACGAGGTGTCGATCGAGATCGTCGAACTGGAAGACAACAAAGGAACGCTCACGACCGAGGTCAAGGGCCCGCCGAACAAACTCTTTCCGCAGCAGTCGGACTACATCCGGATCCCGATGACGATCGAGGTCGCCGCCGACAAGTCGAAGGTCGACATCACGGTC
This sequence comes from Thermoanaerobaculia bacterium, assembly GCA_043737505.1. Taxonomy (GTDB): domain Bacteria; phylum Acidobacteriota; class Thermoanaerobaculia; order Multivoradales; family JAGPDF01; genus JAGPDF01. The sequence goes on from JAYTAM010000357.1 coordinate 364, forward strand.
TCGGATGCCAGGCTGGCTCTCTCGCCGGGCGAGTGGAGCCCCTGGGTGCGCTTCGTCTTTCCTTTCAACAGCCTGATCAAGGTTTCCGGTATCGGCCGCTTCCGCCTCCAGTCGATCGAGCCCGAGGTGCGCCTCTACCTTTCGCCGATCCAGTTCGACCCCTCGAACCTGCCGCCGATCTTCGACGTCACCGCGCCGCGCGCCTTCGCCGGCGAGCTCGCCTCGCGCTTCGGGCTCTTCAAGACGATCGGCTGGATGATCGACACCTGGTCGATCAAGGGCGGAACGATCGACGACCAGATCTTTCACGAAGACACCGACTTCACGGTGACCGAGGAGGAGAAGATCCTCGCCGGGTTGCTCGAGGATGACTGGGACGTCTACTTCCACTACTTCGAGTTCACCGATCGGGTGCAGCACGTGATGTGGCATCACACCGATCCGCAGCATCCGATGTACACCCCGGAGGGGAACGCCCGGTACGGCGACTCGATTCTCAAGTCGTACCAGCAGATGGACCGGATCGTTGGCACGGTCATGACGAAGGTCGCCAGCATGCCCGCCGGGACGACGCTGCTCATCGCCTCGGATCACGGCTTCGCGCCGTGGCGCCGGACGATGAACTACAACACCTGGTTGGCCACCGAGGGCTACCTCGTGCTCAAGGGGTCGAGCGCCCATCAGGCGAATCTCGAAGACCTGTTCGATCAGGGGCAGTTCTTCCAGGACGTCGACTGGGCGAAAACCCGCGCCTACGCCATGGGACTGGGCAACGTCTACATCAACCTCAAGGGTCGCGAGGGCCAGGGAATCGTCGAGCCGGGTGCCGAGTACGAGGCGCTCACCGCCGAGATTCGCGCCAAGCTTCCGCTGTACGTCGATCCGCAGAACGGTGAGCACCCGGTGGCTTACGTGTTCACCCGCGACGAGGCGTACGGGACCTACGATCCGGCGCTCATTCCGGACCTCTTCCCGGCGAACGCCTCCGGATATCGTGTCGGCTGGCAGGATTCGCTCGGTATCGTCGCCAAGTCGATCGTCGAACCCAACCTCGACGTCTGGAGCGCCGACCACTGCTCGGTCTATCCGCCGCTGGTGGACGGCATCCTGTTCGCGAACCGCAAGCTCGACCTGGCGCAGAAGCCCTACATGGCCGACATCATGCCGACCCTCCTCGCGCTGTACGACGTACCGCCGACGGTGAAGCTCGACGGCAGGAACCTGCTCAGCGCCGCGGCCATCCCGGCTCCCGGCGCCGCAGCGGCCCCCGGAGCCCCCGGAGCCCCTGGAGGTCAATGAGGAAGTTCGCCGCGCTCGCCCTGCTGCTCGTCGTGACGACCGGCGCTCCGGCGCAGGACTCCCCGTCGTCGCGCGAGCAGGAGCTCGAGTCGATCCGCGGCGAGATCGCCCGGCTGACCGCGCGTCTCGAGACGGTGAAGCAGTCCGCGGCGGGAATCGCGGGCGACATCGACCGGCTCGAGCTCGAGCTCGAGCTGCAGTCGCAGAAAGTCGCCGAGGCGGCCTCGGCGAAGGCGATCGCCGAGGAGCGCGCGGCGGCTTCCGAGGCGGCTATCGCCGACCTCGAGCGGCGGCTCTCCGACGAGCGTCGCAAGCTTCGCCTGCGGCTCACCGGTCTTTACCGCATGGGGCGACATGGCTACCTCCGGATGCTGCTCTCGCTCACCCCCGGCGAGGCGCTTCTGCCGGCGGTGCGGGCGCTGCGATTTCTCGCCCAGCGCGATGCGGCGGCGGTGGCGAGCTTCGAGGAGTTCGCCGCCCGGCTCGCTCTGCAGCATCGCGAGCTCGAATCCGAGCGCCAGGTGGCGCGCGGCTGGTTCGCGCGCGAGAACGACCGGCGCAACCAGCTGGTCGCCCTCGAGCGGCGCAAATCGCAGATGCTCGCCGGGACGAGGCTCGAGAGCGAGCAGATCGCCAGCGCCGCGCTCGAGCTGGGCGAGCGGGCGCGAAAACTGTCGAGCCTGCTCGACGCGCTCTACGGCCGGAGCGACGCCGGGCTCGCGGGGTTGCCGATCCGCGACTTTCGCGGCCTGCTCGACTGGCCGGTGGCCGGCCGTGTCACCGTCGAGTTCGGGCCGCGCGTCGACCCGCGCTACGGCACCCGGGTGCCGCACAACGGGCTCGATCTCGAGACGGTACCCGGGAGCGAGGTGCGCACGGTGTACCCGGGAAAAGTTCTCTTCGCGGCACCGTTCGAAGGGCTCGGGCAGATGGTCGTCATGCAGCACG
>JAYTAM010000358.1:0-5980 GCA_043737505.1 Thermoanaerobaculia bacterium
CTTTCCGCCGACGGGAACTTCGTGGTCGTCTGGCAGAGCCTCGGCGCCACCGGTACAGAGACGTTGGACTACAGCATTCAGGGGCGGCGATACGCGGCGGGAGGATCGGCGTTGGGAGGGCAGTTTCACGTCAACGCCTACACCACGGGCGAACAACTCTTCCCCGTGGTCGCGCTGACTGCCGAAGGGGACTTCGTGGTGGTCTGGAATAGCGACGGCTCGAGCGGCGGCGACTCGTCGTCCCAAAGCATTCAAGGGCAGCGCTACGCGGCAGCTGGAGCGGCGCTGGGGGGGGAGTTTCAGGTCAACGCCTACACGACGAACGGTCAGCGTGACCCGGTGGTCTCGCTGGATGTCGACGGGGACTTCGTGGTGGTCTGGAATAGCCTCGGCTCGAGCGGCAGCGACACCTTCGGCAGCAGTATTCAGGGGCAGCGGTACGCGGCGGGAGGAGCGGCGCTGGGGGGGCAGTTTCAGGTCAACACCTACACCACGAACGACCAGGTTGGCCCATCGGTTTCGCTTTCTGCCGACGGGGACTTCGTCGTGACCTGGGGCGGCTACGGGTCGAGCGGCGGCGACACGAGCAGCTCCAGCATTCAGGGGCAGCGCTTCCGGGTGACCGGCGAGCTTCGCGGCAGGGTCTTCTTCGACGCCAACGCGAACGGGCTGCAGAACGTGGGGGAGCCCGGGATAGCGGGGGTCACGGTTGAGCTCTATGACGATGTGCTCGCCCTCCGGCGGACGGTGCTGACCGACGGCATCGGCGAGTACCACCTGCGTCCCAAGGAGGGGACCTGGCTCCTGCGCTTCATCGCGCCGTCCGACTGGTTCACCAGCCTCGACGCCGGGGGCGACGATGCTCTCGACAGCGACGTCGATCCCGTGAGCGGCGAAACCTCGTCCTTCCCAGTGGCCATCAACGTGCTCGACACGACGATCGACGCCGGTTTCGTGGTCTTTCCGGACTTCCTGCCGATCTTCCTCGACGGCTTCGAAACCAACACCACCACCCGCTGGTCGTCGACGGTGCCGTAGCCGGCGCACCTCCGCCCCGTCGCCCTCCGGCCCCCGCTCTCCGCCCTCTTCCCTCTTCCCTCTTCCCTCTTCCCTCTTCCCTCTTCTCTCTAGTTACCGCTGGCGAAACTCCGCCGGGCACTCTTTTCGGCTGCCTCAACTCGGAATCCCGGCGCCGCTACGCCGCCACTCCCTTGGCGCGTCTTCATCCCGCATGGCCGCTTCGGCGGCCTCTTCGCGCGTTCTGGATGGAGGAGGAGTTTCCGATGCTCACGCACCGCAGAGAAGTCGAGGTCCGCTTTCGCTCCTGGTCCGTAGCCCTTGCCGTCGGGCTGCTGGCTGCGGCCCTTTTCGCCGCCCCCGCCCGGGCCGTGTTGCCCTGGACGACGACCGCGCTGTCGAGCCCGGGGCTCGAGGCGCACCAGGACATCGAGACGGTCTGGGTCTCGCCGGACGGCAAGATCGCCGTCTACGCCGTCTACCACCAGGGAGATCCGCCGCAGTACCGCGACCTGCGCTGCGTGCGGCTCGACGGGCTATCCGATTCGCAGTCGCTGGTCTCCGGACTCTCCGATGCTTTTCGCTACGGCTCCCGGGTCGTCTTCTCGCCCGACTCCCGGCGCGTCGCTTTCACCATCGAGGTGCCGTCGGGAGCGCAGACGGCGCAGGAGCTGTGGAGTGCGCCGGTCTGCCCGGACGGCGTCCTCGCGATCCAACCGAAGCGCCTTTCGCCGCCGGGCACGCCGGAGATGTTCGCTTCGCACTCCCTGGTGCAGTGGACGCCCGACAGCTCCCGTGTGCTCTTCTCGGTCGATCATGAAACGCACAACCACCGCCGGATCTACAGCGCCCCGGGCGTCGGTGCCGCGGGGGGCGCGACGGTCGAGCTGGGCGGTTCCGAGCCGGACGAAAGCGTGCTGAACTTCTTCGCCCCGACGGCCGACAGCCTGCGCGTCTTCCTCGGCCGCAGGGACCCCTCGGGCGTCGTCGACCTGGTGTCGGTGCCGGTCGCCGGTCCGCCGGGGGCCGAGGTCGTGCTGGTCGAGGGCACGACGCCGGACGCCGAGTACCCGTACTTTTCGAGCGAATCGACCGCCGCCGGTTTCGGCCGGGTCGTCTACACCTGGTCCGACGCCACCGGCGGGGTACAGCGCGAGCTCTGGAGCGCGCCGCTCACCGGGCCGCCGAATCAGCAGGTGCGGCTGAATCCCACCCTCGTCGCCGGTGGGCAGATCGACTTCTTCCAGATCGCGCCCGACGGCAGCCGGGTCGTCTACCTCGGCGATCAGGCGACGAACGGACTCTTCGAGCTCTACTCGGTGCCGGTCGCTGGCCCCTCGACCGAGTTCGACAAGCTCAACAAGCCGCTCGCCGCCGGCGGGCCCGGCGTCAGCGCCGCGCAGTTTCGCATCGCGCCCGATTCGAGCCGCGTGGTCTACATGGCGACCCAGGACGCCGCCGCCCGTTACGACCTCTACTCGGTGCCGCTCGCCGGCCCGGCCGCGGCAGGGGGGCGTCTGAACGAGGCGCTGCCGCTCGGCGCCGGCTTCGCTCACTTCCAGATCTCCGCCGATTCGCAGTCGGTGCTGTTCGCCGGCGCCGAGACCGTCGCCGCCAACGGTCTGTTCCACCTCCGGCCGACGGACGGCTCCGGCTTCGAGCTCCATCTCGGCTGCGCCGCGCCGGCGGAGGCGGCGATCGTCCCGAGCCGGGACGGCTTCTATCTCAACTGCAAGCGGACCGCTGACCCGGCCCAGGCGCTGCATCACTTCCGCGTCGTCGCCGACCCGCTCTTCGCCGTCGTCACCGACGCCACGCCGCTCGACGACTTCGGGGTGCCGGTGAAGCTCCGGCCCACACCCTCCGTCGAAGGCGGCGCGCTGGTCCTGCACGATTCGCCGGCGGTCGGGGTCTACGAGCTCTTCGCGGTCGATCGGCGGGTGCTCCTCACCGGTTTCGAAACCGGGAACTTCGCCGGCTGGAGCGGCGTCGTGCCCTGAGTCCACCGCCACACCGCCACACCGCTACACCGCTACACCGCCAATACCGCGCCGTCCCGCCAGAGTCAGAGGAGATGCTGCAGGATCGTCCGGCAGGCGCGGGCGACGTCGGCGCGCCCCAGGCGTTCGGCTTCGGAGAGGAGCTCGCGCGCGAGCGCGGAAGCCTCCGCCCGGTCGCCGGCGCGCGCCAGAGCCTCGGCGAGCTGCAGGCGCTGGGTGAGCACCAGGCCGGGCGAAGTGAAGTCGGCCGCCATCGCGGCGGTCTGGCGGCGGAGCGCCGCCGCCCGCGGCCAATCTTCCGCCAGCTCGGCGAGGGCGGCGCGGACCAGGAGCGCCGAGTAGCGCAAGGGGTCGGCGTCCATCGCCTCGGCCTGGCGCTCGATCTCGGTCAGCCGTCGTTCGGCTGCGGCGCGGTCGCCGAGTCGCGCTTCACTCCACGCCAGCACGCAGTCGGCCTGCACCGCCGAGCGCTCGTCGCCGCCGCGGCGGAAGAGAATGGCCGCCTCGCGCGCGGCATCGGCGGCGGGGCCGGCGCGATCGGCGTTGAGCTCGAGCCAGGCGAGGTCGGAGAGGTAGGTCGCCAGGGCCTCCGTCGCCGCTCCCTCGCGCGCCGCCAGAGCCGCGCCCTCGTAGCTCGAGCGCGCCGCGTCGTGATCGCCGCGCGATTCCGCGAGGTAGCCGCGCGCGCGCAGCACCGAGCCACGTTGCGAAGGGTTGCCGACCACGCGCGAGAGCGACTCGGCTTCGGCGACGAGCTCCGCCGCCTGCTCGAAGTCGGACTGCTCGACGCGCGTGAGGGCGAGGTTGGTGAGCTGCGTGAGGAGGAGCTCGCGATTGCCCGAGAGACGGAGCTGGCGCACGGCTTCGAGGGCCGCGTGCTCGCCAAGGGCATCGTCGCCGCGCCAGTTGAGGAGCGCGCTGCGGGTGGCGAGCGCCGCCCCTTCGCGCTCGAGATGGCCGAGCTCGCGCGCGATCCGTAGCGCTTCGTCGAGCGACGCGAGCCCGGCCTCGAGCGCTCCCGATTCGCCTTCGAGCCGGGCGCGCCAGGTCAGCGCCTCGGATTCGCCGGCGCGATCGCCGAGAGCGCGGAAACGGGTGAGCCCCTGCGCGACCAGCGCCGCCGCCTCGTCGGCGCGCGCCCCGCGCCGGGCGGCCTGCGCCCGTGCGAGGAGCGCCCGGGCCGCGAGCCTTCCCTCTCCCGCCGCCTCGGCGTCGGCGAAGATCTCGCCGAACCTCGCTTCCGACTCCGCGGGCGACGAGAAGCGGAGAAGGGCCTCCGCCTGAATCTGCCGCGCTCGCAGGGCAAGTCCATTCTCTCCGGAGCGCGTCGCAGAAGAAACGGCGCTCCCCGCGACGTGTGCCGCGCGCTGGAGCTCGGAGACCGCGAGCGCGACCTCGGCCTCGGCGAGATCGACCGCCAGCGCGAGCGCGCCGATTTCCGGAAGATGCGAAATCTGCCGCAGCCGCGCGACCGCCGCCATCGCCTCTTCGCCACGGCCGCGGGCGAGCAGCGCCTCGACCAGCGCGAGGCCCAGCTCTGGCCGATCGGGCGAAGCCGCGAAGCGCGCCGAGAGCTCGCCGATCTCGGGCAGCGACGCGGTGGACGCGGGCTGCGGTGGAATCCGCGAGCTGGGAAGTCGGAGGCCGGAGCGGTCCGCGAGCGCCCAGCCGAGGGCGAGAAGCGCCAAAGCCGCAGAGGAAGCGAGGAGGACCATGCGATGCCGGCGCAGCTGCGTCGAGGCGCGATAGATCGTGCCGCCGCGTCGGGCGTGCACCGGCAGGCCGGCGAGATGGCGATCGAGGTCGAGCGCCATCTCGCTCGCGTCGGCGTAGCGCGCCGCCGGCTCGCGGCGCAGCGCCTTGAGGCAGATGGCGTCGAGGTCTTTGCCGATGAATCCACGTTCGACGAGCACCTGCGCGGCCTCATCGCTCTTTCGGCCCGCACGGTGCCGCGCGCTCGGCGCGAGCGGTTCGGTCGACAACACCGCGCGTTCGAGCATGGCGCGGGTCGAGCCCGCGTCCTGATGCGGGCGCGTACCGGAGAGGAGTTCGTAGAGGATCGCGCCGGCGGAGTAGACGTCGGACGAGGGCAGGACCGGCTGTCCGAGAAACTGCTCGGGGCTGGCGTAGGCGGGGGTGAAGGCGCGATGCTCGGTGCGCGTCGCCGGCTCGAGATCGCCGACGTCCTCTTCGAGCAGCTTCGCGACGCCGAAGTCGAGCAACCGCGGCCGACCGTCGGCAGCGACGAGGATGTTCGACGGCTTGAGATCCCGATGCACGACGCCGCGTTCGTGGGCGTACGCGACCGCCTCGAGGACGTCGCGGAAGAGCCGCAAACGCTCGCCGAGCGGCAGCCGCCCCGCGTGGGTGAGGAGGTCCTCCCCCTCGACGTACTCCAGCGCCAGATACCAGGTGCCGTCCGGCAGCGCGCCGCCGTCGAGAAAGCGCGCGATCCCAGGATGCTCGAGCGCGGCAAGGATGCGGATCTCCTCGCGCATCCGCGACAATCGGTCGGGAGCGAGCCACGGCCGGTCCGCCAGCTTGAGCGCCACCCGGCGCTCAAACGCCGCGCGCTCCTCGATGGCGAGAAAGACCCGCCCCATCCCCCCGCGCCCGATCTCCCGCAGCAGCCGAAACGGCCCGAGCCGTTCGGGAAACGAGTCCGCTTCTTCGATGTAGGCATTTCCAAGCCGCGCCAACGCCGGCTCGTCGAACCTTTCGCGCGCCCCCGGCGCGAACGCGAGCAGCGATGCGAGCTCGCGGGCGAGCGCCGGGTCGGCGAGCTCGAGCTGCTGAACGAAGTGGCGCTGCTCTTCAGGATCAAGCGCCGAAGCTGCGTCGAAGAGCTCGAGCAGGCGTTCCTGGCCCTCCGCTTCGCTCACTCTTCGCCGCCCCCCAGCTCGCGGGCGAGCCAGGCGGCGGCGAAGCTCCAGTCGCGGCGGACGGTGCGCTCGGCGATGCCG
>JAYTAM010000359.1:0-5971 GCA_043737505.1 Thermoanaerobaculia bacterium
CCCGCCGCCGCCGAGCGGCACGACGACGGTATCGAAGGGCCGGCCGGGTAGACCGGCTCGCGTGGGGCTGGCGAGCGCCGCGAGCTCATGGGCCAGGGAGGCGTTGCCGGCGATCACGTAGGGGTCGTCGAAGGCGCTGCCGAGGTAAGCGTCGGGATGCTCGGCGAAGACCTCCGCCACCTTGGCGGCGCGGGTTTCCCGTTTTGTATCGACGAAGACCACCTCACCGCCGAAGCTTCGCACCGCATCCACCTTGACCTGGGCCGACGTGGCGGGCATGACGATGATCGCCCGCTTGCCGGCGAGCTGCGCGGCGCGCGCCAGCGCCTGACCGAAGTTTCCCGATGAGGCGGCGATGAGCGTTTCGTTCGGTACGTTCGCGGCGACGTGGGCGGCGGCGCGGAACTTGAAGCTGCCGGTCTGCTGGAAGGTCTCGACGGCGAGGAAGAGGTCGACCCCGAGCCGCGCCGCGAGGCGCGGCGCCTCGACGATCGTCGTCGGTCGGGGCGTGAGCGCCGGATTACCGGCGCTCGCGGCACGCTTCTTCTCGCGCATGGCCGCGCATTCTATCGAGCCAGCCCAAAAGAACTACCTGCCCTGAAACGAGTCGACCTGGCGAGCTCGACGGCCGGGGCGCGAAAGGCTGCTGGTAAAGGGGTTGGTTGCGTTGCCGCGGTGGCGAGGTCGAGGTGCGGGTGGCTCTCGGAGCGCTCGAGCTCGCCGGCTCCGGGATGGAGCCTGACAGACCCCTGCGGTACGATCGCGCGGCGGGCGGCGCTGCCGGCCCGTTTCCGATTCCCTGCAGGCGGCCGAATCCGATTGGGAGACTTTCTGATGAGAAGCCAGTGCGTGAGACGATCCATTTTTTCCTTTACCGGTCTTTTCGCGTGGGTGATCACGTCAGGGTTGCCTTCGGCAAGCTTCGCCGAGTCGCACAAGGAGCGGCATCCTTTCTCGGTCCACGACCTGCTCGCCATGCAGCGGATCTCCGATCCGCAGGTCTCGCCGGACGGAACGCAGGTCCTCTTCACGCTTCGCACGACCGATGTCGAAGGCAATGCCGGCCGTAATGATCTCTGGCTCGTCAGCACGGATGGCACGGGCCTGCGGCAGATCACGACCGACAAGTCGGGCGATTTCAACGGCCGCTGGGCCGCCGACGGCCGGTCGATCTACTTCCTTTCGACCCGCACGGGGTCGTCGCAGATCTTCCGGCTGGCACTCGACGGCGGCGAGGCCGTGCAGGTGAGTGATCTGCCGCTGGACGTCTCGAACCTCGAGCTCTCGCCGGATGGCAAGCTCCTCGGTTTCAGCATGGAGGTCTTCCCGTCGTGCGGCAAGGATGTCGCCTGTACGAAGGCGAAGCTCGACGAAATGGCAACGCGCAAGGCCTCGGGCCGGATCTACGAGGGACTCTTCATGCGCCACTGGGATACCTGGGCGGACGGCCGGCGCAATCATATTTTCTCGATGCCCGCGGGCGGCGGAGACGCTACGGACCTCATGCCGGGTTTCGACGCCGATGCCCCCTCGAAGCCGTTCGGTGGCGCGGAGGAATACGCCTTCACCCCCGACGGCAAGGGGATGGTCTACTCGGCGCGGAACGTCGGCCGCGAGGAGGCCTGGTCGACCAACTTCGACCTCTTCTATTCGCCGCTCGATGGTTCGGCGGCGCCGCGGAAGCTCACCACCAACCCGGCCTGGGACACCCAGCCGAGCTTCTCGCCCGACGGCAAACGGTTGGTCTACATGAAGATGGCTCGCCCCGGCTTCGAGGCCGACCGCTTCGTGCTGGTGGTGCGGGAGGGACTCGACGGACCCGATCGCGTGCTGACCGAGGGTTGGGACCGCTCGCCGGAGGAGATCACCTGGTCGGCGGACGGCAAGACGCTCTACGTCGCGGCGCAGGATGTGGGGCAGAAGGCGATCTTCGCCATCGACGCCGCGACCGGCGCGCCGCGCACGGTCGTCGGCTCCGGCACCAACGGCTCGATCGGCCTCGCCGCCGGCGGCCGGCTGCTCTACAGCAAGAACCACCTGAAGTCGCCGGTGGAGCTCTTTACGGTCTCGGCGGACGGCAGCGGCGAGAAGCGCATCACGCAGATCAACGACGCGCGTCTCGCTGCGGTCAAACTGGGCGAGCCGGAGCAGATGAGCTTCCGCGGCGCCGGCGGCGACATGGTCTTCGCTTACATCGTCAAACCGGTCGACTTCGACCCGGCGAAGAAGTATCCGGTCGCCTTCCTGATCCATGGCGGTCCGCAGGGCTCGTTCGGCAACGACTTCCACTATCGCTGGAACCCGCAGACCTACGCCGGACGCGGCTATGCGGCGGTGATGGTGGACTTCCACGGCTCGACCGGCTACGGCCAGGCGTTCACCGACGCGATTCGCGGCGACTGGGGTGGCAAGCCCCTGGAGGACCTGAAGAAGGGCCTCGAGGCGGCGCTCCAGGCCCATCCGTGGATGGACGGCGAGCGAGTGGGCGCGCTGGGTGCCTCCTACGGCGGCTACATGGTCAACTGGATCGCCGGCGCATGGCCCGATCGCTTCAAGGCCCTGGTGTCGCACGACGGCAACCTCGACGAGCGCTACGCCTACTACGCCACCGAGGAGCTCTGGTTCCCGGAGTGGGAGCATGGCGGCACGCCGTGGGAGAACCCGGCCGGCTACGCCAAGCACAACCCGGTCGACCTGGTGAAGAACTGGAAAACGCCGGTGCTGGTCGTCCACGGCGCGCTCGACTACCGGGTCGTCGAAACCGGTGGCCTCGCCACCTTCACCGCCGCGCAGCGCAAAGGGATTCCGTCGAAGTTGCTCTACTTCCCGGACGAGAACCACTGGGTGCTGAAGCCCCAGAACTCCATCCTCTGGCACGACACCGTCCTCGACTGGCTGGATCAGTGGACGAAGGGGCCGGCCACGTCGAAGTAGCTGAGGTCGTGGCTACGGACAGGTAAAAGCGTCCGTATCCCCCTCCGTCGTCGGCAATGTGTTGAGCGGGTTGAAGTAGGTCTCGACCTCGCCGGTCGACATCTGGGTCACCCGTAGCCGATACTGCTGCGAAGTCAGGCCGCTGACGAACGCCCAGTAGCGGTTGAACGGCGCAACACAGGCGTCGACCATCTTCACCCCCATCTCGAAGTTGGTCGGGTTGAAGAACCAGAAGAAAGCGGACTCGGAAGACTCCGCGCGCTCGCCGTTGAACGCCATGACTCGGCCGTTGCCGGTGTCGGTGGCGGTCGTCCACTCGACTTCGACCTTGAACTTGCCATTGAGCAGGCAGGCGGTATCGACGTCGCGAAAACAGAGCTCACCGAGGGTCGCGATATAAGGAGCGAGCAGAGGGTAGGAGGTCGAGAAGGCGCCGTCGACAATACTCTCGTCGGTGCCGCAGCCATCCCGCGTCGGCGGCGTGCCGCAAGTGCCGAAGAGCTGACCGACGACCTGACCGTTCGCCTGCATGATCGCCGAGCCGGAGCTTCCGCCCGAGATTCCGGTGCCGTTCGTGTTCATCGTGTAGAGATAGTCCGCGAGCGGGGCCCCGGCGTCGAAGCAGTCGATCGGCGGCGTGTCATCGACCTGATGCGAGCTGTACATCTGCGTGTAAACCCCGGTCAGGGCTTCGTTCAAAGGGTGGGAGATGCGATGGAGAACGATGCCGTCCGCCGGTCGGATGCTCGTCCAGCCGGCGTAGACGACGCCGGCCGGAATGAGGTCGCCATCGAGCGAGCGAACCAGCGCGACATCGGTCTGCGCGGAAGCCACCACGAGGTCGGCGCCGTAGGGGCCGGGTGCAAAGCTGTTGGCAGTCGTTCCACAGGCGATTCGGCGGTAGTGAAATGCCGTGTCCATGGTCAGCGCGACATCCTGCGTGGGGACGCAGTGGTTGGCGGTGAGGATCCAGGGCTCGACCGTGGCCGGGTTGACGTCGTTGAGCAACGTCGCCGAGCAGACGAAAGTATCGCCGTCGGTGAAAATATACTGAATGGCGCTGTCGCGCGCGGTTTCGATACCGGGAAAATCGACGGCGTCGAAGCACTCCCCGTTCTGCAGGCAGGCGTCGGCCTCGGTCGCGGCGGGTTCGACTTCGGCTCGCGGGCGTACGAGTTCGTGCAGGCGGCGGACCGTGAAGCCCTGATTCTCGCCGACACGACCCTGCGGCAGCTCGACCTCGAGATAGATCCGGTCTCCGTCGATCACCGGTGAGATGAGCGTCCTGTCGCTGCGCAGATGCCGGAGGTCGAAGGCGCGCGGCTCGCCGCCGAGGCCGTAAACCCAGAGGCGCGTCCCGGGCGGCAGGTCGACTTCGGCGAGCTCGATGCGCAGCGCCGCGGCGTCTTCCACGGCGGCGGAGGTTCCCCAGACGAAAGCGCCGGTGGAGGAACGGCCGACGAACCCATCGCCGGCCCGCTCACCGACTCGGCCGCTCCAGGTGCCGAGCTCGACCTGCATCCGCAGTGGTCGTTCGAGCTCCCGCGCAAAGCCGACCTGCAGCGGATGGCGCGGGCGGTGCTCACCGTTCCAGGTGGCGAGCGCCTCGAGCTCGGCGCGGGCTCCGTCCTTCGCCGAGGTCAGTTGAGAAAAGGGCGCGATCGACAGCGCCTCGGCGATCCGCAGCGGCGCGACGACCGCCGCACGGGCCGGCTGGAGCGTCGGGTCAGGCCTGTAGGCCCCCACTTCGACCGCCTCGGCGGGCCGGGACGCGGAGAGGAGTACTGGCACGAAGGTCAACAGCAGTGCGGCGAGGCGAGAGCCCATCATCTGAATCTCCTTTGTTCGAGCTTTGTTTCTTCTGAAAGCAACTTCTAGACCTGCCCTGCGGGCGGGGCCGCGGCCTCGAGGAGGCTGGCGTAGGCGAGCTCGGTGTAGTCGCGCACCATGCGGTCGCTGGCGAACTTCGGGGTGATGGTGGCGATCGCCTCTTTCATCCGCCGCAGCCATTCGATCGGCAGGCCGTTTTCGTCGCGGTTGTAGTAGATCGGGACGATCTGCTCCTCGAGCAGGTCGTAGAGCGCCAGGCCGTCTTCCCGGTCGCTCTTGGCCTCGTCGGCCATCGGCTCCTTGCCGACCGAAGTATCCCGGGTCGGGTCCTCGGCGGCGGTGCCGATGACCCAGCCGTTCTCGCCGTCGTAGCCCTCGGGCCACCAGCCGTCGGCGATCGAGCAGTTGAGCGCGCCGTTCATCGCCGCTTTCATGCCCGAGGTGCCCGAAGCCTCGAGCGGGCGTCGCGGGGTGTTCAGCCAGACGTCGACCCCCTGGACGAGCATCCGGCCGACCCGCATGTCGTAGTCCTCGACGAAGAAGACCTTGCCCTTGAGCGCCTCCGACTGCGAAAGCTGGAAGATGTGCTGGATCAGCTCCTGCCCGGCCTTGTCGGCAGGGTGGGCCTTGCCGGCGAGGAGGATCTGCAGCGGCCGCGCGCTGTCGCCGACGAGCTTCCTCAGGCGGTGAAGATCCGAAAACAGCAGGCCCGCCCGCTTGTAAGTGGCGAAGCGGCGGGCGAAGCCGATCGTCAGGACCTCGGGGTCGAAGGTGTGCTCGAGCTGGCGGAGCTCGCGCGGCGAGAGGCCGTGGCGGGCGAACTGATCCCGCAGCCGCGAGCGCAGGAAGCGGGCGAGGTGGCGCTTCTGGGCGAGGTGGACCTCCCAGAGCGGAGCATCCGGCGCGGCGAGGACGGCCTCGCGTCCCGCGGGACTGGTCACGACCTGCGGCCAGCGCTCGCCGAACCAGCTGGCGAAGAGCTCCTGGAGCTCGAGGCCGAGCCAGCTCGGGTGATGCACGCCGTTGGTGATGGCGCGGATCTGTTCGTTTTCCGGCCGGTTCGCCGGGATGAGGTGGTGCCACATCTTGGCGGAGACCCGGGCGTTCAACTCCGAGACACCGTTGATGCGCGAGCTCGTGCGAATGGCGAGCGCCGTCATGTTGAGCGGCTGGTTGGGCTCGCCGTGGTCGTTGTTGCCCAGTCCGA
>JAYTAM010000360.1:0-13663 GCA_043737505.1 Thermoanaerobaculia bacterium
CTCTCGAGCCTGCTCTACGTCGATCGCCGCGGCGCGCCGGAGAATCGCCAGCTGGGCTTCGACACCGAGGGCAAAGTCCGTCTCCTGGCGGCGATCGCCGGCACCGCCCGCCGGATCTCCTCGGCGCGGCAATGGATCTCTGAGGTCAACTGGCCGCTGCGCGAGGGGCCGCACTCTCCCGCCGGCAAGAGCGTCGCCGTCGACGAGGAGGCGCAGGCGGATTTTCTGGCGCGCTATTACCTGTTGGCCGCGGGCACCGGCCTGGTGGAGCGGATCGACTGGTGGCAGCTGGTCGCCAAGGGCTACGGTCTGTGCGACCCGCAGCCCGACGGCTCGCTGCGTGAGCGGCCCTCTTTCCGGGCGCTCGCCACGCTGATCCGCGAGCTCCGCGGGACGACCTGCCTGGGAGCGCCGGCGCCGGGCGTCCTGCCGGTCGCCGGCCCGGACGCCCTCCCAGACGGTGCGCGCGGCCTGCGCTTCCGCCGCACGAGCGCAACGGGCGGGTCGGGGGAGGAGATTCTGGCCGCGTGGTCGACTGCGGGTGCGCTCGAAAGAGCTGCGGCCGGGACGGCGCGCCGTATCGTCGATCGCGACGGCGATGAGCTGCCGCTTGCGGCGGAATCCCGGCGCCTGCTGCCCGGAGTTCGCTACTTCCACACGCCGGACTAAGAACGCGTTCTGCTTGAACCGCGGCCCGACCATGGTCGGGCCCTCCACCCGACGAAAGTTAGGGGCGCCCGACCGGCGCGGAGGGCAAGATGGACCGGTGAAGGTCGTTCGCGGTACCGTCCCGGGTCGAGAGCCCTTGAACCCTTCGCCCGACCTCGCGAACGACGCCCGCGCCGGCGAGAAGCTCCTCCTGCTGATGCGGGTCGGGCGGATCATCGCTTCGGACCTGAAGCTCTTCGACATGCTGCAGAAGACGGCCGACGCGATCCACGAGCTCCTGGGCTACGCCAACGTCGACCTGCCGCTTGTCGACGAACGCGACGCGGAGATCCTCGTGGTGCGAATCCGCGGCGGCTCGTACAAGGAGCGGATCCGCCACGAAGACCGCATCCCGGTCTCCCGCGGCGTCATGGGCGCGGCGGTGCGCGAGCGGCGGACTCAGGTGGTCAATGACGTCGCCGCCGACCCGCGCTACGTGCAGCCGCCCTCGGGGCTGGCGGTGCTGGCCGAGCTCGCGGTGCCGATCCTGCACGCCGGCCGGCCGCTCGGCGTGGTCAACGTCGAAGGCGACCGGCCGTTCACCGCCGTCGACGTCCAGCTCCTCGAGCTGGTCGCCGACCACCTCGCGGTGGCGATCGAGAACACGCGCCTTTTCGCCCAGGAGCGCCGGCTGGCGGTGCTCGAGGAGCGCCAGCGCCTGGCGCGCGACCTCCACGATTCGGTGACCCAGTTGCTGTTCAGCTCGACGCTCCTCGCCGAGTCGCTTCCCGGCCTTCTGCGCAAGGGGATCGACGAGGCGTCGCCGAAGGTGGAGCGCCTGATCGAGCTCAACCGGCGGGCACTCGGCGAAATGCGCGGGCTGCTGCGCGAGCTCGCCCCGGGCGGTGGTGGCGGTGGCGGTGGCAGCGGCGCCGACTTCTCGAGTCGCGAGCTGCCGGCGCCGGCGATGGTGATGCTGCACCGGCACGGGCTGGTCGAGGCGCTGCTGACCGAGCTCGCCACGTTGGCGGCGCAGGGAATCGGCACGCATCTCGAGGCCTCGACCTACGAGCGCCAGTCGCGCGAACGCGAGGAGATGCTGCTGCGCGTGGCGCAGGAGGCGATGGCCAACGCTGCCAAGCACGCCGCCCCCCGGCAGGTGAAGATCCGCGTCGCCTCGCTCGAGGGCGAGGTCGTCCTGACGGTGCAGGACGACGGCCGCGGCTTCGACGCCAGGAGCGCCCGCAATGGCCGCAGCGCTCAGGAGTCGGCCGGGCCGAAACGCTCCGACGGCGGCATGGGGTTGGCGTCGATGCGTGACAGGATTCGCAGCCAGTTCGGTCAACTGATCGTCGAAAGCGCGCCGGGTCACGGTACGACGGTCGAAGCCCGGCTGCCCCGTTGATGCCGGAGCCGATGCCGGATCGGAGTGAAGCGATGCCCGAGACGCCTGCCCCGCCCAGCCTTCACACACCCGTAGTTCGTCTGCTGCTCGTCGACGACCACGAGATCGTGCGCGAAGGTCTGCGGACACTTCTCGAACAGGAGGAGGGCATCGAAGTCGTCGGCGAGGCCGAGGACGGCGAGTCGGCGGTGCGGCTCGCCGCCGAGCGCCACCCGGATGTCGTCCTGATGGACGTCATGATGCCGGGCATCGGCGGCATCGAGGCGCTCCGCCGCCTGCTCGCGCTGCCCTCCCCGCCGGCGCCGCCACGCGTTCTGATGCTCACCAGCCTCGCCGACGAAGCGGCGATCCGCGAAGCGGTGGCGGCGGGGGCGATGGGCTACCTGATGAAGGACGTGTCGCGCATCGAGCTCGTGCGCGCCGTGCGCGACGCCGCCCGCGACCGCCCGACGCTCCACCCCGAAGCCCAGCGCATCCTGATGAAGCGCCCCGAACGCACCCCGCTCGACGACCTCACCCCGCGCGAACGCTCGGTGCTCGACCTGGTCGCCGAAGGCAAGAGCAATCGCCAGATCGCCAACCGCCTCGGCCTCACCGAAGGTACGGTGAAAGGCTACGTCTCGATCCTGCTCGACAAGCTGGGAGTCCAGGATCGTACCCAGGCGGCGCTCCTGGCGGTGAGCCTCAAGCGCAAAGCGCCGACGCGCTGACGAGCGCGCGCTGCGCGAAGGTCTGGAGACCTCATCCTGTCTAGAAACTGGCAAATCCTGCGCTCTTCGCCGACCCACCTGGCGGCGAAGGCGATCCTGCTCCTGACGATCGTCGGCGGTTGCGGCGCGCTGCCGCATCTCGCCGCGTCGGACCTCACCTGGTGCTATCCGTACATGGGCCCCGATTCCTGGGACTGGCTGGCGAACGGACTGTTCTGGAGCGGACTGCCCGTGCCTTCGACGCACCGACCGCCCGGTCTGCCCCTCGTCATCGCCCTGCTCCACCGCCTCTCGGCACTCCCTCTGCTGCCGTACCTCAACTTCGCGATGCTCGGGCTCGCCGCGATCCTGCTGCATCGTCTGATTCGCCTGCGTCACTCGCCGCTCGTGGCCGCTCTCGCCGTGGCGCTCCTGGTCTCGAACGGGTCGCTTTTCGGCTACACGCGCTACGTCATGGGAGAGGTCTGGACGTTGCCGTTTCTTCTGGGTGCGGCGGTCGCCTTCGTGCGCGCAGCAGAGGAGCCGCGAAAGTACCTGTCGTGCGCACTGCTGCTCTCGGCGAGCTTTCTCTTTCACTACGCCGGGGTGATCGTCGGCATCGCCCTGGCTCTTGCCGTGGTCGTCCATCGCCGCGAGGTCCTGGCGACTCGCTGGCCCTGGCGCGCGCTCCTCGCCGCACTGCCGCTGCCGGTCCTCTGGCTGATCGTGCGCGAACTCCACAACCGCTCGAGTCCGAACGCCCATCTCGTCGAATTCCTGCTTCACCCGTCGTTCGGCAACGTCTGGTACTTCGCCGTCGTTGCCATCGCGCTGCTCGGCCTGGCGGTCGTTCCGCTCTATCTCGCCGGTTTTTCGAGACTGGTTTTCGTCCGCGCCCACCGCACCTCCCCCTGGGCGCAAGCGGTGCTCTTCCCGCTCCTGGGCCTGACGATCTTTTTCACCCTGATCTACGACTGGGCGGACAAGCGCTTTCTCTACTACCTGTTCCCCTTTGCCGTGGCGGTCGCTGCGGAAGGGCTGGCAATGCTTTTCGACTTCGCGCGCAGGGGGCGCCTGCACGCGGCGGGCGCCGGGGCGATCCTCGTCCTGATGTTGATCGGGAACCGGATGCCGTACCCCGCCTCGTCGCACCGCCTCCTGGCGCTTTCGCCCGGGGAGTTCGTCGACCTGCTAGACGGCTGGCCTGGAAGCCGGGTGAGTACCGGGGAGACGTGGTCGTTTGCGGCCTTCACGGCCGACGGCTTCTTCGCCTTTGGCCGCTCCGCTGGAGGTTGTGCTCAGCCCGTGGAAGCGGCGGCGACGCCCGCGCTGCGTGACTGGATCGCCGCCCACCTCGAGCCAGCGGATCCGATCGCCTTGCAGACCGGATCCGCCGATCCCGGCGTCTTCTGGGCCGAGAGGCGGCACTTTGCGGCGGTGCTCGAGCGCCCGGTCGTCAAGCCCGGCGAAGCCCGCTTCTCCGTCCGGCTGACCGGCCTCGCCGGCCCACCGCCCGTCGCGTCGTTCGGTCCGTTCGAAGTCGTCGACACCCAGATCTCCGCCGAGACCGACCCCGCCCCGCGCCGCCCGCGGCACAAACGCCATCGGAAGAGAGCGGGAGCCGCTTAGGGCCATCCCAACCAGCGGTGGCGGCCGGGGCGATGGGCTACCTGATGAAGGATGTTTCGCGCATCGAGCTGGTGCGCGCGGTGCGCGACGCCGCCCGCGACCGGCCGACGCTCCACTCGGAAGCTCAGCGCATCCTGATGAAGCGCCCCGAACGCACCCCGCTCGACGACCTCACCCCCCGCGCGAACGCTCCGTCCTCGACCTCGTCGCCGAAGGCAAGAGCAACCGCCAGATCGCCAACCGCCTGGGTCTCACCGAAGGCACCGTCAAAGGCTACGTCTCGATCCTGCTCGACAAACTCGGCGTCCAGGACCGCACCCAGGCGGCCCTCCTCGCCGTGAGCCTCAAGCGCAAAACGCCGACGCGCTGAAGGGCGTCGCTACCAGTTCGACGTGTCGCCCGTCTCGAAGCCGTCGGCGAAGACGAGGTAAAGCGGCCCAGCGAAAAGGGCCAGACCGGCTCCGGTCGGGGCAAGGATCTCCGGCACCCGATTGCCGTCGAAGTCGCCCACCAGGAACGACTCGCCTGCACCGACCAGATAACCGAGGTAGGGGCTGACGTAGAGCGTCGCGCCGGTCTCGCCGTCCTGCACCTCGAAGTGGTCCTCGAGCAGCGCCGCGATGTCGAGCGTGCCGTCGCGGTTGAAGTCGGCCAGGCCGAAGGCGGCAATACCGTCCGGAAAAACGGCGATCGGCAAGCCGACCGTTCCGGTCAGGGGATCGAGCTGGACGATGCCTCCTGCCTCCTGCCCGACCAGCAGGAGTCCGGGCGAGGCGATGGCCGGCGGAACGTGCAGCGAAAGCACATCCGCGCTCCAGGGGCCAGCCGCAACGAATCCCGAACCGCCGTCGAAGGTTGTCAGCGCCGTGCCCGAGCCGCGAGCGGCGCTGGCGACCACCTCCTGACGGTCGTCGCCGGTGAGGTCGAGAAGCCGGATGCGATCGATCGGCGGGTAGGTCAGGGGCGCTGGCGGCGTGCGCCATTTGAGCCACCCGGTGTCGGCTTCGAACCCGTAGACGAAGTTGTTCTCGGTGCCGACCGTCAGCTCGGGAAAGGGATCGCCATCGAGCTCGCCGCTCTGTACGGTGTAGGCATCGTCGGCCAGCGTGACCAACCATTGCTCGGCGAAATCGGCGCCGTCGTAGCAACCGAGCCAGCGCTGTCCGGCGAGGCAGATTTCGAGCTGCGGGTCGCTGTCCATCTGGCCCGAGACCATGCCCCCGACTCTCGGCTCGAGCGTACCGCCCGGCAGGGCGCGCAGCACGCGACCGCTGGCGAAGGAAAGCACCAGGGGAACTCCACCGGAGTAGGAGGAGTTGCTCGCCCTCGTCGCGGTCGCCACCTCGAGACTGCCGTCGCCCCGGAAATCGCCCACACCGAGCCCGGTGAACGGAGCGCGCCAGTCCTCCGTGCGGGCCGCGAAGACCGTCGAGTCGCTGCTCGCGACGTAGAGGTGATCCGGACCGGAGGACGTCCACCCGGCTCCCCAAAGGACGTCCACGATCCCGTCGGCATTCGTATCGCCGACGGCGATCGCCGTCACGCTGTGCTCAGGATTGGCGATCGCCCGGATCTCCAGCGACGAGGCGCCGTCGAGCAGATGGATCGACCCCCACTGCCCTTCACCCCAGAGGAGCTCGCTGCCAGGCTCGGCGTCGAGGTTGGCCGAAGCCAGCGCGGCGATCTCGCCGCTAAGCACCTCCCACAGCAACGCGCCGGTCGCTGGATCCTGGACACGAATCCCTCCCGTTTCCAGGATCTGGGAGGCTACTTCGTCGAGACCGTCGCCATCGAAGTCACCCAGGCAGAGTTCGTAGCCGAAGCCGCGCAGGTCGGCCCAATCGACGAGCAGCGACTGGCCGTCGAGGATGAATCCGCCCGAAGCGTTCCCGGCGAGAGCGATCTCCAGCTGCGGATCCGCGTCGATCTGACCGATCGCGATGTCGGCGCAACCGAATCCGAACTTGGTGCGCACCGTGCCGAGCAGGAGCTCATAGACATACAAATTGACTGCATCGCAGACCACCGCGTCGAGGATTCCGTCACCGTCGATGTCGGCTACGGCGAGCGCCTCCTGGCCGGATGTCGGCGCAGGGAAGGTAGCCAGCTGGTGTCGCGTGGCTCCGTCGTAGAGCGTCAGGGAAGAGGAGCCCGCGACGACGATTCTCACTCTGCCGCTCTCGACCCCCGTCGCGACGCCCTGGACTCCGTCTTGGCGGGGAAGTGAGCTGTAGATCTGGACGAGAGCCTCCCCCTGTCGTTCGAGGATGTACCAGTAGCCGCCCTGCTCCCAGGGATCGGCGGCAGCCAGAATCTCCGCCCGGCCGTCGGAGTTCAGGTCCACGGCTTCGAGCCCCTTGTAGCCGATGGCCTCACCTGCGACGGACGCTGCCCAGCGGAGGTGAAATTCCGTTTCGCTGACGCCCGCGCGCGCACTCGCCACGCCCGCCGACAGCAGAAAAATGACGACGGCAAGCAAGAGCCCCCGGCTGGAGGTCGAGCCTATGGATGCGCTCATGTGGATTCGCCTCCTCACGGTCGAGGTCACCAGTTGTATGTATCGCCGGTCTCGAAACCGTCGGCGAAGAGTGCGAAAAGTGATGTCTCGAACAGGGCCAGTCCGAACTCTGTTGCCACCAGAACTTCCGGGCCTGAGTCGCCGTCGAGATCGCCGACCAGAAACGACTCGGCTGCACCGACGAGGTGGCCGAGGTAGGGGCTGACGTAGAGAGTCGCGCCGGTTTCGCCGTCCTGCACCTCGAAGTGGTGCTCGAGCAGAGCCGCGATGTCGAGCGTGCCGTCACGGTCGAAATCGGCGAAGCCCAAGGCCCTGACGGCTTCAGTAAAGGTTGCGATGGCGGCGCCCTCGGTGCCGGTGAACGGGTCCACAGGTGCGACGGTGCCGTCGTAGTGTCCGAGGAAGGTCGTCGGCGAAGGTCCGCTCGCTGGACGTGTCTCGAGTGAGCTCGACGAGAGCTCCCAGGGGCCTGCGGCGGTCAGTCCGGTGGCGGCGGAAAACGTCGCCAGACGCCCGGCATCCTGTCGCGTCTCGCAGGCGATTACCTCGGGAAGCAGGTCGCCTTCGACGTCGGCGATGCGGAGGCGATCGAAGGCGAGGCCGGAGAACCCGAGCTCGGGCGTTCTCCACTTCAGCCAACCGGTCTCGCCCTCGAAGGCGTAAACGTAGGCACCCCAGGTTCCAACCAGTAGCTCGGGAGCGAAATCCCCGTCGACCTCGCCGAAGCGCACGGTGGCGACGTCGTTCTGCAACTGCAGACGCCACTCCTCGAGAAACGAGGCACCGTCGAAACAGGCGACGGTCTTTCCACCCGCGAGACACATCTCGAGCTCGGCATCGGAGTCGAGCTGCGCGGCAGCGAAGTTCCAGACCGTTCGTCCGAAGAGCGTGGCTCCCTCCTGCGGCGCCGAGCGCTTCAGACGACCGGTGTCGATGGCCAGCACCAGGGCCACTCCGCCGCCGTAAGACCCGTCACTGGACTCAGTCGCGGTGGCGATTTCGCGAATCCCGGTGCCCGAGAAGTCGCCGACCGCCAGTCCGTGAAAGGGTTGACCCCAGTCTTCGGTCCGGATCTCGAATGTCTCCGCCGTGGGTGCCGCGAGGAAGATCCGGGACTCGACCGCGGTGCCCCAGGCGACTTCCTGAACCCCGTTGCCGTCCGTGTCGCCGACCGCGATCGCCACTGGACCGTAGGTCGTCAGGCCGATGTTGTGGAGCTCGACTCCGGTCATTCCGGAGGAGATGTGAAGTCCGTCCCAGCCGTTCTCGTCGCTCCAGAGCAGCTCTTCTCCGGGAGTGCCATCGAGATCTGCGGTCTCCAGTGCCGAAGCGCGCCCCTCCTCCGACTCCCAGAGCAGAGCTCCGGTCTGGGGATCCTGGGCGCGCAGACCGAAAGGGCCACCCGCCTGGGAAATCAGCTCATCGCTGCCATCGCCGTCAAGATCACCGAAACAGACATGGTCACCGAATCCGCGCGCGTCTTGCCATTCGATTTCGAGCGTCGAGCCGTCCAGCACGAAGCCTCCATAGGCGTCCGCCACGGCGATCTCTCGTTGGGGGTCGCCGTCCGTCTGCCCGATTGCGAGGGCACTGCAGTCGAATCCGGGCTCGACCTGCACGGTTCCGGTGAGAAGCTCGTAGATATATAGATCCGTGATGGCGCAAACAACGGCGTCGAGGATTCCGTCGTCGTCGACGTCTCCGATTGCCGCGACCTGATTGTAGGAGGAGATCGTCGGGAAGACCGCAAGCTCCCGCTTGGTGCGAGCGTCGTAGACGGTGATGGAGGAAGCACCGACGACGACGGCGCGGAGGTCTGCGCCCTCGTAGGCGACGGCCAGCGCGATCAGGCCGTCCTCGAGCGGCAGCGAGCTCCAGGTCTGGACGAGGGTGTCGCCTTCGCGGTGAAGCTCGTACCAGTAACCGCCGGTCGCGGAGCTGGTAGCCGAGGCGATGATCTCGTCGCGGCCGTCGCCGTCGAGATCGACCAGATCGAAGCCGTCGCGGCCGATCCAGTCTCCGCCGACGGACCAGGACCAGCCGAGACCAAAGTAGGTCCCGTCCCCGAGAGCCTCGGTCCGGGCAGCGCCGAGAAGCACGATGAGGGAGGCCAGACAGAGACGCAACCCGATGAGGCGGTTCCGCGGATTCGACATCGTGGAATCAGCTCCCATGCTCGGCGGTCACCAATGCGAGGTATCCCCGGACTCGAATCCGTCGACGAAGACAGCGACCAGCGGGGCCTCGAACTTCACGATCCCGCTCGGAGTGGCGACGAGGATCTCGGCGAGGGAGTCGCCATCGAAATCGCCGACGAGCAGCGACCCGCCCGCGTCAGGATCCAGGACGAGGTAAGGGCTCACCCAGAGAGGGAGACCGGACTCGCCGTCGTGGACCCGCACGTGGCCCTCCGTCGCGGCAGCGAAGTCGGAGACGCCGTCGCGATTGAAGTCGGCGAGCCCAAAGGAGAAGACGGTCGAAGGAAAGGTGACGATCGGTGAACCCTCCAGGCCCGAGACCGGATCGTAGGGCACGATGGCGCCGTCTGCGCTCGCCACCAACAGCACCTCGGGCGGACCCGTTCCCGGGAGCGTCTGCATCGCTGAGAACGGGAGGACATGAGGTCCCGCCGAGAGCAGCCCGCTGGCGCCGAAGTGGGTCGTGATCTGCTGGTCGCCCCAATTGGCGGAGCCGGCGATCACCTCGCGCTGGCTATCCCCCTCGACGTCCGCAAGCGCGAGGCGATTGGCGGCTCCGCTCCAGGATTGCCCGAGACTGGGCGTTCGCCACTGGAGCCAGCCGCTCTCGCCGTCGAAGGCATAGACATAGTGCAGGTCCGTTCCGACGAGGAGCTCCGGGAGAGGATCGCCGTCGACCTCTCCACTGTGCAGCGCCCAGATGTGTTCTGGCAGAGTGAGGCCCCACTGCGTGGCGAAGGTCGCGCCGTCGTAGCATTCGATCCGGACGTCGCCGCCGAGGCAGATCTCAAGGGCCGCGTCGCCGTCGAGCTGACCCGAGCTGAGGCTCGTGGCGAAGTGGTAGTACCCATCCGGGAACGGCTGCGTGGCGGAGCGCAGTAGGCTGCCGTCGGCCAGCGCGAGAACCAGGGCGAGTCCGCCATAGTAGTAACCGCTCGACGCCGTGACGGTCGCCACCTCCCGGCTTCCGTCGCCCAGGAAATCTCCCGCGGCGAGTCCGGGGAAGGGACCGCGCCAATCGACCGAGCTGGCCTCGTAGACCGTCGCGTCGCTGCGTGCCAGACGGACGACCTCGCCGAACCAGGCGTTGACAGCCGAGCTCCAAAGAATGTCGGCGACACCGTCGTCGTCGGCGTCGCCGATCGCCAGCGCGCCACCGTTGTCGCCGGAGTTGGTGATGATCCGCAGCTCGGCCGACGTTGCGCCATCGACGACGTAGAGCGGAGCAAACGGGCCCAGGGCGAACACCAGTTCGGCGCCCGGCTCAGCGTCGATGTTGGCCGCCGCCAGTGCGACGACCGTGAGCGTGGACTGCTCCCAGAGCAGAGCCCCGGTCTGCGGATCCTGCACGCGTATTCCGGTGTCGCCCGGGATGAGCGAGGCCAGTTCGTCGCGACCATCGGCGTCGAAATCGCCGAGCGCGACGTGCGATCCGAATCCGCGCACGTCGGCCCAGTCGACCGTCAGCGAGGCGCTGTCGAGAACGAAACCGCCCGCACTGTTGCCGGCCAGGACGATCTCGAGCTGGGGATCAGCGTCGGTCTGCCCGATCTTCACCTCACTGCATCCGAAGCCGTACTTGATCCGCGACGTACCGGTGAGGAGCTCGAAGACATAGAGGTTGGCGTAGTCGCAGACGGCGAGGTCGAGCGTGCCGTCGCCGTCGAGGTCTGCCGCCGCCGCGGTCCGACTGTAGGGAGTCCAGGTCGAAAAGCTGGCGAGCTCGTTGCGGGTACCGCCGTCGAAGACCCGGATGGAGCTGGCACCGGTGACGACGACGCGAGAGCGGCCGTTCTCCCTCGCGGTGGAGACCGCAATCATGCCGTCTTCGAACGGCAGCGAACTGTAGGTCTGGACGAGGGCGCTTCCACGGCGCTCCAGCGTGTACCAGTAGCCGCCCGAATCCGAAGCGTCGCCGGTGGCAAGGATCTCCGAGCGCCCGTCGTCGTTGAGGTCGACTACCTCGAGGCCGGCGCCTCCGACATCGTAGCCACCGACCGTCCAGACCCATTGCAGGTGAAAGTCGGTCAGTGCCTGCGCCCTGAGGGGCACTGCCGAAGGCAAAAGAGAAAGGAACGGCAGCAGCGCGAGACCGAGGCGGATCGCGTTGCGCTGAGAGGTCGTGCGCCGAGGTGGCAGTCGTCAGTCCTTTCCCGCTCGCGGTGTACAGAAAGGCGAGGCGACAATTGTCCACCGGACGGGCCCGCCGAGCAAGGGTACTTATCCCTCGTGCGCAGGGGTTTGCTGCAAAGGTTCAGCGCATGGGCGCGACGAGGCTTCGCAGCCGCTGCGCGCGGTCGTAGAACGGTTTGCCGGCGGCCCAGCCGAGGCACTGGTTCAGGACTCCGGCGTAGACCAGGAGGAACGGCACGAGGGCGGCGTGGCGTTCGCCGTGGGCGCGGACGCACTGTTCGAGGGCCTCTTTGGCGAGGAGCTGCGCTTCGGCGAGCTCGCCCCGGGCGCGGCGCTCCTGGGCGCGCACCAGGAGGAGCTCGGCGCGCACCGGGTCCATGCGGCTGTCGCGGGGTTCGACGGCAGCCGCCAGCGCTTCTGACATCGCGTGCGTCGCCAGCGCTTCGGGCGTCTCGGTGACGTTCTGGAATCCGGTCATGATCGGTCTCCTCTTGGGTTGAAGAGAGTCTGCCGCCGGTCCGGGTAGCCCAACAGCTCCGCCGGTGAGGAGTCGAGCCTCACCTTGGTGGGGGGGTGGATGCGGCGGGAGAGGGGGCCTTGGTCCCCGTCCCCGTGTCGATTCGACCGGGCATCGACCGTGCTAGAGAGATCCGCGCCATGCGAAAAGTTCTCTCCCTCTCCTCCCTCGCTTTCGTTCTCCTCCCGCTCCTGCCGGCGGGCCTGCCCGCGCCGGTGGCGGCCCAGGCCGCCTCGCCGCGGCGCACGCCGGTGGTTGCCGTCGTCGAGCGCGTCGCCCCCTCGGTGGTCAACATCTCGGCCGAGTCGATCGTCCGCGAGGTCGACCCGTTCTTCGGCAGCTTCTTCGGCGGCGGTGGCGGCAGTCGGACGCGGAAAAGCCAGTCCCTGGGCTCCGGCCTGATCGTCGACTCCTCCGGCCTGGTGGTCACCAACGAGCACGTCATCGAGGGCGCCTCGCGGATCCTGGTGACGACGCGTGACGGCCGGGAGCTCGAGGCGACCGTCCTGGGCTCCGACCGCGATGCCGACCTCGCGGTGCTCAAGGTGGCGGCCAAAAATCTCCCGGCTACGCCGCTGGGCAAGAGCGCCAACCTGTTCATGGGCGAGACCGTGGTCGCCATCGGCAATCCGTTCGGCCTCAGCCACACGGTCACCACCGGCGTCCTCTCGGCGCGCGGCCGCACCGTCGGCGGCGGAGGCAACAGCCGGCGGGCGTCGTTCACCGATTTTCTGCAGACCGACGCCTCGATCAACCCGGGCAACTCCGGCGGGCCGCTGGTCAACCTCGACGGCCAGGTGATCGGCATCAATACGGCGATCATCCAGGGCGCCTCCGGCATCGGCTTCGCCATCCCGGCCGATCGCGCGCAGCGGGTGGTCGACGACCTGCTGCGCTTCGGCGAGCTGCAGCCGCTCTGGCTCGGCATGCGGCTGATGACGATCGATCCGGAGCTCGCGGCGCGCGAGGGCTATCCGGTGGCGCACGGCGTGCTGGTCGAACGGGTCGACGACGGCTCGCCGGCGGAGCGGGCGGGCGTGCGCTCCGGCGACCTCGTCACCGCGGTCGACGGCCGGCCGGTCGTCGCGCGCGAGGATCTTTCGACGGCCTACTACTCGGTGCCGCCGGGAACGCCGGTGCTGCTCGAGCTTCGGCGCGGCAAGGAGACGGTCAAGTTCGCGGTCGCCGCGATCCGGCCGCCGCAGGGGATGGGCCTGCGCCTGCTGCAGAGCTCGGTCGGTCTGCGGGTCGAGGTCGAGCGCGGGCGGCTGGTGGTCGCCGGGGTCTCCCGCGGCTCAGCGGCCGACGAGCGCGGCCTCGCCCCGGGAGACGTCGTCCTTGGAGCCAACGGCAATGAGGTGGCCGACCCGGAAGCGCTCGGGCGCGAGGTGCTGCGCGGCTTCGATCGCGGCGGCCTGCTGTTGGTCGTCCAGCGCGGGCGCTTCGCCTACAACCTGAGTTTCCCGCTGTGACCTGAAAGCACCAGCTGTGATCACCGGCGCGAGCGGAGCCGCAACGTCGGCGAAGTCTTCCGAAGGCTAATCCAGATCGAACGGGCGCTTCGGCGGGCCGGTGTCGGGGTCTTCCTGGGCGCGCTTCAGCGCTTCGTTGAACTTCTCGTCCAGCAGACGCCCGCGGTCGCCGAGGGCCGCCTTCTCGCGTTCGAAGAGCTCTTCGGCGCGGGCCTTCCCGGCATCGAGGCCGGCGAGGAGGGTGTCGAAGTCCTTGCCGCCGGCGAGCGGCTCTTTCGGTTTCTTGTGCGCCAGGACGGTGCCGGTCGCGACGTCGACCACCATCTCGACCGCGCACTCGGGGCAGCGCACGGTAAGCTTGCGGGTCTCGGACACATGGAAGAGTCTACTTGACCTCGTCGATCGATATCGCCTCCCGGATCTTCCGGCATCGAGGCCTCCTCGCCGCACTCAC
>JAYTAM010000361.1:0-5942 GCA_043737505.1 Thermoanaerobaculia bacterium
CTCAAGACGTTCCGCGGCGTCGGCGGGTTGTGGGCCGATTTCGATCCGGTGACGCTGGCGACGCCGGAGGCGTTCGCGCGCGAGCCGAAGCGGGTGTGGGACTGGTACGCGTCGCGCTACGCCGGTGTCCGCGACTCGGAGCCCAACGCCGCGCACCGGGCGATCGCCAGATTGGAGGCCAGCTTTCCGTCTTTACTGGTCGTGACACAGAACATCGATCGGATGCATCAGCGCGCCGGCAGCTCGAAGGTTCTCGAGCTCCACGGCAATATCTGGAATGCCCGCTGCAACGCCTGCGGGCGGGAGGTCGACATGGCGACGCTCGTCGACCTCACGGATCCTGGCGGCGACACTCC
This sequence comes from Thermoanaerobaculia bacterium, assembly GCA_043737505.1. Taxonomy (GTDB): domain Bacteria; phylum Acidobacteriota; class Thermoanaerobaculia; order Multivoradales; family JAGPDF01; genus JAGPDF01. The sequence continues at coordinate 357 of JAYTAM010000361.1, forward strand.
GCGCTGCGGGTGCGGAGGCAGGATGCGTCCGTCCGTCGTCTGGTTCGGCGAGCGCCTGCCGCCGGGGGTCTTCGAGGAGGCTGCGGAAGCGGCCGCGGAGTGCGACCTCTTCCTCGTCGTCGGCACCTCGGCGACCGTCTACCCGGCGGCCGGTCTCATCGAGCTGGCGTCGGGAAACGGCGCCTTCGTCGTCGAGATCAACCGCGAGGCCTCGGCGCTGTCGCATCTCGCCGACCGCTCCTATCGCGAGCCGGCGGGGGAGGTCCTGCCGCGTCTCGTCACACGCATCGAGCGCCTTCTGGAGCGCGACCGCGACGCCCAGCTGCGCGAGCTCTTCGGAGACGAACCCTGACCGGTTCGGCACAACTCATCCGCGAGCTGCCGGCGGACGAGCGGCCGCGCGAGCGGCTTCTCGCGCAGGGGGCGCGCGCGCTGGGCGATGCGGAGCTGCTGGCGATCCTGTTGCGCACCGGGCGGCCCGGGGCGTCGGCGATCGAGGTGGCGCGCGAAATTCTGAGCGCCATCGGCGGGCTCCCTGGCCTCGCGGGGACGGGCGCACAGGGGCTGTTGCGCAAGGGGCTGGGCGAGGCGAAGGCCGCGGCCCTCCTGGCGGCGGCCGAGATCGGGCGTCGCCTGGCGCGCAACGACGCCGTGGAACGGGCTGTCCTCGGCGCGCCCGCGGCGGTCGCGAGCTATCTCGCTCTGCGCTACGGCGTACGCGACCAGGAGGTCATGGGAGCGCTCTACCTCGACACCCGCAACCGCCTCCTCGCCGAGCGCGAGCTCTACCGCGGCACGGTCAACCGGGCGGCGGTCGAGCCGCGGGCGATCCTCAAGGAGGGGCTGCTGCACGGCGCCTGCGGCATGGTGGTGTTCCACACCCACCCCTCGGGCGATCCGAGCCCGAGCCCCGAGGATCTCGCCTTCACCAGGCGCCTGGCGGAGGGCGGCGAGCTCGTCGGCGTGCGGCTCGTCGACCACCTGATTCTCGGCGGCGTCGGGCGGTGGGTTTCGCTGCGCGAGCGCGGTGCATGGTAATTTCTCTCATGTGCAAGGCAAGGATCTCGAAAAGAAGCAAAAGCTTCCGGTAAATGTAGGTGGGGGACGGAACCGCGGCGAGGCGGCGGAGCTCCTGCGCCGACCCTCGCGGTTGCAAACTCTCGCCCATGCTGGTTGTTCCTACGCCGGGGCTGACACTTTCGCAGGTGCGGCCCACGGGCGCGCCGCCCGGCACCCCCTTTACCAGCAGGCTTCTTCTTCTTCCTCTTCTTGTGGAGCCTATTCTTGAAGACGTCGGGGAAGCCGGGCACGCTCGAGTACGGCGTTGCCGGCGAGGTGAGTTTGCGCTGGGCGGCGGTCGACCTGACGCCAGTGGTCGAGGAGGCGCGGCTGCGGCACGACCTGTCGCCGATCGCCGCCGTCGCGCTCGGTCGCGCGATGGCCGGCGCGGCGCTGCTGATGCGGCTTTCCGTAAGGGCTTCGCGGCGACTGACGCTCACGGTTCAGGGGGACGGGCCGATCGGAAAAGTCGTTGCCGAAATCGACAACGAAGGAAATCTCCGCGGGCTGGTGGGGGAGCCGCAGGTCGCTTCGCCCACCGAGCTGCCGACAGATCCGCAGATCGGCCTGCGCATCGCCGGCGCGGTAGGGCGCGGAATCCTGCGCGTGCGACGCGAGCTGGTTGACGGCAGCTCCTTCGAGAGTCAGGTCGCGCTGGAGTCGGGTGAGATCGGGCTCGATCTGGCGCACTTTCTGGAGCAGAGCGAGCAGACGCATTCGGTGGTGATGGTCGGCGTCCTCGAGGGTCCGGAGGGCGTACGTGCGGCCGGCGGAATGATCGTCGAGGTGATGCCCGGGGCGCGCGAAGACGCCGTCGAGCTGCTGGAGGAGAATCTGGCGCGCGTAGGGGGCGTCAGCCGCACGATCGGGCGCGGCGGGCTGGCCGAGCTCCGCGACGGAGTGCTCGCGGGCCTCGCGCCCGAGCTCATGGACCGTCGCGAGATGCGCTTCCACTGCAACTGCAGCCGCGAGGGGCTCCTCGGTACGCTCGTCGGCCTGCCGGCGTCGGATTACGACGCCATCCGCGACGAGGAGGGCCGCGTCGAGGCCGAATGCTCCTACTGCGGCGCTCGTTACATCTATCAGCCGGGCGAGCTCGCAAAGAGCTAGGCCAGGCCGGGCCTTGCGGGCGCCGCTGATAGACTCGACCTTCAGCGAGAGGCAGGAAAAACGCGAATGCCGCCCTATTACCTCACCACCCCGATCTACTACGTCAACGACCTGCCCCACATCGGGCATATCTTCACCACCATCGTCGCCGATACCCTGGCGCGCTACCGGCGCCTCGCCGGCGACGACGTCCGCTTCCTGACCGGCACCGACGAGCACGGACAGAACATCGAGCGCGCGGCGGCGCGCGAAGGGGTGACGGAGCAGCAGCTCGCCGACCGCGTCGTCGCGCGCTACCACGAGCTGTGGAAGACCTTCGGCATCTCCCACGACGACTTCATCCGCACCACCGAGCCGCGTCACGAGCAGGGCGTCCTCGAGCTCATCCGCCGGATCGAGGCCCAGGGCGACCTCTACCTCGCCAAGCACGAAGGCTGGTACTGCTCGCCGTGCGAGCTCTTCTACACCGAGAAGGAGCTCGCAGCGGGGCAGAAATGCCCGGTGCACGGCGCCGCCGTCGAGTGGCACTCGGAGGAGAACGTCTTCTTCCGCCTGGCGAAGTACCAGCAGCCCCTGCTCGACTGGATCGACGCTCACCCGGAGTCGATTCGCCCCGAGACACGCAAGAACGAGGTCCGCTCGTTCATCGAATCCGGTCTGCGCGACCTCTCCGTCAGTCGCACCGGCCTCGAGTGGGGGATCCCCTTCCCGGGTTATCCCGGCCACACTGTCTACGTATGGCTCGATGCGCTGGCCAACTACATCACGGCTCTCGGTTTCGGCGCCGAAGGCGCAAAGGCTGGTGTCCTCGACGGTTCCGAAGGGCAGAACGAAAGAGGCTCGAACAAGGGGGTGTCTCCCCTGGCGGCGCAGCAGGAGCGCGCCGTTGGCGAGCGCCGAGAGACCGCGGACGCCGCCGACGCAGGAGCCACCGACGCCGAGCCTGCATCCTCCCTTTACCGAGCCTTTTGGAACGACTCGCCCGACAACAGCGCTGCGCCGACGCGCATTCATCTCATGGGCAAGGACATCCTGCGCTTCCATGCGGTCTACTGGCCGGCGTTCCTGATGTCCGCCGGGCTGCCGTTGCCGACGACGGTCTGGGCGCACGGTTGGTGGCTGCGGGATGCGAAGAAGATGTCGAAGTCGGTGGGCAACGTCGTCCGCCCGGACGATCTCGTCGCGCGATTCGGCCCCGACGCGCTGCGCTACTACTTTCTGCGCGAGATGGTCTTCGGCCAGGACGCGAGCTTCTCGGACGAAGCGTTCGTCGACCGCTTCAACAGCGACCTGGCCAACGACCTGGGCAATACCGCGAGCCGCGTCGTGACGCTCGCCCGCGGGGCGTTCGGCGGCCGGACGCCGCCGCTCTCCTGCGACGACAATCCGTTGATTCCTGTGGCTATGCTGGCGGCCACCGACTATCGCGATGCGATGGACGCGCTGGCGTTTCAGGACGCGTTGCGGGCGCTCTGGCGCCTGCTCGCGGAGACCAACCAGTACCTCGTGGCTCGCGAACCCTGGAAGATGATCAAGGCCGAGGGCGCAACCGATGCGCTCTCCCGCATCCTCTGGAACGGCCTCGAGGCCGTGCGCATCGTCGCCACCGGCCTCCTGCCGTTCATGCCGACGGTGGCGCGCCAGGTTCTGCAGGCGGTCGGTTCGACCGCGGTGCCCGAGACCCTGGCGGCGATGGCCTGGGGCGGGACGCCGACCGGAGCGCCGCTGCCGGAGCTCGCGCCGCTCTTCCCGAGAATCGACAAGGAGAAGTTCATGTCCGAGATCAGCTCCTCCGCGCCGGCGGTTCCGCCGCCCGCGCCTGCAGCCCAGGAATCGACCGCAGCCAAGGAAGCTCCTGCGACTCCGCCCCCGGCAGGGGTGCCCGCGGCTCCGGTTTCGAGCGAGGTGACCATCGACCATTTCTTCGCCACCGAGCTCAAGGTGGGCACCGTCCGATTCGCCGAGCGGGTGCCGAAGTCCGACAAGCTGATTCGCCTCCTCGTCGATCTCGGCGAGGAGAGCCCGCGCCAGCTCGTGGCCGGCATCGGCAAGGCGTACACGCCGGAGGAGCTCGTCGGCAACGAGGTCGTCGTGGTGGCGAATCTCAAGCCGGCCAAGCTCATGGGAGTCGAGTCGCGGGGGATGATCCTCGCCGCCACCGATGCCGACGGCAAACCGATCCTCGTTCGGCCGCACGCTCCCGGGGCGCCGAACGGAACGCGCGTGAAGTGAGCCCGCGCCCTTTTCTCGTCGACTCGCACTGTCATCTGCAGTACCTCGAGCCGCCGGAGCGGGCTGCTGCGATGGCGCGAGCGCGCGCCCGAGGCGTGGACGGGTTCCTCGTCCCGGCGACACAACTGGAACAGGCCGAGGAGCTCCTCGCTCTCTGCCACGCCGAGGAGAACGTCTGGTGCGCCATCGGCGTGCATCCACACGAGGCCTCGACCTGGCGGCCCGGCGACGAGGACCGGCTGCGCGCGCTGCTCGCCGATCCCAAGATGGTCGCGGTGGGGGAGTGCGGACTGGACTTCTTCTACGACCACGCTCCGCGCGAGGTGCAGGAGGAGGTTTTGCGCGCGCACTGGCGCGTCGCCGTCGACCTCGGACTGCCGGCGATCGTTCACAACCGGGACTCGAACGAACGCATGCTGGCGATTCTCGCCGAACCCGAGTTCGCGACGCTGGAGGCCGACTTCCACTCCTTCGCCGGCGGCCGGGAGATGGGAGAGATTGTCGTCGCGCACGGCGCTGTGCTCGGCATGTCCGGGATGATCACCTTCCCGAAGGCCGACAACGTCCGTGAGGTGATCGCCGGCACGCCACGCGACCGCTTCCTGGTCGAAACGGACACCCCCTACCTCGCCCCAGTACCCCATCGCGGTAAACCGAACGAACCGGCCTTCACCGTCGAGATCGCCACCCGGCTCGGCCTCGAGCTCGGCCTCGACCTGGACGCCACGGCCGCTCTGACCACGGACAACTTCTTTCGCTTCTTCGCGAAGGCCGCCGCAGATCTGTAGCTGTTAGAGCTGAGAACAAGTGAGACTCTTGCGATGTTCCGAGGCGGGCTCGGGCGCTCGGGAATGCGAAGTGGGCGGGCAAGCTTCACTAGGAGCCAACTTCGAATCCCAGAGTGCCGGAGACCGCCACGCACCAACGCGGCAAGCGCGGAGGAGGTTAGTTGAAAGGCAGCGGCCGCAGATTCACCCAGCGGCCGCAGATCTCCTGCAGGGTCTGGGGATCGTCGCTCGCCATGGCTTCGGCGAGGAAGAGGTCGATGTCGCGGCGATCCTTGCCGGCTCGGCGCAACGCTTGGCGGACGGCGGAGGCGACGGCCCAGCGGTTGCGGGTTCGCAACGTGACCTGGACTTCGGGGAATCTCGGATCCGGCGGCGTCAAGATGAGCAGACCTCTCAT
>JAYTAM010000362.1:0-5936 GCA_043737505.1 Thermoanaerobaculia bacterium
AAACGCATGAGCCCCATGACATGCCACGGGGGGATCCAACCGGCGAGCACGTCGGAAGGCCCCGGAAGCAAGGGGCCTGCGGCCTGCCGGCGCCAGACCGAAATGGCGCGATGCGAGAGGACGGCGAAGCGCGGCTCGCCCGTAGTGCCCGATGTCAGTTGCAGAATGGCGGGGTCTTCCGGCTCGACTCTCGCCGGCGAAAACGTCGACTCCACCGAATGGGCGAGCTCCTCGATCGCGACCCACGGGAAGCTGCGTTTGGCGTCGCGAGCCGTCAGGTCAGTTCGAAGCCCGGCCGTCGTCAGGGCGAGCTTTGGCCGGCCGCGCGCGGCGCGCGCCAGAAGGATCGTCGGAGCCAGGCCGGGAGAGATCGCGAACGGAACGGCTCCGGAGAGGGCGAGGGCGGCGAATCCACGCACGAAATCGAGGCCGGCAGGGAGGACGAGCGCCACCCGGTCGCGGGGCTCGAGCCCGCGCCGGGCGAGAGCGGCGGCGATACGCGACGCCTCCTCGAGGAGGCGGCGATTGGTGAGCCGTTCGACGCCGCAGGCGAAGGCGAGCGCGTCGGGCCGCTCCTCGGCGCGCGCGACGAGGGCCGCCGCAAAATCTGAAATCTCCCCTCCCATTCCCGGGGGAGAATACTGCGCTGCGGCCCGCCCGAGCGATAGTCTGCGGCGACCGATGCCGCCCATGCCGCCCATGCCGCCCCTTCGCCCGACCTCTCCCGCAGCCCTGGCGATTCCAGCCCTGGTGAACTACGACAGTGCCGTCGACTGGCCGGCGCGCCTCGCGCGCGAAGGTCCGTTTCTTCTCGGGGCGCTCGCTGCTGCGCCCAGCCGGCGGGTCGTCGATCTGGGGAGTGCGACCGGCGAGCACGCGCGCTGGCTCGCCGGGAGGGGCTATGAAGTCGTCGGGATCGAGGGCGTGAAGGAGCGCTGGGAGCTCGCCAGGCGATTTTCAGTTCCCGGCGTCGAGTTTCTGATCGGCGATCTGGGTGCCGTAGAGGCGATGGTGCGCGGGCAGTTCGGTGCGGCGATCTGTCTCGGCAACACGCTTCCGGCCCTCATCGGTGCCGAGGCGGTGTCGCGGATGTTCATCGGGCTTCGGCGGAGATTCCTCGCCGGTGGCGTGTTCGTGCTGCAGCAGTGGAACTTCGACGGGCTGGCTCGCCGGGGTGTTCGCGAGCTGCCCGAGCGCCGGCTGCCGCAGGCCGAGGGCGAGCTCCTCTTTCGCGCGGCTCTCGAGCTCGACGCCGAAGGCATCGCGACGATCCATGAGCGGACCTTTCAACTGAACTCGCCTCCGGGCGAGGTGGACTCGCCTCCGGGCGAGCCGCGGCTGCTGCACGAGCGTCACCGCTACCTTCAGGGCTGGCGGCACGACGAGCTGCTGGCGTTGCTCGACCTGGCACGTTTTTCGACCGTGCGGGTCCACGGTGGATTCGCCGGTGAGCCATTCGACATCGACCTCTCGCAGGAGCTCGTGCTCGTGGCGAGCTGAGGCAGAGTCGCCGACACCCGCCGACCCCGATACAATGAGGGCGCATGGTCTCCGAGCCCCCTTCACCCGCATCGTCTAGTGGCCCCGCCCTCGAAGCCTCTGAAGTCTCAGAAGCCTCCGAGCCGCCCTCTGAACGCTCTGAGGCCTCCGAGGGCTCCGAGGGCTCCCCTAGCCCGTTGCTGGCGCAGATGCGCGCCGCTGCGGAGCTGCTGGAGGCGATCGAGGCCGACCGCGGGCTGCTGGCGCAGGTCGGTGAGGCGGATCGCCAGCGCCTGTTGCGGGCGACGCGGCAGGTTTCGCATCCCGATCCGCGGGCGCGCCGGCGGCTGGTGAAGGCGACGACGCGCGAGCGCCGGGCGCAGCAGGTACGGAAGGACGAGAGCCTGTTTCAGGCGGCTGGCATTCGCGAGCTGCGCAGGAAGCCTCCGGTCACCTCTCCCAACGTCTATGCCCCCGAGGGTTTCCTGGCGCAGGATGTCGACGAGGCCGCCGACAGAGCGATCGACGAAACGGCTGGCCCGTCGGAGCGCGTGCCCGGTCCGGCGACCCGCGTGCTGCTCGAAGAGCGCCACTGCTACGTCTGCAAGGAGCACTACGGGACCCTGCACCCGTTCTACGACCAGCTCTGCCCGGCCTGCGGCGACTTCAACTTCGCCAAGCGCGAGGAGAGCGCCGACCTTACCGGGCGCGTCGCCCTGCTCACCGGCGGAAGGGTGAAGATCGGCTACCAGGCGGGCCTGAAGCTGCTGCGCGCCGGCGCGCATCTGATCGTCACCACGCGTTTTCCCCGCGACTCGGCCTTGCGCTACGCCCGCGAGCCCGACTTCGCCGCCTGGGCCGGGCGCCTGGAGATCTTCGGCCTCGATCTGCGACATACACCGAGCGTCGAGGCGTTCTGCCACCTCCTGCTCACCCGCGACGACCATCGGCAGCGGCTCGACTTCATCGTCAACAACGCCTGTCAGACCGTGCGCCGTCCGCCGGCCTTCTATCGCCACATGATGGCCGGCGAGGTCGCCGCTTTCGACACTCTCGACGAGCGACATCGCCCATTACTCCGGAGCTACGAGTCGCTGCGCGATTCCAGCGCGGCGGCAGAGGGGGGCACCTTGGCGCTCTCCTCGGCCCCCGAGTACGGCCTCGCATCTGGTGCCGCTGGCGCCACTGGCTCCGCCGCTCCGGTGTCCGTCGGCCTCACCTACGCCGCCCAGCTTTCGCAGGTGGCCCTCCTGCCGGACGAGCACGCTCCCGAGCCGGGGCTGTTTCCGGAGGGGCTTCTCGATCAGGATCTGCAGCAGGTCGACCTGCGCGGCCGCAACTCCTGGCGCCTGTCGCTCGCCGAGGTCTCGACGGTGGAGCTCCTCGAGGTGCAGCTGGTCAATGCGGTGGCACCGTTCGTCCTCAACGGCCGGCTGAAGCCGTTGATGATGCGCAGCGGCGAGCACGACAAGCACATCGTCAACGTGTCGGCGGTCGAGGGGCAGTTCTACCGCAACCTCAAGACCACCCGCCATCCGCACACCAACATGGCCAAGGCGGCGCTCAACATGATGACCCGCACCTCGGCCGCGGACTACCACCACGACGGCATCCACATGAACAGCGTCGACACCGGCTGGGTGACCGACGAGGATCCGGCCGAGATCGCCGCGCGCAAGCTCGCCGACCACCGCTTCCACCCGCCCCTCGACATCGTCGACGGTGCCGCCCGCATCGTCGATCCGATCCTCGCCGGCGCCAACACCGGCGAGCACCTCTGGGGGAAGTTCCTCAAGGACTACAAGCCCACCGACTGGTAGCGAGGGGCGCCGCTTTCTGGAAATGTCCAAAGCGTCGCACCTGGAGCGGCGTCGGACTCCAGAGTGGACGGGGCTCGAGCGTTGGGTGAAGCCCTGCACCTTCCTTGCAGAGGTTGCCCACTCACCGGGGGCGAAGGGGCCAGCCGGAGAGGAGAGGCATGCCAGCCAAACGGAGGCGAAGAGTGTGGATCTGGGCGCTCGTGATCGTGGTGGGGACGGCGGCCATCGTCATTCTGGGGCTCAACTTCGGGCGGCCCGAAAAGCGCGTCGAAGAGCGCATCGAGCACCGCTACGGCACCTCGGACCCCCAATTCGCGCGCGCGATGGGGGTGCTCCTGGGACCGGCGATCCTGCCCGGGAACCGGGTCGAGTATCTCGAGAACGGCGATGAGATCTTCCCCGCCATGCTGGCGGCGATCGCCTCAGCCGAACGCACCATTACTTTCGAAACCTACATCTACTGGTCCGGTACGATCGGCCAGGAGTTTGCTGACGCGCTGGCGGAGCGCGCCCGGGCGGGGGTGAAGGTGCACGTCCTGCTCGACTGGGCCGGTAGCGGCAAGATGGATGCCGCCGTGCTCGAGGAACTGCGTTCGGCTGGCGTCGAAGTGGAGAAGTACCATCCGCTCAAGTGGTATCACCTCTCGCGGCTGAACCAGCGCACCCACCGCAAGCTCCTCGTCGTCGATGGCAAGATCGGATTCACCGGCGGCGTCGGCATTGCCGACAAGTGGAGCGGCGACGGCCAGGACCCTGAACACTGGCGCGATGCACACTTCCGCCTCCAGGGGCCGGCCGTGGCGCAGATCCAGGCGGTCTTCGCCGACAACTGGCTGAAAGTGTCGGGGGAGATTCTCGACGGAGAGATCTACTTCCCGGCGCTCGAGCCGGCCGGTCCGTCCGCGGCCCAGATGTTCAGCAGCTCCCCCACCGGCGGCAGCGAGAGCGTGCGCCTCATGTACCTGCTGGCGATCGCCGCCGCCGAGAGCTCGATCGACATATCGGCGTCCTACTTCGTCCCTGACGACTTGACCCGCCGGACGCTCCTGGAAGCCCTGCGGCGGGGAGTCCGGGTGCGCGTCATCGTTCCGGGCGAGCACATGGACGTCGAGCTCGTGCGGGCCGCCTCGCGCGCCCATTGGGGAGAGCTGCTGGCGGCCGGGGCCGAGATCCATGAGTACGCGCCGACCATGTACCACTGCAAGATCTTCACCGTCGACGGCACCCTGGTGTCGGTCGGTTCGACGAATCTCGACAACCGCTCCTTCGCGCTCAACGACGAGGCGAATCTCAACCTCTACGACGCCGAATTCGCGCAACGGATGACCGCGGTCTTCGAAGTCGACCTCTCGCGGGCGCGGCGCATCACCCTCGAAGCCTGGCGCGCACGCCCTCTCAAGGAGCGCGCAGCCGAATGGCTGGCGAGGCCGTTCGAGTCGCAGCTCTAGCCGACGGGGAAAGCCGCCCGCGGTGCTGAGAGGCCGCCGCCGACGGGATCGGGAGTAGACTGATTCCTCAAGCACTGCATTCGAGGAGAGCTGGCCATGCCAAGTCCTGCCCGGTACGACACGCTCGTCCGTTGGCTCCGCCTCGCCATGCTCGCCATGATCGGTGCGCTGGCTCCGGCCCTGGCCGGCGCCACGAGCTACAACATTTCGACTTTCCTGGACGACGCCGTGGTCAACGGCAACTGTACCCTGCGTGAGGCGATCCTCGCGGCGGACGCCAATACGGCGATCGATGCCTGCCCCGCCGGGAGCGCCTCCGACGTCATTACTTTGCCATCCGGCACCTATCCGTTCCTCGGCGGTGCTGGCTTCTTCAATGGCGGCAGCCTGACGATCCAGAGCGCGACGCTCAACCCTTTCAGCGTCTCGATCGATCTCGGCAACGCCGGGCGTTTCCTCTGGCTCACGAATTCAGGGAGCTTCGTCCTCGCTGGACTCGAGATCAAGAACGGGCTCGCCCCTGCGGGCGAGCAAATCGGCGGCGCGATTCGGGCCTTCGGCGTGTCGCTGGAGATCTACAACTTCCGCATGTTGTCGAATGATGCAGCGGCGGAGGGTGGAGCGGTCTTCTTCGCCTCCTCGCTGCCAGGAGTGAACCTATCCATTCACAACGGCTCCTTTCTCTCCAACAGCGTGACGGGTTCGGGTTCGTTTGCAACGCTCGGCGGGGCCGCGCACATCTCGGTCGACAGCGGTGCCGCCGCCGACATACGGGACGTCACTTTCATCGGCAACTCGGCCACGGACAGCAACTTCTCGCTCGCCGCTGGGGCGCTCAGCCTGCAGGCGAACGGCAGTGGCTCTTCTGCGGTCTGTGTCCGCTGCGCCTTCTCGAGTAACTTTGTCTCGGCGACCGACATCGCCGGCGCAAACAGTGCGCAGGGCGGCGCGATGCTGGCGACGGCCGCTAACGGCGCCCGGACCCAGGTAGTCGATAGCCGCTTCACGGCCAACTCGGCGAGCGCCGGTGCGACGGGCGTCGAGATCAACGCCCTTCTAGGGCTGGCTTCGACCGGCGGCGGTGTGCAGCTGGACCGGCTTTTTTTTGACGCCAACAGTGGGACGAGCAACCCGCAGGCCTACGACGTGACGCTCGACGTCAGCGGGACTTCGAGCACCGCCTCGCTCT
>JAYTAM010000363.1:0-5936 GCA_043737505.1 Thermoanaerobaculia bacterium
GTGGAGCTCTTCGGGGGTGGGGGGTGGGGTCGTCGAGATCTCTGGCGCGAGTTTGGGCTCCCAGCCGAGGTTGGCGCGCACCTGGTCGAGGGTGACGCCGGGGTGGAGGCTCACGACGCGCATCTCGCCGGCTTCGAAGTCGTAGACCGCGAGGTCGGTGATGACGCGCTGCGGGCCGGCGCCGGGCATACCCAGGCGTTCGCGTTCGCCTTCGCCGCCGAGGTGCCCGGGGCTGGTGACGAAGTCGATCCTGGCCGGAAAGCTCTTCGGCGACTGCGGCGCGACGACCAGGACGCGGCGGGCGTGGATGGCGATCTCGCAGGCGCCGCCGCTGCCCGGTAGACGGACCTTCGGATGCGCGTAGTCGCCGATCACTGTCGTGTTGAGATTTCCACGGCGGTCGATCTGCGCCCCCTGCAAGAAGCCGACGTCGATCTTGCCGCCCTGGACGTAGTTGTAGAAGATCTCCGACATCGACGCTACGCCGATCGAATTCGTCACCAGCGCTGGATCCCCGATCGATACAGGGATGCGCTCGGGAACCGCGCCGACCGCGCCGGACTCGTAGATCAGCACCAGCTTCGGCGCGTGGAGACGCCGCGCCAGATTGCAGGCGAGGTTGGGGATGCCGATGCCGACGAACACCACCTCGCCGTCGGCGAGCTCGCGCGCCGCCGCCGAGACCATGAGCTCGGACGGCGTGAACCCTGGCTCAGTCGCCTCAGTAGCCATAGTTCACCGGCGCCGAGAACTGCTCGCGGGCCCCGAGCCGGGTGAGCCGCTCGCCGAGCTTGCGCACGTACTCCGCCCGGTCGGCGACGCCGTAGACCCACTCGTCGAGCCAGGCCTCGAGCTTCGCCGCATCCTGCGAAATCTCCCGCCAGGCGACGTAGGCGTCGTTGTCGCGGTCGTAGTACCCCTGGGCGAAGGAGGGATGGCAGCCCCAGGGCTCGTGGACCACCGCGGCGACGATGAAGCCCGGCAGGAGCGTGCGATTGGGATCGGCGCGGATGACGCCCTCGTCGACGATCTCTTCGGCGACGACGATCACCTTGGCGGCGGCGAAGGCGGCCTCCTTCTGCACTCCGAGGAGGCCCCAGACCTGGCAGTTGCCGTCGCGGTCGGCGCGCTGGACGTGAATGATCGCGACGTCCGGATTCAACGCCGGCACCGTCGCCAGGCGCTCGCCGGTGTAGGGGCACGCGACCTCCCGGATGCGCTCGTTCACTCGCGGAAGGTCGCTACCCGAGAAGGTGCGTAGCGGCAGGAAGGGGAGGCGGGCGGCGCCGGCCTGAAAGCGCGCCACCATGCCGAAGTGCGAATACTCCTCGAGCTCGAGCGGCTGCGGGTACCCCTGCTCGACGGCCCGGCGCAGGGCGTAGAGCGGTCCGGCGCCGGGATTGCCGGCCCACGAGAAGACGAGCTTGCGGGCGCAGCCGGCGGCGATCATCTGTTCGTAGACCAGGTCCGGGGTCAGGCGGCAGAGCGTCAGGCCGCGTCTGCGCTGGCGGATGATCTCGTGCGCCGCGGCGAAGGAGATGAGGTGGGTAAAGCCCTCGATGACGACCGTCGCCCCATCGGCGACGAAGCGCCGCACCGCATCCGACATCGACATCAGCTTCACCGCACCGCGGACCGCCCGTTCGGTTTCGCTCAAGAAAAAAGCTCCAGTAAAGTAAAGGCGATCGAGGCGGCGTCGAGCTTACCAGCCGGCCGTGACGGCAGCCGCTTCCTTTACCGGGTCTTTTTCTCCTGTTCCGATCGACGCCTTCAAACCGGACTCGCGGTTGTGCGCCGGAGGCGCAACTCCGCGAACTTGCGCGCTGGCGCGCGCGGGTTGCCGCGGGCACGAGCCTGTGCGAGTCTTCGAAGCCATGAGCCATGGCGGAGACCGCATCGCGGAGGTGCTGCAGAGGCAGGGGGTGAAGACCCTGTTCACGCTCTGCGGAGGGCATATCTCGCCGATCCTCGTCGGCGCCAAGGCGCTCGGGATCCGCATCGTCGACACCCGTCATGAGGTCGACGCGGTCTTCGCTGCCGACGCCACCGCTCGGCTCACCGGGGTCCCCGGGGTCGCCGCGGTCACCGCCGGCCCGGGCCTCACCAACACGATCACCGCGGTGAAGAACGCCCAGATGGCGCAGTCGCCGATTGTCCTGCTGGGGGGCGCGACCGCGACGGTCCTCAAGGGCCGGGGTTCGTTGCAGGACATCGACCAGCAGGCGCTGATGGCGCCGCACGTCAAGTGGCAGGGGAGCGCCAAGCGGGTTCGCGAGCTCGCGCCTCTCCTCGAAACCGCCTTCGCCATGGCACGGGAGGGAGTACCGGGTCCGGTCTTCCTCGAATGTCCGGTCGACCTGCTCTATCCCGAAGCGACGGCGCGCGAGTGGTACGGGGTGGCGCCCGCGAAGGAGGTTCGCCCGGGAGAGAAGGCGCCGACGTTCGCCAAGCGCGTGGAGCGCTGGTATCTCTCACGCCACCTCGACCGCGTCTTCGACCGCGCCGGAGAGAGCTGTGAGCCCGCCCCGACGCCGTCCGCTCCGGCGCCGCGCACTGGCTCGGTGCGACGAGCGGCCAGAGCTCTCGCCCGTGCCGACCGGCCGCTACTTCTCGTCGGTTCGCAGGCGATGCTGCACGCCCTCTCCGCCGTCGAGTTGCTGCGGGCGATCGAGCAGCTGGGGCTCCCGGTCTATCTCTCCGGCATGGCCCGAGGGCTCCTCGGCGCCTCGCATCCGCTGCTGCGTCGCCACAAGCGGCGGGAGGCTCTGAAAGCGGCCGACTGTGTCGTTCTCGCCGGCGTCCCGTCCGACTTTCGTCTCGACTACGGCCGGCACGTCGGCCGCAAGGCGACGCTCATCTCGGTCAATCGGAGCTCCGAAGACCTGGAGAAGAATCGGCGGCCGAGAATCGGCGCGCTCGCCGATCCGGCGCTTTTTCTGCGCGAGCTCGCCGACGAGGCCTCCGGGCTCCACGCGCGCTGGCGCGGCTGGCTGGACGAGCTGGCCGTCCGCGATACGGCGCGCGAAAGCGAGATCGCGGCCCAGGCGGCAGCCGATCCGGAGTCTGCCGTGGGGCTGAACCCGCTGCGCCTGCTCGCCGAGCTCGACTCCTTCCTCGACGACGATGCCGTGCTCGTCGCCGACGGCGGCGACTTCGTCGGTACGGCGTCGTACATCGTGCGCGCCCGTTCCCCTTTCGGCTGGCTGGATCCCGGGGTCTTCGGGACGCTCGGCGTCGGCGGCGGCTTCGCGCTCGGCGCCAAGGTCGCGCGGCCCGACTCGGAGGTCTGGATCCTCTACGGCGATGGCTCGGTGGCCTACAGCCTGATGGAGTTCGACACCTTCGTTCGCCACGGCATCCCGGTGATCGCCCTGGTCGGCAACGACGCTTCCTGGGCGCAGATCGCGCGCGACCAGATCGCCGTTCTCGGCGACGACGTCGGGACGGTACTCGCCTCGACCGATTACGAGCTCGCCGCCGAGGCTCTGGGCGGCAAAGGGCTGGCCATCGAACATCCCGACCAGGTCGGTCCCGCCTTCGCGCAGGCGCGAGTCTGGGCGCGGGCGGGGCATCCGGTGTTGATCAACGCCCGGCTGCAGCGCTCGAGCTTCCGGCAGGGTTCGATCTCTCTCTGAGCGCCGTCAGTCCGGAATCGGCGCCGAGGCCGCGGGCCGTTGCAGCAGGACCCGCGCCGCGAGCGCTGCCACCATGAGCGCTCCGCCGGCGGACGCGAGAGCGCTGGGGCGCTCGCCATGGGCGAGCCAGGTCCACAGCGGGTTGAGCACCGGCTCGAGGAGGACCAGCAGCGACACTTCGAGTGCCGGCAGCCGCTTGAGCCCCTTCGAGAACAACCAGTAGGCGAGCCCGATCTGGATGATGCCCAGGTAGAGGATCGCCGCGATGTCGGCGTTGCGCACCGTCGGGATCGACAGCAGAAAAGGCAGGGTGACGGCGAACGCGAGGCCGTTGCCGAGCACCGTCGCCGGCAGCGAACGATCGCTGCCCGAGGGGGAATCGCGGGACAACCTCCGCATGGTGATCATCAACAGCGCGTAGAAGAGGCCTGAGGCGAGCGCCAGGAGATTGCCGAGCTCCGGCCGCGGCGCCGTCGCCGCCGGATCGCGCGAACCGAGAAAGACGAGCGCCAGACCGACCGCGGCGAGCCCTACCGCCGGCAGGTCGGCGAGGCGGATCGGCTCCTTGAGCAGGAACGGCGCGAGCAGCAGAATCCAGATCGGTGCCGTCGATTGCAAAAAGATAGCCGCTGCTGAGGTCGTGAGCTTGGTGGCGACGACGAAGCAGACGAGGGTTCCGCCGTAGGCCAACGCCGCCGGCAGGAGGTCCCAGCCGAAGCCCTTGCGGGCCGCCGGCAGGAGAAGGAGGAGCGCCAGAGCAGCGACCGCCGAGCGCAGGCCGGCGACCTGGAAGGCGGAGAGCGCGGTCCCCTTGATCGCCGCCCCTCCGGTCGAAAAGAGCGCCGCAGCGGCGAGGATGTACCAGCGGCTGTGGGTGAGGCTCGGGGATCCCATTTCCCGGATGCTATCTTCGCGCGCGACCGGTTCCCATATGTTTCCACTGCGCGATGGCATTCCCAGCCGCCGGTTTCCGGCCGTGACCCTGAGCCTCATCACGGTCAACGTGCTGGTTTTTCTCTACCAGTGGACGCTGCCGGACGATGGGCTCAAGAACCTGTTCTACCTTTTCGGCATCGTGCCCGCTCGATTGAGCGATCCGGTCTGGGCGGTGAGCGTCGGCTATACCAGTGGCGGCTGGCTCTCCTTCCTCTCCAGCATGTTCCTGCACGGCGGCTTCCTGCACCTGGCGTTCAACATGTGGACGCTGTGGATCTTCGGCGACAACGTCGAGGATCGCCTGGGCCGCGGGCGCTTTCTGCTCTTCTATCTCGCCTGCGGCCTGGCGGCCGGCGGCCTGCAATGGCTGACCGACCCGGCGTCGACCGTGCCGACGATCGGCGCCTCCGGCGCGATCGCCGGCGTCCTGGGCGCCTACCTGTGGCTCTATCCGCATGCCCGGATCCTGACCCTCATACCGATCCTGATCTATCCGCTCTTCGTGCACATTCCGGCGCTGGTCTACCTCGGCATCTGGTTCCTGCTGCAGCTGACGAGCGGAATCCAGGCGTTCGGACAGGACGCGGCGGGGCAGGCAGGAGGAGTCGCCTGGTGGGCGCACGTCGGCGGCTTCGTCGCCGGGCTCCTGTTGCTCAAGCTCCTGGCGGCGCCGGAGCCGGAGCAGTTGCCCGGTCCGGCGCGGCATTTCAGCTACCCGATCGCTCCGGTCGCTCCGCCCCCGGCGCGCCGGGGCTGATCTTCTGGCGCCGCTGCGAGGAGCTTCGGTCAGCGCTCAGTGAGCGGCGGCCGGCGCGGCGCCGGACGAGTCCAGAACTTCCGGCAGTGAGAAGAAGATCAGCGCCAGGATGAGGTAGACGGCGAGCAACTGCACCCCTTCGAGCCAGTGACTCTCGCCGTCACTCGCGATCTGTCCGGTGATCGCCACCGCGAGAACGATCGCGATCACCTCCGCCGGCGAGAAGACCAGGTCCATCGGCGTCGGTCCGATGAAGTAGCTGGTGAAGACCAATACTGGCGCGACGAAGAGCGCAATCTGGATGCTCGAGCCGATGGCGATGCCGAGGGCGAGGTCCATCCGGTTCTTCATCGCCATGAGAATCGCCGTGGAATGTTCCGCCGCGTTGCCGATGATCGCCACCACGATCACGCCGACGAAGATGCTGGTCATGCCGAACTTCTCCGCCGCCTGGGCGATCGAACCGACCATGATCTCGGAGATCCAGGCGATCATCGCCGTCGAGCCGGTCAGGACGCCGAGCGACTTGCCGAGCGACCACTTGGCGTGGCCAACGTCCTCGACGTGGGCGGCCTCGGCGGCGTTGCCGATGAAGAGCTGCTTGTGGG
>JAYTAM010000364.1:0-5928 GCA_043737505.1 Thermoanaerobaculia bacterium
TTGCTGGCGCCCGTCGAAGCGCGCGAGCTTCTCCCCGGCCTGCCCACGAACTTCAGCTGGATTGAGGAAAGCTCGCCCGGTTACTCCCTCGCCGAGCAGTGGTCGCTCGGTCAGAAGATCGCCCGCCACCGGCCCGACCTCTTCCACAGCCCGCACTACGTGCTGCCGCTGCGGACTCCGACGCGAGTGGTGGTCACGATCCACGACCTGATCCATCTGCTCTTCCCCGAATTCCTGCCGCACCCGCCCGCCCTGCTCTACGCGCGCTACTTCCTGCGCCGGGCGGCTCGCCGCGCCGAGCGCATCCTCACCGTCTCGGCGGCGACGGCGCACGATCTCGAACGGCGCCTGGGCATCGCCCGCCAACGAATCGATGTGATCTGGAACGGCGTCGACGAGGGGTTCCGGCGGCACCGCGAACCCGCGGAGCTCGCGCGCGAGCTCGCCGACCTGGGCCTCGCCGCGGGCTACTTTCTCTTCCTCGGCAATCCGAAGCCGCACAAGAACCTCGAACGCGTGATGCGCGCCTTCGCCAGTCTGCCAGACGACGGGAGGCGACTGGTGATCGCCGGCGCCCCGGCGAGCGGCAAAGCGCCGGAGCAGATTGCCGCCTGGGCGCTCGAGCTCGACTTGAGGGAACGTCTCGTGGTGCTCGGACGCATCGCGCCGGAGCGGCTCCCGGGGCTCGTCCAGGGGGCCGTCGCGCTGCTTTTTCCCTCGCTCTACGAGGGGTTCGGACTGCCGCTCGTGGAGGCGATGGCGGCGGGTACGCCGGTGGTCGCCTCGACGACGCCCGCCCTGGTGGAGATCGCCGGCGGTGCCGCCGAGCTCGTCGATCCGCTCGATGTCGCCGCCCTGGCCGCGGCCATGGCCCGGCTGGCAACCGATCCCCGGCGCCGACTGGAGCTGGTCGAAGCGGGCCTGCACCGATCGCTCGCCTTCCGTTGGGAGTCGACTGCAGCCCAGACCCTGGCGGTCTACCGCCGGGTTCTTGCCGGCAGGTCCAGCGAGAGATCGGGTACGCCGGCGTGAGCGCCATCAGCGCCATCGGCCTGGTCCACGATTGGCTCACCGGCCAGCGCGGCGGCGAGCATGTCCTCGCCGCGATCGCGCGCCTCGCGCCGCGAGCACCGATCTACACCCTTTTCCACTTGCCGGGAACCGTCTCGGCCGAGATCGAGTCGCACCGGATCGAGACCAGCTTCCTGCAGCGGGCGCCGCGCCTCGGCCGGTACTACCGCCACTACCTGCCGCTCTTTCCCGCTGCGATGCGGTCGCTCGACACCACCTCCCACGCCCTCCTGGTCTCCTCGAGCCACTGCGTCGCCAAAGGCGCCCGAAAGGCGCCGGGGGGCTTTCACGCTTGCTACTGCCACACCCCCATGCGCTACGCCTGGGACCAGCGCCGGGCCTACTTCGGAATCCCCTCCGGCCCGGTCGGCTGGTTGCGGGAGCGCATCCTCGACCGGCTCCAGGCCTGGGACGTCGCCACCGCCGGACGCGTCGACCTCTACCTCGCGAATTCGCACTTCGTCGCCGGGCGGATCCAGCGCTACTACGGTCGGACCTCGAAAGTCCTGCCTCCTCCGGTCGATACCGACTTCTTCCGCCCCCTCGGAGAGCCGCGCCAGCGATTCGTGCTGGTGGTCGCCGCTCTGGCCCCATACAAAAAAGTGGATGTCGCCATCGAGGCCTGTCGAAGGGCAGGGGTGCCCCTGGTGGTCGTCGGCGACGGCCCGGAGCGCCTCCGGCTCGAACAGGCCGGCGGTAGCTCCACCCGCTTCGCCGGCCGAGTCGGACCGCAGGAGCTGCGCCGGCTCTACGCGACCGCCATGTGCTATCTGCAGACAGGCATTGAGGATTTCGGCATCGCGACGGTCGAAGCGCTGGCTTGCGGCACGCCGGTCCTGGCGCTCGGCGAGGGAGGGGTCCTCGACATCGTGGAAGATGGCCGCGAGGGGCTTCTCATCGACGATCCGGGCGTCGAACCGCTCGCGGCCGGAATTGACAAAATGCAGCAGATGCAGTTCAATCCGATGGACCTTCGAAGCCGGGCGGAAGAATTTTCCGCCGAGCGGTTTGTGACCCGCCTCCAAGGGCACCTGCGCCCTTTCTGGCCCCGATCCGAGGGAGAGCTCAGTTGATCCAGAAACGATTTCGAATCGCCGCAGCGGCACACCTGTTCGGCGACCTGGCGGCGACGGTCCTCGCTTTCTTCGGCGCCTGGGCCCTCCGCTTCGAACTCGAAGTGGTTCCGCTGACCAAGAACACGCCGGACCTCGCCCGCTACATCGAGCTCCTGCCGATCGCCTTGGTGCTGTTCCCCGTCGTTTTCTACTTCCACGGCCTCTACCGCCAGCGCCTCTACCGGGCGCGCGTCGACGAAACGGTCTCGGTCATGCTGGCGGTGATCCTGGGCACTGTCCTGCTCTCCGGTCTGACCTCCTGGTACAGGCCGGCGCTGGCTCCCGGAAGTCTCGAGTACTTCACCTACAGCCGCGCCTTCCTCGCCCTCTTCGCCGCCCTCGAGCTCGTGGCGGTGGTCGCGCTTCGCGTCGCCATCCGCGGCCTGCTGCGCAGCGCCAGCCTCCACGCCGGCAATCTGCAGCGCATCCTGGTCGTCGGCGCCGGCGAGCTCGGCATCGACATCGCCGAGAAGCTCGTCGCGCACCGCGACTTCGGAGTCGAAGTGGTCGGCTTCCTCGACGACGATCCGGCCAAGCGCGAGCTGCTCCCGGCCGGCCTGCCGGTCCTCGGCGAGACCGCCGATCTGCAGCGAGTCATCGACGCGAGCCGCGTCGACCAGGTCTTCATCGCCCTGCCACTCGGGGCGCACAAGAAAATGATGCAGGTGCTGCAGACGGTCGGCAGCGAGTGCGTCGAAGTGAAGCTGGTGCCGGACATCCTGCAGTACGCCACGATCAAGGCGACGCTCGAAGAGCTCGACGGCACGCCGATCATCAACCTCTCGCAGGTGCCTTTGCAGGGCTGGCACAGCCTGGTCAAGCGAGTGCTGGACCTCACCTTCTCCGCCGCCGGCCTGCTCGCGCTGCTCCCCTTCTTCCCCTTCATCGCCCTGTTGATCTGGATCGAGGACCGCGGGCCGATCTTCTACAGCCAGGAGCGCATGGGGCTCGACGGCCGGCCGTTCATGATCTGGAAACTGCGCTCGATGCGCCGGAACGCCGAGGCCTCGACCGGTCCGGTCTGGGCAGTCGAGGACGATCCCCGGCGCACCCGCTTCGGCTCGTTCATCCGCCGCTGGTCGATCGACGAGCTGCCGCAGCTCTGGAACGTGCTGCTCGGCGACATGTCGCTGGTCGGCCCACGTCCAGAACGCCCGACCTTCGTCGCCGAGTTCCGCAAGCATCTGCCGCAGTACATGGTCCGCCATCGCGTCAAGTCCGGCATCACCGGCTGGGCGCAGGTCCACGGCTGGCGCGGCAACACCTCGATCCGCAAGCGTCTCGAGTTCGATCTCTATTACATCGAGAACTGGTCGCTCGGCCTCGACTTCAAGATCCTCTGGATGACGTTGCGGCACGGCCTGCGACTGAACGCGCATTGAGCCGTTTCCATCTTCTCGGTCTGGCGGGAGTCGCGATCCTGGCTCTCGGCGAGGGCGGATGCGCTCCGGCCGATCGCTCCAAACCGACGGCATCGGAGAGCGCTACGACCTCCGGCATCGCCAGCACCGCCGGCACCGCTGGCACCGTCGACCCGGCGTCCTTTCTGCCCAGCGACTCGCGCCGCCCGCCGAACATCCTCCTCATCACCGTCGACACGCTGCGCGCCGATCATCTCTCCTCGTGGGGCTACGCGCGCAACACTTCGCCGAACATCGACCGGCTGGCGCGCGAGGGCGTCCGATTCGACCAGGCGCAGACCCAGTGGCCGAAAACCGGCCCCTCCTTCACCTCGATCTTCACCTCGACCTACCCCAAGGACAACGGCATCGTGCGGCAGATCGGCATTCCCGTGCCGTGCACCTTCACCATGCTCGCCGAGGCTCTGCAGCGCGCCGGCTACGGCACGCACGCCGTGGTCGCCAACGGCGCCGTCGGCAGGGAGTTCTACTTCGATCAGGGGTTCGAGACCTTCTTCGAGTCGTGGAAGCTGCCGCCACCGACCGGCCCGGGCGACGATGCCGATCCGAACGGAGCCGAGAACGTCACGCGGCTGGCGCTGGCAGCGGCCGCGCACATGGACCCGGCGAAGCCCTGGTTCCTCTGGGTGCACTACCTCGATCCGCACGCACCGTACATTCCGCCGGTCGCCTTCCAGGAACGGTTTCAGAACGACGCCCACTTCGACGGCACCGCCGTCATTCCGGTCTCGAACAAGCACAAGCAGGAGCTCGCCGGCATCGGCAAGGGCCAGGTCATCCAAGGCGAGAAGCGTCTGGCTTTCTACGTCGCTCGCTACGACGCCGAGATCTCGTACGTCGATCAGGAGATCGGGCGTCTGCTGACCGAAATGGGAAAGCAGAAGCTCCTCGGCGACACGCTGACCGCCTTCACCGCCGACCATGGCGAATCGCTGGGCGAGCACGGCTACTACTTCAACCACGGACGCTTCGGCTTCCAGACTTGCCTGCACGTGCCGCTCGTTCTGCATTGGCCCGGTCGATTGAAGCCGGCGGTGGACGAGGCGCCGGTGCAGCTTCTCCACCTTGCCCCGACGCTGCTCGCGGCCGCCGGCGTGACTCTTCCCGACGGCCGCTGGGCGCAGGGACAGAGTCTCTGGCCACGCGTCGCCAATCCGCCGGATGCCGCGACTGCGGCGGGCATTCTGAGCTTTTCCGAGGCGGGTACGTCCTCCAACCGCTCCTGGATCCGCATCGTGCGCGATCAGCGATTCGTCCTTCAGTTCGCCCCCCACAAGTTGGAGCAGGACTGGATCGCCGGCTCCCGAACGCCGTGGGCGCTTTTCGACCTGCAGAGCGATCCGGGGGAGACCAAGAACGTCGCCGACCTCTTTCCGGCCGAGGTCGAACGTCTGCAGAAGCCGATCGGCAAGTGGTGGAACGCCCCGACGTTTCCTTGCGACACCGACGACGCCCTCTGCGACGAGTCGCGCGCGGTCGACAAGGAAACCACCGAGCTCCTGAAGTCGCTCGGCTACCTGTAGGTCGCTCGCCCCTCGGCGGCGCGCCGCGCCGCGCCGCGCCTTCCCGTATAGTCGGCGCCTTGAATCTCTCCATCGAGCGCTTTTCGGTGGCGGTAGCTGCAGGCACCGCCATGACCATGGTCTTGTTCGTCGGGGTCCGCGGGGTCGGCGCGGCACCTGGCCTCGCCGGCGCACTCGCCGTCGCTCTGGGGCTCGCGACAGCCGCCGGGCTAGCGCGACTCCTGCCGCGCGACCTCGACGGCCTCTTCCGCACCCACCGCTGGACCTCGATCGCCTGGCTCGTCCTCGCGCTGCTCGCCCTGGGCCAGACGGCGCGGGTCTCTTCGTTCATGCTCGAGCCGGCGGCGAAGCAGCATTCGAGCTTTCCCAGCGACCCCTGGTACGTCGCTCACTGTTGCCTGACCGCCTACAGCGAGGCGGCGCGCCTCGCGGGGGAAAACGAGCCCAACATCTATCGTTCCGATCTCTATCTGGATCGCAAGATCGGGCCGTTCAACGTCGACGCCTACCACTACCCGCCCTCGTTCCTGATTTTCCCTCTCGCCTTGCAAGCGGTCGCCGGAGAGGATTTCGTCCAGCAGCGCAGGGTCTGGTTCGCGCTCGCCGCCCTGACGCTCGGCCTGGCGATGGCGGCCGCAGCAGCCGCCCTCGACCCGGCAGCCCGCCGGCGGGCGATTGCCGCCGCTCCGGCGATCTGGCTCTCGGTTCCGGTGCAGCTGGGCTTTCAGATGTCGAATGTCCAACTGCTCGTGGTTTCGATCTCGGTGCTGTCCTGGGCCGCTTTTCGCCGAATCCGCC
>JAYTAM010000365.1:0-29444 GCA_043737505.1 Thermoanaerobaculia bacterium
AAGAGCAGGCCGTCGATGCCGTCGCGGACGACCTCGGGAATGCCACCGGCGGTGCTCGCGACGACCGGCACGGCGCAGGAGAGGGCCTCGAGCGCGGCGAGGCCGAAAGACTCGCTCTCCGACGGCAGCAGGAAGAGATCGGCGCCGGTAAGCACCTCTTCGACCGCGGCGATGTTGCCCAGAAAGGTCACTGCGCCGCAGTAACTGCCGCGCCGGCAACGCTCTTCCGCCTTGGCACGGTCCGGGCCGTCGCCGACCAGCAGGAGGCGCGCCGGCAGCGCTTTTCTCACTTCGAAGAAAACGTCGAGAACGTCCATGATCCGCTTCACCGGGCGGAAGTTCGAGATGTGAATGAGAACCTTCTCGTCCCCCTTCGCCCAGCGCCTGGCGCCGGCCTTGTGCCGGACATCCTCGTAGCGCTGCGGATCGATGAAGTTCGGAATCACCTCGATACGGCTGGCTTCGAGCCCGAGCTGTTCGACGGTGGCGCCGCGCAAAGAAGCCGAGACCGCCGTCACCGCATCGCTCTTCTCCAGTCCGAAGCGCGTCGTCGCGAGGTAGCTCGGATCGTTGCCGACCAGGGTGATGTCGGTACCGTGCAGCGTCGTCACGACGGCGAGCCGTTGCGGTTCGAGGATCTGCTTGGCGAGGATCGCCGAAATGGCGTTCGGCACCGCGTAATGCACGTGCATCAGGTCGAGCTTCTGGTGCCGCGCCACCTCGGCCATCTTCGAGGCCAGGGCGAGCGAGTAGGGCGGGTACTCGAAGAGCGGGTAGTGCGGCACGACGACTTCGTGGAAAAACAGGCTGGGGGCGAGGAGCGACAGGCGCGAGGGCAGCGCGTAGCTGATGACATGCACCTCGTCACCGCCGGCCGCGAGCGCCATGGCGAGCTCCGTCGCCACCACGCCCGAACCGCCGAAGGTCGGGTAACAGCTGATTCCGATTCGCATCTCTCCTCTAACGCAGGCCCTGGGGGAGAAGTTGCCAAGGATCGGACACCGCGAGCGTCCGGCGCGACAGATAGGGCTCGCCGAATTCGGCGCCGATCTGATCGCCGTAGTGGCGCGCCCGCCCCTCGATCATGAGTCGCGTCTCGCGCGACGAGATCTTGGTCACCGGCCCGTCCGCTGGTTTGTTTTCGCCGGCGCCGGGATGGATCTGCGTCCCGTAGGCGTCGAGCGCCCGCATCTTGGTCTCCCAGGCGGAGGTGACGTCGACCACGAAGGAGGGCTCGAAGGAGTCGTTCTGCATGTAGGTGAACAGCGCCGCCGGCCGGTGCGGCGTGCCACTCCCGCGGCGCACCAGGCCGGCGTAGAAGCAGGCGGCGGCGACCACGCGATAGGCGCGCTCGTGGTCCGGATGGCGGTCGACGGTCGCCGGGCCGAAGACGAGCTCGGGGCGCAGGCGCCGCAGAACCTCGATCACCTGATCCTCCTCCTCGGCGCCGGTGCGCATCGCCCCGTCTCCCAGGGCGAGGAACTCGAGCTCGCGGGCACCGAGGATCTCTGCCGCGCGCGCCGCTTCGTTCCGGCGTTCGGCGGTGGTGCCGCGGGTCCCCGCCTCGCCCGAGGTCAAGTGGAGAATGCCGACGCTTCGGCCGGCCTTGGCCATCTGCACCAGCGTGCCGCCGCAGCAGATCTCGACGTCGTCGGGATGCGCGCCGATGGCGAGAACGTCGACGCTCATCCCCGTGCTCCTTCCGGATCGGCCGCCAGAACCGGCAACGGACCCGCCTGATGGGTGAACGCCGCGCGGCGGCGCAGCAGCGGAACGACCGAGAGCAGGGCCAGGAGCAGCGCCCCCGCGACGGCCGCGAGCCGCCAGGTTTCCGCTACGAGCAGAGCCGCAACGACGGCGACGCCGGCCCAGCGCGCGAGCTCGCTCGCCGGCAGCCAGGCGCGGCGATCGAAGAGCCCGCCGACATTCACCAAGCCCCAGACGGCGAAGATCGCCAGCGCCGCTTTCGCAGCCGTGCCGAAGTGGGTGCCGCCGAAGAGCAGCGCGATGACCGCGGCCATGGCGAGCAGGAACTGGCCGATCGCCAGCGCCTGCAGGCCCTCGGGCGGGCGCGAATCGTACTTCCGCCCATCGAGGGGTGTGTACGGGCACTCTTCGAACGGCACGTCCGCCGGGCGCCAACCGGGTCCCTTGAGGAAGATGAGCAGCTTGTCGCGAAAGCGCCGCGTCCGCCGCGCGACCGACACGAGCTCGCCCAGGTACTGCACGTTCGCCCAGAGCGGATTCCAGTTGGCGAGCGGCCGGGTGACGCCGTAGGCCGGCTCTTCCTCCTCGCGCTGGAAGGTCCCGAACAGCTTGTCCCAGACGATCAGCACGCCGCCGTGATTGCGGTCGATGTATTTCTCGTTCGAGCCGTGGTGCACCCGGTGATTCGACGGCGTGTTGAGGAACGAGTCGAGAAATCCCATCCTGCCGATCGTCCGGGTGTGGATCCAGAACTGGTAGAGCGTGTCGAAGGCATCGAGCGCCAGGAACATGAGCGGCGGGACGCCGAGCAAGGCGAGCGGCCAGTAGAACGGCGCCGAAAGGAACTGCTGCACCGCGCTCTGGCGGAGAGCCACCGACAGGTTGTACTCCTCGCTCTGGTGGTGGACGATGTGCGCCGCCCAGAGGAAGTTGACCTCGTGACTGGCGCGGTGGAACCAGTAGTAGAAGAAGTCGACGCCGAGAAAGGCGATCGGCCAGTGCGCCCAGTTGCCGGGATCGAGGGTCGCGATCCGGAAGCGCTCGAAGATGAAGATGTAGGCGGCGAACAGAACGGTCTTGCCGAACACCCCGGCCAGCTGCTGGATGGTGCCGCAGGCGAGATCGTTGATCGAGTCGTTCAGGCGATAGAGCCGCTTGCCGCCGTGCGCGAGCCGCTCGCGGCGTTCGATCCAGATCTCGATGCCGATCAGCAGGAAGAAGATCGGAATCGACAGCGCGATGGCGTTGAATCCTTGCTGGCTCATAGGGACGGCGCGATGTTAGCCCGTTCCGGGGTGGCCAGTGCTACGACCCGGTGATGCCGCCACCGGCGAACGGTCGGCGTTCGGATCGACCAGCACCAGCCGACGCGGGTCGAGCTCGAGTTGCTCGAGCAGCGCCTGGCCGAAATGCCCGCCGTAGCGACCGGCAAACCAGGCGGTGGACACGACCCTTTCCTGCAGCCCGCCGTCGGGACGCGTCGCCAGGCGCAGGTGGTCGAAACGCTGCTGCGCCACGCCGCCGCTGCGCGCCGCGGCAGCCTCGACCCGAGCGGAAAAAGCGTCGAGCGCCCCCAGGAGCGTCTCGCGGGTCTTGCTCCAGGCCTTTTCCAGCACCGGATCGAGGGCGATGGCCGGCGCGCGCAGGCTGTCGACGAGCTGCTCGGCGGTGCGGCGCGGCGCGGCGACGAATCCGCCGCCGGCCCGCGCCGCCAGCCGGCGAGCGATCGCTTCCGAGGCGAAGAGCAGTTCCGTGAGCCCGGCGCCGAGCTCCGCCAGATGCTCGCGCTGGCGGCGATCGAACACCAGGACCTGGGGGCGGAGCGCCGTCCACGGCGCCTGCACACCGAGCAGGGGATAGATCGCCGCCGCTTGGGCGAGGTAGGCGGTCTCGCCCGGCCCCATGACCTGAAGGGTCGTTCCCAGTGCCGCGTCCTGGATCGCCGGCCGGGCGAGCACGCCGGGGGAGACGAGGCTGGGATCGCCCTCGAGAGCCGCGAGCAGAGCGGCGACCGGTTCTGCGGTCTCTCTCGCCGGCGCACCGCGCAACCGGAAGCTCTCTTCGCCGCTCCATTCGATCCGCCGCCGCGCGCCGCCGCGCGCCAGGAAGAGTGGGCTCGCTCCGCGCTGCGGCGTCACCTGGAGCTCGAAGCCGCGCGCCAGCACACGTGCATCAGCAACGGCATAGGCCTCTTCGACCTCGGCGCGGCGCGCGATCAGGGTGGCGAGGAAGGGGCGCTCGGCGACCTTGAGCTCCGGCAGCATCGAATCGAGCAGGAGCGGCGAGCGCGCGCCGAGGAGGGCGATCATCTGGCTGGCGAAGGCGTCGCCGAAGCGCGCCCCGGGAGCCCACCAGCCCGCCAGCCGTTCGCGCCAGGCGGCGAAGCGCTCGTTGGGAAAGCTCTCGGCGAGCGCGGCGAAGAGGCTCTCGACCTCGGGGCCGATGGTCCGCGCGCCGACCGGAGCGAGCGGCGCCGGATCGTCTCCAAGCGCCAGCCGCAGCAGGCCTCCGGGCCCGAGAAAGGTGGCGCTTTCGACCTCGGCCCAGTCATGGTCTTCGGTCGCCATCCAGAAGACGGCGACCGCTGGGCGTCCGGCGGCTTCGAGCGCCTCGGCATAGCGCACCGCGGTCGCCGCCTTGACCAGAGCGAGCAGCGGCCCGCCGAAGAGGCCCGTCTGCTGCCCGCCGACGACCACCGCGGTGGCCGGGTCGGCGAGCTTCGCTGCCAACTCGGCGGCGCGCGGGTGGCCATACCCTCCGATCGCCGCATTCGTGCGCGCGAGGCCCGCCGCTATCCCTCGACGGTCAACCGGCGGCGGTGCCATCTCGGGCAGGGTCCCCGGCGCGAGCAGGCGCAGCGGTTCGAGGAGATCGGTCTCTTTGCCCGCTAGCCAGGCGGCGGGCATTCCTTTCACCAGGCCGTGGGCGACCAGATCGACTTCGAGGGGATCCGCGGCCATTCGTCTCATCCTAGCGGACCGCGATGGCTGCGAGGTCACCGCCGACCGGGACTCGACGGAATCTCCTGTGCTCGGTCGGGACCCCAGGTCTTATCTGGATTTTTTCTCTGGAGGGTGGGGCCCCCCGCCACTGCGCGCAGGAGATTCCGTCGAGCCCCGGCCGGCTCGCACCGGTGGCCTGCGATCTCCTTTCCGGCCGGCTCGCATGGTTGAAAGCCTTGCTGGCTTGGGGCTCGCGGTAGAATGACGGCTCGATGTTGCACCTCGGAAACGTCTCCATCCCGACTCCCCTGGTCCTCGCGCCGATGGCCGGGGTCACCGACCGCGACTTCCGGCTGATCGTGCGGCGGATCGGCGGCGTCGGTCTGGTGACGATGGAGTTCATCGCCTCGCGAGCGCTGGTGCGCGGGGTGGCGCGGACGCTCGACATGATGCACTTCCTGCCCGAGGAGCGCCCGCTCTCGATCCAGATCTACGGCTCGGATCCGGACACCATGGCCGAGGCGGCCCGCCTGGTCGAGGAGATGGGCGCCGACATCTGCGACATCAACATGGGCTGCCCGGCGAACAAGATCCTCAAGGGCTGCTCCGGCTGTGCGCTGATGGGCGACCTCGAGCTCGCCGGCGCCATCGTTTCGACGGTGCGCAAGGCGATCTCGATTCCGCTGACGGTCAAGTTCCGCCTCGGCCTCGACCACGAGCGCAAGAATTTCCTCGAGCTCGGCCGGATCTGCGAGGCCAACGGCGCCGACGGCGTCGCCCTCCACACCCGCACGGCGCGCCAGATGTTCTCCGGCGACGCCACCGTGCAGTGGGACGAGATCGCCCGGCTCAAGGCGGCGCTCTCGATACCGGTCTTCGGCAACGGCGACATCAAGGAGCCCGAAGACGTGCTGCGGATGATCGCTGCTACCGGCTGCGACGCGGTCATGATCGGCCGCGCCGCGACCAAGAACCCGTGGATCTTCCAGCAGGCGGCAGAGCTCCTGGCGGGCCGCACGCCGGCGGAGGCTTCGCTCCTCGCCCGCCGCGATCTCGTCCTCGAGCACTTCCGGCTCGTCGCCGCCCGCGAGCCGTCGAAGTACGCCATGCACAAGCTGCGCAAGTTCACCGGCTGGTACACCCACGGCGTGCCGCACGGCCGCGAGCTCCGCCAGCGCATCAACGAGCTCCAGGACGTCCCCGCCTTCCTCGCCGCGGTCGAAGGATTCTTCGAAGAGATGACCGCGGCGGCGGCGGCTTGATCCGTCACGAGGTCCGCATCGCGTTGACCCTGGCCGAGCTGCCGGACGCCCTGGCCGAGGCTGCCGAGGCGTGGGGCGCCGAATGGAGCGCCGACGCAGCAGATCGTGACGGCGGCCGGCTCGTGCTGCCGGTGGTCTTCGGGCTGCGCCGTGGCGTGCTCGTGGGGCGGGTCGACTTCGCGCCCGCGGGCGACGGCGCGCGGCTCACCTGGCAGCTCGAGGAGAGCCACCTCGAGCTCCAGCGCGCTTCGGTGGCGATCCTCGCCTTCACCATCCTCGCGCTTCTTCCGGCGCTCGCCTGGCCGTTCAATCCGCGGCTCTTCGCCCTGCTGCCGTTCGCCGCGGTCATGGCGCTGCTCTCCTGGTGGCTGGTGCTTTCGCGTCTCGAAACCAGCGGCCCGGAGGAGTTTTTCGCCACCGTCGGCCCCACCGGCCCCGCCGTCGCCGCGCCCTAGCCCCTTCGCCGGCGGCGAGCGCAGAGCGTCTCGGCTCCTCAGGGCCTCGTCGGGGGAACGGCCGGATGCGCGAGCGATCCGCTCGCCGCTTTCGGTCGCGGCTCGGGCGACTCGATGGGCAGGCCGAGGGCGCGTCGCGTCGCCGCGAGCTCCTGCGGGTCGTCGGGCGCGTTCTGGTTCATCCCGGCAAGCGCCGCCTCGAGTTCGGGGTGCGCCTCCTCCGGCCGCCCCAGCGCGAGCAGCGCCCGTCCGAGCGCCGCCCGGGCCCGCGCCTGGGTCGCCGGAGCCGGCTCCGCCAGGGGGTGGAGCAGGGCGATGGCCGCCTCCGCCTCTCCTCGGGCGAGCTCGGGCCGATCGGACTTCAGGTAGTGCAGAGCCAGCTCGACGCGATGGCCCGCCAGGGTCCGCGGATTGCCGCGCGCGCCTTCGAGCTCGCTTGCCAATTGCGCCCACGCGGCGCCGGCGGCGCTGGCGGCGCTGGAATCGGGGCCCGCAGCCGCGCGATCGAGGGCCCGCGCCCGGTGGCGCAGCGCCGCCAGCGCCATCGGATTGCCCGGGCCGTTGGTCTCGACCCAGATCGAATGCGCGTGCTCGTAGCCGGAAGCCGCCGCCGCGAAGTCGCCGGACTCGATCTGCGCCGCGGCAAGCGCCGACCAGCTGTTGGCCACCATGTAGTGATGGTCCCCGAGCCGGCTGCGCCGCACGGCCAGAATCGCCCCGTGCTCCCGCACGCGCTCGGCCGGATCGTCGAGCATCGAGGCCAGGTTGCTGCGCAGGCTGAGGGTGAGGAGGTTTTCGTCGCCGCGCTCAGCGCGCAGGATGGCGTGCGCCTCGCTGAAGAGCTCCCACGCCGCCTGCCTTTCGCCGCGCCCGCGTTGGAACCAGGCCAGGGCCGTGAGGTTGGCGGCGATGTCGAGGGGCGATGCGCCGGAGGTCGCACGCAGGATGGCGAGCGAGCGCGCAATCCGCGCCTCCGCCGCCTCTCCGGTGCCGAGCTCTCCGGCGGTGCCGAGGGCGCTCGCGAGCAGCAGCGGCGCCGGTTCAGGCGCGAGCTCGACCCGCGCGAGCGCCCGTTCGGCCTCGGCCGAGGCGCCGCCGCGGTCGCCCGTGAGGTGCAGCGCGCGGGCATAGTCGAGCAGCAGCGGGACAAGGGTCACGTCGTCCCCCGGCAACCGCGCGAGCTCGGCGTCGCGCGCCTGTTGGAGCAGCGGGAGCGCCGACTGCCAGGCGCTGCGCTCGAGCTGAATCCTGCCCAGGACGTGGCGCAGGCGCGCCTGGACGTCGGGCTGGTCGGCGAGCCGATTGGCTCTCTCGGCCCCCAGAGCGACGAGCGCCGAGATCCGCACCGTGTCGAGATCGGCGCCAGCCGTCGGATCGAGGCCGCCGAAAAGCTCCACCATGAGATCGACGACCGCCTGGGAACGGCCGGCGGCACTCGCCGCTGCCTCGCGTTGGCGCGCGGCCTCGTGCGAGCGCGCGACGGAGACGGCGGTCGACAGCGCCAGCGCGACGACCGCCGCGGCCGACGCTGCGACAGCGATCCGGTGGCGCCCGACGAAACGCAGCGCGCGGTATCCCAGAGAGTCGGGCCGCGCCATCACCGGTTCCCCGCGCAGCCAGCGCTGCACGTCATCGGCCAACTCGCCGGCGGAGCCGTAACGTCGGCGGGGCAACGGTTCGAGAGCGTGAGCGACGACGGCGGAGAGGTCACGCCCGAGCTGCGAGCGGTGCACCTGTTCGCCCGCAGGCGAGGCACCGTCGCCGGAGTCGTCGGAGTCGGCGGCGTCGGCGGAGGCGGCGGAGGCGAGGGCGGCCCGCGGCAGCGTGCCGGTGAGCAGCTCGTGCAGCAGGATACCGAGCGCCCAGACATCGGTGGCGGTCGTGGCGGGCTCGCCGCGCCGCTGCTCCGGGGCGGCGCGCTGCGGAGTCATCGGCGCGAGCTCGAGCTCCCGGGTCGGCTCCGAGGTCGGATCGTCCGGCGACAGGAGCTTGGCAATGCCGAAGTCGAGCAACTGCACCCGGCCGGCGGTGTCGACCAGGACGTTCGACGGTTTGAGGTCGCGGTGTACGACCAGGTTGGCGTGCGCGAACTGCACCGCGCGACAGAGCTCGACGAAGAGCTCGGCCCGGCGGCGCGGAGCGAGATTCATCTCCTCGCAGTAGCGGGTGATCGGTCGCCCTTCGACGTAGCGCAGCGCGAGATAGGGCCGGCCGTCGTCGGTCGCGCCGGCGTCGAGGAGCGGCGCGATCGCCGGGTGCTCGAGCCGCGCCAGGAGGTTGCGCTCCAGTCGAAAGCGCTCGAGAAGGTCCGCCGAGCCGACCCCCGGGCGGAGCATCTTGACCGCCACCTGCTGGTCGAAGGCGCCGTCGGCGCGCTCGGCGAGGTAGACCTCGCCCATGCCACCTCGAGCCAGGAAGCGCAGCAGTCGCCAGGGTCCGACGCGCTCTCCCGCCGCGAGAGAGGCAATCGCTTCAGGCCGGCGCAGGCGGCTCTCGAGCTCGAGCCCCGCCGCCGTGGGGGTCGCTTCGAGCATCGCGCCGAGCTCCGCCGCGAGCGCGGGATCGCTCCGCCGCAAAGCCGCGAGGAGCGCCCCGCGCTCCTCCGGACCTGCTGCGCTCGCGCGCTCGTGAAGCTCGGCCAGACGATCCCATTCGGCGGGCGTTCCGCCCCTCGGCGTGTCTCTCTCCGTCATTGCGATCCCGAGTCTTCTGGCGCTTTTCCGGCGTCGCTGTGGACAGAAGAGAGGGGACTTTCGAGGGCACCGTGGACCTCTTTTCGCAGCCAGGCCATCGCGGCGTCGCCGTCGCGCTGGACGGTCTTGGTCGAGACCCCGAGGAGCTCGGCCGTCTCCTCGAGAGTCAGGCCGCCGAAGAAGCGCAGCTCGACCACCCGCGCCGCGCGCGGCTGCGCCGCCTCGAGCCGGGCCAGCGCCTCGTCGAGCGCCAGCGTCTCATCCGCCGCCTTGTCGGAGAGGAACTCCTCGACAGACTCCAGGGGCACCGTGGCGACGCCGCCGCCGCGCTTCGCCCGCTGACGGGCGCGGGCGTAGTCGACCAGCACCCGCCGCATCGTCCGCGAGGCGGCGGCGAAGAACTCGGAACGATCGTTCACGGCGATCCGGCGCTGATCGATCAACCTCAGGTAGGCCTCGTTCACCAGCGCCGCGGTATCCAGGGTGTGGCTTTCGCGCTCCGCGCGCAGGCGTTGCCGTGCCAGGCGCCGGAGATCCTCATAGAGGAGCGGCACCAGGCGATCGAGCGCCTCGGGCGAACCTTCGCGCAGTCGGCCGAGCCAAAGCGTCACCTCACCGCTGTTCATCGACGCGAGAGTTGACGACAGATAGGCCACGCGGCGCAACCGGCGCGTTCACACCGTGGCGGATTTCACCGCTCGGCGTCAGCTCGGGTGCTCGCCGATCGCTCCTCTACGGACAGGGCGGATTCGCCGGGCAGACGCCCGGCTGCTGGGGCCGATTCAGCACCTGCTTGCAGAACGGCACTTCAGAGAAGGAGTTGCCGGTCATGAAGTCGACCGAGGTGCCGCTCCAGGCCCGGAAAACGCCATGCGTGCTCGAGCGCGAGATGGTCGAGTTGGTCAGGAACGAGCTCGTCGGCTGCTCGAAGATCTTCAGCGCGCCCGAGGTCTCGGGAAAAGTGGGGGGCGGGCAGCCGAAGCCGGCGTCGCCGCCGTTGTCGCCCGCGGCATCGATCTGGACATGGTCGAGAACGTTTCCCGCCGCCAGCGGGCCGAAAAAAGTGATCCCTTCCCAGCTCCCCGGCGCCGGCGCCGGACCGGCGCCGGTGAAGAGAACCGGCGCCGTCGCGGTGCCGTTGGCGACGATTCGTCCGCTGGCGACCGGGCTACCGCTCACGCCCACGAAGAGACCGCCGATGTTCGAGCCCTGGGTGTAGAAGCGCATCTCCACTCCGGCATCGATCCAGAGCGTCGCGAGACCCGCGTCGCCGTCGACGACGATGAGGCCGAAGGCGCCTGCGGGCCCGCCGATCTGATACGGCACGCCGCGGTCGTGAAAGGTCTCGTCGACTTCGACCGCAGATCCCCCCTCTCCGACGACCTGGATCTGGTCGCTCGCATTGCCGGTGTAGATGCCGGTCGGCAGCGTCCACACCGCGTTGAGCGGCATGCGGACCGGAAATGGAGAGTTCGGGTCGGTCGCTCCGGAGCCGCTGACGACGAGGTCCCGGGAGTTGTTGATGAACCCGGCGCGGCGGATGAGCCGGATGCCGAGGCTCGCCGATCCGACTACCTTGAGGTGATCGGCCCACAGCGGCTGTACGGCATTGAGCGAGTCGATTCCCTCGACGATCACCGTCGCACCTGCGGCGCCACCGCCCGAGAGGTCGACGAAGAGCAGGCTCGCGAGGCCGGGGTGCTTGACCCAGATCGAATCCCACGGCAGAGCCGGATTGTCGCGCCGGAACGTGATGCGTTGCGTGGGCGTACCAAAGGCGAGCAGCGAGCCCTGGACGGTGATGTCGAAGCCCGGGCGTACGCGGACTTCGGCGCACGCCTCGACCGCGAGGGTCACCCCCGCCGGCACGACCAGATTGGTGGTCACGATGTGCGGGCTGGTGTTGGCTGCCCAGAACTCGTCGGAAGTCACCGCGGAGTGCAGCGTCGGACCGGCGGTGGGTGTCGGGCAGGGGCTGGCGGTCGTGTCCGACCATTCGGCAGAGTCACCGCCTTCGAAATCGTTCGAGAAGATCGGCTCGAGCGGGCCAACGGCATCGTCGAGGTAGACGGGGAAACGGCCGGCCGAGCGGACTTCCCGTGCCCCGACCCGCGGATCTTCGAAGGCGAGCACCGGCCCCGCCGCCATCGTCAAAGCGGCAGCCAGCCCGGCGACTCCTGAGATCACCTTGACGCCCATCTCCCGCCCACGACGGGCCCAGCGACTCGAATCCTCCGTACCTCTGGCTCGGCTCATCGGTTTTTCCCTCTCCTCTGGAAGTGCAATGCAGGCACGGAACCGCTTCTCTCGCCGCTCACCGTCATTTTGAGGCCTCCTGTTACGAAGCCGGCGACCAGAAGAAGGACCAGCCCGACTCGAAGCCGTCGTTGAAGATCAGGTCGTTGCTCAGGCGGCGGACCGCGAAGTCGGTGTCGAGGCCGATGTACTCCCCCCAGCCGGCGACGACCGGTTTTCCGCCGGCGAGCAGCAGGCAGCCGATACCGTCGTCGCCGGTGCCAGGCGGCGGCTGTGCCAGGCCGAAGGTGCGCTTGCCGGTGCCGGAGCCGCCAAACGACGGATCGAGCTGGTTATCTGGCATCAGGCGCGCGACGCCGACGTCGGAGAGATTGCCGCTGTCGCCGGTCAGAACGCGAGCCGCGAGCACCACCTTGCCGTCCGACTGCGCGACCATTCGGATCTGGCCCATGGTGCCGTCGCCGCCCAGACCACTGACGTCGAAAGCGACATACTCCTCGAAGGTACCGTCGGCGACCCCGTTCGCGGCCAGACGCTGCACGACGAGATCCTCCTCGGCGAGCGCGCCGGTCTGCCGGGCGACGACGAAGCCGAGGTTGGGCAGGAGGGCGATCGACTGCAGCCAGGCGGGCTGCGCGTAGTCGAGCTGAACCCAGCCGTCGTTGTTGAAGCCGAAAGTCGAGTCGGGATCCGAAGGGTA
This sequence comes from Thermoanaerobaculia bacterium, assembly GCA_043737505.1. Taxonomy (GTDB): domain Bacteria; phylum Acidobacteriota; class Thermoanaerobaculia; order Multivoradales; family JAGPDF01; genus JAGPDF01. The sequence goes on from JAYTAM010000365.1 coordinate 12,016, forward strand.
CCCCGCCAGAAGGCGGTGAATCATGAACGACGCCCAGTAGGGCGGCACGTTCTCCTGGCCCCAGCCGCCGATGACCGGCTTGCTGTCCGGCTGAAAAAGCAGCGCGGTCGGCATGGAGAGTGCGTAACTGGTGATCGGAAGGGTCTGCGGCGGAAACTCGGCGCCGTTGGGATCGAGGCGCAGAATCGTCCAACCACCGGTGAGATCCGCCAGCTCCGGACCGATGATCCAGAGATTGCCGGCCCGGTCGAGGGCCGCCGTCGAGACCACCGGCAGCGCGCTCGAGAAGAACCACCCGCCGAGAATTCCGTTGTAGAGAAAGGTCTGGTCGACCGTGCCGTTGGCGAGCAGGCGGGTGACGAAGGTCCGCACCGCACCGCCCGCCGTGAGCTGCGCCGTGCCGACGACGAGCAGGCGCTCCTGGGCATCGATGACCACCGCCCGGGCGCCGGCGCGGTCGAGCGCCAGCCCATGCTCGCTCATGTCGATCGCCACTTTGCCCCCGACGCCGAAGGCCGGGTCCAACGTCCCGTCGAGCCGGATGCGGGCGAGGGCGATCTTCGAGCTCTCGCCGTCGTCGTCCGACGCTCGTCCTGCAAGGACGATCCGGCCGTCGGAGTGGGCGGCGCAAGCCAGCGCCTGATCGGTGCTGTCCGCGCCGAGGTCGAAGCCGAAGATGCGCCCGGCGCCGGGGTTGTCGTCGAGCCCGTCGACGGCGAGAAGCGCGCCGCCCGAGAGCGCCCCCAGGGCGGCGAGCATCCCCGTGGCGAGCAGCTTGCACGGAACGCGGCGACCAGAACAGGTGGGAACATGCATGGCGTTTCTCCTTGCTCTGGTTCGTGCGCTCGCCAGGACAAAAGGCTCAAGCCCGAGGCGACGGCCATCTTGCGGGCGCAGTGAGCCGCTCGACGCTCGTTCTGCACGTTCCGGAGAAGGCGCCACCCCGCTGGGGTCGGGCCGGGGAGGCGGGATGATTCGTCCAAAGGCTCGGTTGGCAAGCTGGGTGGTCTTCGCGCTCGCTCTGGCGGGCTGCCTGGGGGCTCCGTCCGCCGGCGGCGCCGGAACCGGCCGGCTGGTCTCGCCGTGGGTGAACCGGGCGCCGCGCATCGACGGCCGGCTCACCCCGGGAGAGTGGAATGCGGCGAAGGTCCTCGATCTGGGCGCGGGTGTGACTCTGCTGGTCGAGAACGACGCCCGGACCCTCTACTTCGCCGTCCTCGACACCGCCGATTCCGTGGCCAGCGAGAACGACGGCCTCAGCCTGCTCTTCGACGACGAAGGGGGAGCGGGACCGGTTCGCGACGACGGCGCCTGGAACGGCGCGCTCTGCCAGGCGGCCGGCGGCAGCGGCGAAGGCTTTATCGCCTTCAACGCCAACCAGGAGGCCGCCTACCGCGAGTATGCCAACGGCTACTGCCCGGCGCAGCCGATCGACGCTCGGCTGACCTTCCGCGCCGCCGCCTGGCCGGAGGGGATGACCTATGAGGTCGCGCTGCCGCTCGACGGCCCGGCGCCGATTCACGCCGGCGCCGGCGAGCGCTTTGCGGTCCACCTGCTCCTCTACAGGAACGGCGCCCAGGTGGCCTGTCTGCCCGGCTGCGGCGTCACGAACGTGGCGGACTTCCGCAACCTCGTCCTCGCCTCGGGCGGCTGCAACACCGGCCCGCAGACTTTCGGCTCCGGCGCCCCGCTCGTCGGTCTGCCGCTCGACTCGACGAGCGAAAACACCGCCGGCGGCGGCCCCGCCTGGGTCCAGGCGGCGCCGGCGCAGTTCGGCGATCCGGTGTTCTGTCAGGCGAACGACACCGGCGGCGCCGGCGGGGCGGCCTGCGTCGCCAACGTCTCCTGCAGCGCGCCGCGGACCGATTCTCTCCTGCGTATGCCGCTCGCTCTCGAGGGATTCACCGAAGCGACCGTCCGCGCCCGGGCGCAACTGCAGGTCGACGCCGCGTTCGAGTACCTGGATATCGGCATTCGCCGTCTCGACACCAGCGGCAACTCGCTGCTCTTCTGGCTCGACGAGAACCGCAACGAGACGGTCGACCTCTGGATTCCGGTCGCCGGCAGTCCACCTGTCGAGCTCTGGTTCACGCACTCGACCTTCTCGGCCGGCGGCGTCGAGGGGGGTTACTCGCAGATCGACGACGTCGAGCTTCTCTGCGGCCCGCAGCTCTTCACCGACGGCTTCGAGTCGGGACTGACGACGCACTGGAGTGCCACCGCGCCCTGAGCGGGAATAACCGCTGCCATCTGCTATGTTGTGCCCTGTGCAGGGCGCTTCTTTCACGGCTCTTTCATGGCTCTTTCATAACTAGGGGGCGCACCGGGTTCGACGGGGAACAGTGCGGTTCGAGGGTTGCGCATCGGGTTTGCACCCGTAAAACGGCAAGTTATACCTGCCAACGACAACTACGCTCTCGCGGCTTAACTGACCGTGACGTTCCAGCCATGGGCCATTGTCCACGGCACGGGCTGGGGCGACGCTAAAGTGGACTGAACGCTGAGGTTGGTTCCGCTCCTCAGCGGGATCGTCAAATCGGAACTGGCGCTTGCGTAGGCGGCCTTCTGCATTGCGCAAGGGCGATGACCATAAGTGAAGGCTATGTGCGTAGATACTTTCGGGACGCGTTTCTCGGACGTGGGTTCAATTCCCACCGCCTCCACCATTTTTTGTTTCTGAGGGACACGATTGCTATCGTGGCTCCTCTCAATTCACAAAGGACACGATTGCCATCGTGTCCTTTGTCATTTCTGCTGTTGATGCTGGATTTTTTCGAGGAGGTGTTCGTGTTTTCGACCCGTCTGCCCAAGCTCGCGCTCTACCTCGTGCTGGTTTCGCTCGGCGCGGGCTGCGCCCAGGCGCCGCCGGCGAAGACGGCGACTCCGGTCGCCGCTGAAGCGTCCGGCTTCACCATTCTTCAGATCAACGACACCTACAAGATCGAGGGGCTCCGCGCCGGCGCCGAAGGCGGGATGAGCCGCGTCCGCACCCTGCGCAAGGAGCTCGAAGCCGCCGGCCGGCCGGTGCTGGTGCTGCACGCCGGCGATTTTCTCTTTCCGTCGGTGATGGGCAAGTACCTCGCCGGCGCGCCGATGATCGACGCGCTCAATCTGCTCGACGGCTCGGAGGCGGCGGACGGGCACTTTTTCGTCGTCCCCGGAAATCACGAGTTCGACAATGCCGATTCTCAGGTTCTCTACGACCGTATTGCACAGTCTCGGTTCGATTGGATCTCTTCCAACATCGCGGTGACCGTTCCCGGCGCGGGCGCGGAGGGGCGATTCATCCCGCTCGCCGAGCGCTTTGCCAACGTCAAGGACCACGTCGTGCTCACGCTCGGAGGAATCCGCGTCGGCATTTTCGGCCTGACGCTCGACGACCAGCGCCGGCCCTGGGTCTCCTACGGCTACGACCTCGAGCAGCGCCGGGCGACGATCGCCCGCGTCCTTTCCGACCTCGAGCGCGAAGGCGCGGAGTTCGTCGTCGCTCTCACCCACCAGGAGGTCGGCGAAGACGAGTGGCTGGCGCGGGAGTTCGGCGCGCGGATCGACTGGGTCGCCGGCGGGCACGAACATGTCGCCCTGACGCGGAAGATCGGCGCGACGACGATCACCAAGGCCGACGCCGATGCCAAGAGCGCCTATCGCATCGACGTCCGGCGCGCTGGCGAGACGATCTCCGGCAATGCCGCCCTGATCGAGCTCGGCGCCGCGGTGACGGTCGACGCCGACATGGTGCGCGAGGTGGCGAGCTCGCTCGCGACTCTGGCACGCACGGTCGAGGAGAAGACCGGACGGCGGCTCCTCGACGTCGTCGCCACTTCCGAACATCTGCTCGAAGGGACCGAGCCGGCGATCCGCGGCCGCGAGACCGCCCTGGGCGACCTGCTCTGCGACATCCTGCGCACGCGCTTCGATCTCGATCTGGCGTTCGTCAACGGCGGTGCCATCCGCGTGAACGACGACGTTCCGGCGGGCGGAAACCTGCGCGTCTACGAGCTCGAGGGGATCTTCTACTACGACGACAAACCGGTGATCTTCGAGGTCACCGGCAGGGAGCTCCTGGAGCTGCTGGCGAAGTCGGTCTCCCAGGCGACCCTCGGGCACGGTCGCTTTCTACAGGTCGCTGGCGTCCGCTTCCGCTACCAGGTCGCCGCCGACGGCACGACGCGGATAGACGCCGCCGACGTCACCGTCCGGCCGGCCGGCGCGGCGGCGTTCGAAGCGCTCGACCTCGAACGGCGCTACCGCGCGGCGACCCTCACCTACACCTGGCGCAACGGCTATCGCGACGGCTATCGGCTGTTCTCGGCCGGGGCCGGAGACGGCGGCACCAGCCCCGCGCTCCTCGCATCGCCCGAGATCTCCTGGCGGCAGCTGACGGAAGAGGCGCTCGCCGCTCTCCCCGGGCGGCACATCACCACCGATGTCGACGGACGCATCGAGGCCCGGGAGGCTGCAGCGCCGTAATCTCGAGGTCTCGAGGTTCAGCCGAACAGCCCGGCGATCGCCGGGCCGAAGGGCGGGTGGAGCACGCCCTCTTCGGTGACGATGGCGGTGATGAGCTCGGCCGGGGTGACGTCGAAGGCGAGATTGAAGCCCATGGTTCCGATCGGCGCGGTCCGCGATCCGGCGAGCTCGGTCACTTCCAGGCCGGCACGCTCTTCGATCGGAATGTCGGCGCCGGTGGCGATCCGCGGGTCGAAGGTCGACAGCGGCGCGGCAACGTAGAACGGCACCTGGTGCCGGTGCGCGAGAACGGCGACGGTGTAGGTGCCGATCTTGTTCGCTGCGTCGCCGTTGGCGGCAATCCGGTCGGCGCCGACGATCACCCGCTGTACGTGGCCGCGGCTCATCAGGGCCCCTACCATCGAGTCGGTCACGACGCGGTGCGGGATGCCCTGGCGCAGCATCTCCCAGGCAGTCAGCCGTGCCCCCTGGAGCAGCGGCCGGGTCTCGTCGACCCAGACCGCCGCCACGCGGCCGGCGCGATGCGCCGCCGCGATCACGCCGATTGCCGTCCCGATGCCGCCGGTCGCGAGAGCCCCGGCGTTGCAGTGGGTGAGGACGCGATCGCCGGCGGCGAAGAGCTCCGCGCCGTGCGCCGCCATCCGGCGATTCCGGTCGACGTCGTCGGCGTGTAGCGCCCGCGCCCAGTCGAGGAGCCGCGCCGCGGTTTCCACCAGCGGGCGCTCGCCTCCGGCCCGCAGCAGCTCGAACGCCTCCTCGCCCTGCTCGAGCGCCCAGCGGAGATTCACCGCCGTCGGGCGGGTGCGGGCGAGGATCGCCGTCGCGTTGAGCATGCGGCGCGCGGGATCCGGCTCGGGATCGTCCGGATCGAGGAGCGCCACCACCAGTCCGTAGGCGGCGGCGATGCCGATCGCCGGCGCGCCGCGTACCGCGAGACGCCGGATGGCTTCGGCGACCGCTTCGACCGAGGCGCAGGTGATCCACCTCTCCTGCTGCGGCAGGAGAGTCTGATCGAGGAGCTCGAGCGCACCCCCGGAGAAACGAATCGGCGAAAACTCCGCCTCCTGCGCGTCGCTGAGCTTCATTCAGGAGATTTTAGTCGCGTTGATAGGATCGCCGCAGCAGGACGACCGCTAGGCAACCCGCAGGGCGGAGCGTTGTCGGCGGCGACCAGCGGCGACCGGCGGTACCGGGGCGCTACCGGCTTCGGGCCGGCACCTCGCAGAAAGGGGCATCACCCGTGAAAGGCGATCCGAAGACGCGCGGCTTTTCGACCCGTGCCATCCATGCTGGACAACACCCGGACCCGGCGACCGGCTCGGTCACCGTGCCGATCTACGCCACCTCGACCTACCTCCACGACGAGCTCGGCAAGCACAAAGGGTTCGAGTACGCCCGGGTGCAGAATCCGACCCGCTTCGCGCTCGAAGAGAATGTCGCGGCGCTCGAAGGCGGCCTGACCGGCCATGCTTTCGCGTCGGGAATGTCGGCGATCGCCACTCTGATGACCCTGGTGAAGACGGGCGAGCATGTCGTCTTCTCGCGCAACGTCTACGGCGGGACCTACCGCTTCATGACCCAGGTGCTCTCGCGCTATGGCGTGGAGTCGTCCTGGGTCGACTCGACGGACCTCGCGAACATCCGCTCGGCGATCCAGGCCAACACCCGGATGATCTACATCGAGACGCCGACCAACCCGATGATGGAGGTCACCGACCTCGCCGGGACGGCGGAGATCGCCCGCAAGCACAACCTCGTCTTCGCGGTCGACAACACCTTCATGTCGCCCTACTTCCAGCGCCCGCTCGAGCTCGGCGCCGACGTCGTCATCCACTCGACGACCAAGTTCCTGAACGGCCACTCCGATTCGATCGGCGGGACCCTGGTGGCGAAGGGCCAGGAGCACGGCGACTGGTTCTACTTCGTGCAGAAGTCGGAAGGGGCGATCCTGTCGCCGTTCGATTCGTTCCTGGTGCTGCGCGGGATCAAGACCCTGGCGGTGCGGATGGAGCGCCACGAGACCAACGGCCGCGCGCTCGCCGACTATCTCGCCGGACACGCCAAGGTGAAAGAGGTTTTCTATCCCGGCCTGGCGAAGCACCCCGGCTACGCCCTGCAGCAGCGCCAGGCGAGCGGCTTCGGCGCGCTCATCACCTTCGAGCTCGGGAGCTATGAGGCGGCCAAGAAGTTCCTCGACGCGGTCGAAGTCATGTCTCTGGCCGAGAGCCTGGGCGGCGTCGAGACCCTGACCTCGCACCCGGCGTCGATGACCCACGCCTCGGTCCCCGCCGACAAGCGCGCCGAGCTCGGCATCACCGACGGCCTCGTGCGCATCTCCGCCGGCATCGAAGACCTCGCCGACCTCCTCGCCGACACCGAACAGGCGCTGGCGGCGATCTGAGCGAGCTGATCGGCCCCTACTCGAGCATCGGCGAGGAGTGCGGCTGCTCCTCTTCGGTGGCGAGCTCGGGGTGGGCGTTGAAGACCCTGGCGCAGGCGTTCCAGCGCAGGCGGGCGTCCTCGTTGCCCTGCGGATGCAGGGCATCGGCGCGGTCGAAGTCACGCATCGCCTGATGCAGCCACTGGCAGGCGGCGCGGCGGCCCATGCCGCCGTGGGCGAGGAGCGCACGCGCCCTTCGCTCGGCCACCAGTCCGCCGAAGTAGTGGCGCTCGTATTCGGCCTCGAGTCCGGCGGCGAGTTCGGAGGCGCGCCCGGCCCCCTGCGTCGAGCGCCGGAAGCCGTCGGTGAGCGCCAGGATGAGCCCCACCCGGGCCGCCTGATTTCCGGGCTCGGTGGCGAGAATGTCCTCGCAGATGCTGGCGCTCTGCTCGGGCTCGTTCAGCAGCCGGTAGCGCTCGGCCTTCGCCAGGGCGCCGGCGATCGCCGCGGGGGACAGGGGTCGGAGCTCGAACATTTACAGCCTCCTCTCAGCCGGCGCGCTCCTCTCAGGAGCGCAAGACCCGCAACAGGCGGGTGACCGGGTCGTAGAAGCGCGAGACCACCCGCTCCTTGAGCGGGATGATCGCGTTGTCGGTGATCTTGATGTTCTCGGGGCAGACGTTGGTGCAGCACTTGGTGATATTGCAGTAGCCGAGCTGATTGTCGTCTTTCAGGTCTTTCAGCCGGTCCGCGGTATCGAGCGGATGCATTTCGAGCGCTGCCGTGTAGACGAAGAAGCGCGGGCCGATGAACCCCTCCTCGTGCTTCTTGTGCTCGCGCACGACGTGGCAGACGTCCTGGCAGAGGAAGCACTCGATGCACTTCCTGAACTCCTGCACGCGGTCAATGTCGCGCTGGGCCATGCGCCAGGTGCCGTCCGCGGTATCGGGCACACGCGGCTGGAACTTCTTGAGCGTCGGCTTGACGCGGAAGTTGAACGACACGTCGGTGACCAGATCCTTCACCGGTGGAAAGGCGCGCATCGGCTCGACGGTCACCGGCTCGGTGAGGTCGAGGGTGTTGAGGCGCGTCATGCACATGAGCTTCGGGTGGCCGTTGATCTCCGCAGAACAGGAGCCGCACTTGCCGGCCTTGCAGTTCCAGCGGCAGGCGAGGTCCGGAGCCTGGTCGGCCTGCACACTGTGCACGGCGTCGAGCACCACCATGCCTTCAGAGACCTCGGTCGAGTAGTCGACGAACGAGCCCTCTCCGTCGGAGCCGCCGCGCCAGATGCGAAAGGTGGCCCGCGTCGTTGCCTGTCCCGGACTCTTCTCCGGCATCTGGGTGTTCACTGTTTCTGCTCCTCGATCACCTGTTTGAGCTCCGCCGGCATCTCGGGGATCGGGAGCCGCGACACCCGCATCGCGCCGTCGGCACCGAGCGCCACCGCGACGTTGAAGGTGCCGTAAGCCGGATCCTTCTCCGGAAAATCTTCGCGGAAGTGCCCGCCACGGCTCTCCTTGCGCTCGAGGGCGGAGCGCGTGATGGCCTCGGAAACGGCGAGGAGGTTGCGCAGATCGAGGCAGGTGTGCCATCCCGGATGGAACTCGCGATGCCCCTCGACTCCGGCGGCTTCGGCCCGCCGGTTGAGTGCTTCGAGACGCGTGAGCGCCTCGTTCATCTCCGACTCCTGGCGCACGATGCCGACCAGATCCTGCATCGTGTCCTGCAGGTCCGACTGCACCTTGTACGGATTCTCAGCGGCGACGCCGCGCTCGAACGGTGCGAGCGAAGCCTTCATCGCCGCAGCGACCGCTCCGTCATCGAGCTTCGGAGACGCCGCCGAGCGCGCGTGGGCCGCCGCGTACTCGCCGGCGCGCTTGCCGAAGACGACCAGATCCGAGAGCGAGTTTCCGCCGAGCCGGTTGGCGCCGTTGATCCCCGCCGCGCACTCGCCGGCGGCGAAGAGGCCCGGTATCGTCGACTCCTGGGTGTCGGCGTCGACCCGGATGCCGCCCATGATGTAGTGCGTCGTCGGTCCGACCTCCATCGGCTCCTTGGTGATGTCGAGGTCGGCGAGCTCCTTGAACTGGTGGTACATGCTCGGGAGCTTCCGCCGGATGTGCTCCGGCGCCTTGTCTATTTTCTCCTGGATCCAGGCGATGTCGAGGAAGACGCCGCCGTGCGGCGAGCCGCGCCCCGCTTTGACCTCGCGCATGATGCAGCGCGCCACGTGGTCGCGCGTCAGCAGCTCGGGCGGACGGCGGGCATTCTTGTCGCCCTGGGTGTAGCGCCAGCCCTCCTCGGCGTCGGCCGCCGTCTGCGGCTTATAGTTGTCCGGAATGTCGCCGAACATGAAGCGCTCGCCGGCGCTGTTCTTGAGCACTCCGCCCTCGCCGCGCACCCCCTCGGTGACCAGGATTCCCTTCACCGAGGGTGGCCAGACCATGCCGGTGGGATGAAACTGCACGAACTCCATGTCGATCAGCTCCGCCCCGGCGCGGTAGGCGAGGGCGTGGCCGTCGCCGGTTCCCTCCCAGCTGTTGCTGGTGACGCGGAAGGCGCGGCCCACGCCACCCGTGGCCAGGATGACCGCCTTCGCCGCGAAGAGATGAAAGCGCCCGCGCTCGCGATCGTACGCGAGCGCCCCGGCGACGCGGTCGCCATCCATGAGCAGATCGACGACGGTGAACTCCATGTGCACCGTGACGCCGAGGTAGATCGTGTGGTCCTGGAGCGTCCGGATGAGCTCGAGACCGGTGCGGTCGCCGACGTGGGCCAGGCGTGGGTAACGGTGGCCACCGAAGTTGCGCTGCAGGATTGCGCCGTCCGGGGTGCGGTCGAATACCGCCCCCCAGGCCTCGAGCTCGCGCACGCGGTCTGGGGCCTCCTTGGCGTGGAGCTCGGCCATCCGCCAGTTGTTGACGTACTGGCCGCCGCGCATGGTGTCGGCGAAGTGGACCTTCCAGTTGTCGCGGTCGTCGACGTTCCCCATCGCCGCGGCCATGCCGCCCTCGGCCATCACGGTATGGGCCTTGCCCAGGAGCGACTTGCAGATCAGACCAACTTTCACTCCCTGCCCCACCGCTTCGATCGCCGCGCGCAGGCCCGCGCCGCCCGCCCCGATGACCAGCACATCGTAGTGATGCGTCTCCTGGACGGCCATCAGAAGAGCCGCAGGTCCGTGATCACGCCCATCGAGCAGAGGCGAACGTAGAAATCCGACGACATCACCGAGATCAGGCTGCACCAGGCGAACAGCTGGTGCCGGCCGTTCAGACTGCTCGTGCAGCGATAGGCGAATTCGCACACCGGAGCCTTCGAGATCTCTTTCATATGTCCACCGAAGAGATGGCGCAGCGCATGGCAGCCCCAGGTGTAGCTCGCCAGCAGGATGAGATTGACGATCAGCACGAGAGAACCGACGCCGACCCCGAAGCGCACTTCGCCGGTCGCCGCATCGGCGAACCAGAGCCCCTTCCAGGCGTCCCAGGCGAGGAGCGCGATGAACACCAGCGCCACCCAGGCGAAGTAGCGGTGGACGTTCTGGAGGATGAGCGGGAAGGAGCGTTCGCCGAGATAGCTCTTTCGCGGCTCACCGACAGTGCAAGCCGGCGGGTCGGCCCAGAACGACTTGTAATAGGCGCCGCGGTAGTAGTAGCAGGTGAAGCGGAAGAGGCCGGGGAAGGGCAGGATGAGGAGTGCCGGCGAGAACGGCAGGAGGCCGGGCCACCAGGCGGGCTTGGGCCCGAACCAGGCGTGGGGCGAGTCGCCGAAGAGCTCCGGCGAGTAGAAGGGCGAAAGATACGGACCGAAGGTGTAATGGGCGTTCTGGAAAGCCGCCCAGGTGGCATAGACGATGAACAGCGAGAAGCCGGCGAAGACGAGTGCCGGACCCACCCACCAGGCGTCACGCCGAGCGGTGTTGCCGAATCCGCGTCGAAGCCCCGAGACGGGAATCCCCTGCATTTCCACCACCCCCGTGCTGCAGCCAGTGCCGAGAAGAGCGCGGGAAACATACACCAGGTGCATCCGTCCGGGCTTGCCCGGTGTGAGTGAAGGACCGGAGAGCGCGGTGGGAACCGGGCTTCGAGAGTGACGGGGTGGAGAGCGCGCCGAGTGAGCGCCGTCAGTTCCGGGTCAGTAGTTCGATTCGTCGAGGTGCTCGCGCTCCTCTTCGTCCGAGAACGGAGCGCTCTTGTCGAGCGAAGCGCCGATCCAGTCGAGGAACTTCGCTTCGCCCTTGCAGACCTTGAACGACAGAATCTCGGGGAGCTCGTAGCTGTGAAGCTCTTGAATCGCAGCCTCGACGGCGGCGTACTCGCTCTCGAGGGTCTTCACGATCAGCAGGAACTCGGTGTCGCGGCAGATCTTGCCCTGCCAGCGATAGACCGAGCGCACCCCGGTGACGATGTTGACGCACGACGCATGGCGCCGCGCGACCAGCTCCGATGCAATCAGGTTGGCTTGCTCTTCGGTGCCTACGGTTGTGACGACGACGAAAGCTCCCACGGCCGCGAAAGCTACGCCCCTTCCACCGGCAAGTCATGCCGCGATGCGGCAACCGTCGGCGTCCGGCGGCGCCCGGCCGACCCTGCGGGCGGAGCGGGCGTCCCGCTTGCCGGCTATCGGTTCAGCGCCAGTGTTCTCTGGCGACGTCGTAGACCAGGCAGCCGATCCTGCCGGTACGGCCGAAGACGCGCGCCGCGGCGAGGTGGCGCATGCCGTCCGTGACGTAGATCGTCCCGGGAGTCGCGGTTCCGAGCGGGCTGAAGGAGGCGATGTCGGAGCGGTTGAAGCGAATCGGATCGTCGAGGCCGGTGAGCCGTCGGCGCGGATCGCCCGGGTCTCGCGGAGCCTTTCCGGGCGGAAAGCCAAAGTGGATCTGCCGTCCGAGATGCGAGATCTGCGTCAGCGGCAACACCTGCGGATCGTCACCGGAAAGGATGTCGGCGGTGAGCACTCCATCGCCGTCGGCGTCACGATAGAGCGCCCAGGTCACCGCGCCGCCGGCGCCCACGAAGAACTTCAGTCCGACGTTGGCGTCGTGGCGGATGGCGTAGGAGCGTGCGACGTGAAAGGCGGAGGCGACTTCGGCCGCGGCGAGCTCCACCCGGAGCCGGGCGGCGAGAGAAAGCAGCGGGGGGATGCCGAGAACGAGCATCAGGGAAGAGATCGCCATCGCGATCAGGAGCTCGATCAGTTGGTATCCAGCCTCGTACGATCCTCTTCGCCGCATGGAAGTCGCCTCCGCCTGTCCGCTCGGCGTCAGCTCTTCGCTGCCTGCTTGTCAGCGGCGGCTTTCGGCGCGCGCGGCAGCTTGACCTTCTCGTTGAGGGTCGTCGCACCCGAGAGCGCCAGGTACGGCTTCAGCTGTTCGTAGGTCGACTCGCCGATGCCGCGCACCAGGAGGAGATCGTCGAGCGTCTTGAAGGGGCCGTTCTTCTCGCGCTGCTCGACGATGCGCGCCGCGACGGCGGGGCCGATACGTGGCAGCAGCTCGAACTCGGCGGCGCTCGCCGTGTTGACGTTGACGGTCTTACCCTCGGCGGCGAAGGCCGGGACGGCGGCGAGCAGCAGAGAGAGAACGATGGCGGCGGAGAGGACGCGCTGATGGATTCGCATGTTCGTTTGCCTTTCTTGAGACGAAGTGGAAGCGCTCTGCTTCCGGTTTGTTTCTTCCTGCCTGTGACGGGACTGCTGGGTCCTGCGTTCCTTTCTGGCGGAGCAGCTCGTTGGGTCCCTGTCTTCCTGGCGCCTCCTCTCTCCGGTGGGTGTTGCGTTGCGCCGAAGCTGGATTTCAAACCGTCTGCCAGCTCCATGATCGACGCCATCTTCCTGAAAATGAGAGGGTTACCGGTCGTGCGCTGGAGCGGCCCCGGGGCCGCGGCGACAAGCGGACAGGCCCGTCGGCGACCGCAGCGGGGTCGCAGCCGGCCCAACCCGCGACGCAGCGCGACCGGCGGGGGCTGTCAAAGGAACTGGACCGCGGCGCAATCCCTTGCGCCGATCGGATAGTCTTCAAGGCCGATGTCGACTGCCCATCGCTCCACCGCCCGCGAGTACCTCGAAGCGCTCCTCATCGCGGCGGTTTTCCTGCTGTTCACCAACACCTTCGTGGTCAAGACCTTCTTCATCCCCAGCGGTTCGATGGAGGAGACGCTTCTGGTCGGCGATCACCTGTTCGTCAACCGCTTCATCTTCGGCCCGACGGCGGGCAAGGTGGAGCAGGCGGTGTTGCCGCTGCGCACCCCGCGGCGTGGCGACATCGTCATCTTCCGCTCCCCGGAGCGGCCCAATATCGATCTCGTGAAGCGCCTGATCGGCCTTCCGGGCGACACCATTCAGGTGGTCAGCAAGCAGCTCTTCGTCAACGGAAAAAAGGTCGAAGACTCCGCCTACGTCGAGCACAAGGACCCGAAGACCTATCTCAACCGTCCCTACATGACGGAACAGCAGCGCCTGCGCGACAACTTCGGTCCGGTGACGGTGCCGGCGGCGAGCTACTTCTGCATGGGTGACAACCGCGACATGTCCTACGACTCCCGCTTCTGGGGGGTGGTGCCGGCGCACTACATCAAGGGGCGCGCCTTTCTCATCTACTGGTCTTTCGGGGGCGGAACTTCCGACGGCACCTGGCGCGGCGCCGGAGCGAAGCTCAAGGAGCTCGCCAACACCGCTCTCGGGTTCCTCACCAAGACCCGATGGACCCGCACCCTCCACCTGCCGAGCTGAACCGGGCGCCCGCCGGCGATTCCGGCGCCCCCGGCGTCCCAGGTCCTCTTGGCCATCCCGGCCCTCTCCACGATCACCGCGCAAGCGGCGCGACGACCCTCGCGCGCAGCACGCTCATCGCCTTGCTGCTGGCGCTCTTCGTGCGCGCCTTCCTGCTCGAAGTGGTGTCCGTGCCCAGCGCGTCGATGGTCCCGGCGCTCGAACCGGGCGACCAGGTGCTGGTGAACCGCTTTCTCTATTCCGGGCCGGCCTTCGGCCTTCTGCCCCGTCGGCGGGTGGGGAGGGGCGACGTCGTCCTCTTCCGTCCGCCGTTCGATCACCGGCAGGAGTTCGTCAAGCGCTGCGTCGGCGTGCCCGGCGACTGGGCGGGCGGCGGCGTCCTGCCTGAGGGGGCGCTGTGGATGGAAGGCGACGCCCGCGAAGCCTCGCTCGACTCGCGGCGCTTCGGACCGGTGCCCGAGAGCTCCCTCGAAGGGCGGGTACTGGCGGTGCTCTGGTCGCGCTCGGGCGATCCGGTCGCCCGCCGTCGCATTCTCCGGCAGGTACGTTAGACTGCTCGGCAGCTCAGTCGGGGAGGGATTCCATGATGGATCGCAAGAGACAGGCGGGTGACGGGAAGCTGGGGTGTGTCCTCTGGAGTGCCCTGCTCATCGCCGGTGTGCTCGTCGCCTGGAAGGCGGTGCCGGTCAAGATCGCCACGTCCGAGCTCTACGACTTCATGGTCGAGCAGGCCAAGTGGGCCGGCAACACGCCGAGCGAAGTACTCCAGAAGCGCATCGTCAGCAAGGCGAACGAGCTCGACCTTCCCGTCGATCCCCGGGCGGTCACGGCGGAGAAGGTCGCCGACAAGATCCGCATGAGCGCGACCTTCACCGTGCCCCTCGAGTTCCCCGGCTACACCTACGAATGGGATTTTGACCTGCAGGTGGAGCGCCCGATCTTCATCTGGTAGGCCGGAGGAAGTTCCGCGGCTCCCCGGTCCCCCTGCCCTCTTCCGCCCTTCTCCGATGGCCTATACCCGACTCCTGGACGCCGTCGAGGTGCGCCTCCTGGGCGCGCTCATGGAGAAGGAGCGCACGACGCCGGAGCAGTATCCTTTGACGGTCAGCGCCCTGCTGCAGGCCTGCAACCAGAAAACCAGTCGCGAGCCGGTCACCGATTACTCCGAAACCGAAGTCGTCTCTGCACTCGACCGGTTGCGCGCCGATGCGCTGGTCTTTCGCGTCCATGGGAGCCGCAGCGAGCGCTACGAGCACTGCCTCGATCGCCGTTGGCATCTGGACACCGCCGGGGCGGCGGCGCTCGTCGCCATGCTCCTGTTGCGCGGCGCGCAGACGGTCGCCGAGCTGCGCGCGCGGACGGCAAGGCTCCACCCCTTTCTGTCCACCGCCGATGTCGAGGCGTCGCTCGCCCGGCTCGCCGCCGGCGAAGACGCCCTGGCGCGCGAGCTGCCGCGGCAACCCGGGCAGCGCGAAACCCGGTGGATTCACCTCGCCGGCACCGACGAAGTCGAGCGCGATCTGCTGGCGGGACTCCACCTTCTGGGCGAGGCTTCGGGTCGGCATGAAACCGATTCGCGGGTCGGGACGGTATCTCCCGCCGCCGCTGTCCAGGTCGGCGAGCGGTTGGAGCGACTCGAAGCGGCGGTCGCCGAGCTCACCGCGGCGATGGCCGCCCTGCGCAGCCAACTCGGCGAACCCGACCCCGACCCCTCCGACGCCGACTAGGTTGCCGCGAGCTCGCGGGCGAGCGCGCCGAGCGCGGCTTCCGGGTCCGCCGCCTGCGTGAGCGGCCGGCCGATGACGATCAGGTCGGCGCCGGTGGCGAGCGCCGCCGCCGCGGTCGCGGTCCGTCGTTGGTCGTCCCCCATGCCGCCGCCGGCCGGCCGGATTCCCGGCGCCACCAACAGAAACGGTCGCGCTTCCGCGGCGCGCAGCACTGCGAGCTCGAGCGGCGAACAGACGATCCCGGCAGCCCCGGACTGCCGCGCGAGATGTGCCCAGAGGAGCGCCCGCCGCGAGCTCCCACCCGGCATCTCGAGGCGATCGAGGGTCGCTTCGTCGAGATGGGTGAGGACGGTCACCGCGAGGAGCGCCACCTTGCCTTCCGCCGCTTCGGCGGCGGCGGAGATCATCGCCGGTCCGCCGGCGGCGTGGATCGTCAGATAGTCGACCTCGAACTCACGGGCTGAGCGCACCGCACCGGCAACGGTGTTGGGAATATCGTGCAGCTTGAGATCGAGGAAGAGCCTCCGCGCGTGCCGCCGCGCGATCTCGATCGCCGGCGGGCCCCAGCGCACGAACGCCTCGAGACCGACCTTGAGCACGCCGACACGCGGACCGAAGAGGGCGCACCAGCGCTCGAACGTCGCCCGGTCATTGGTGTCGAGCGCCACCGCAACCTGTTCCAGCCCGCCGCTGCCCGCACTCATGTCGGCCTCCATGGAAGGACTCCGCCCACCAGGTCGCTCACCCGTTCCACCTTCATCTCGATCAGTCGCGCGGCGAGGCCGTCGACCAGGTTCTCGGCCGTTCGCGGGTTGCGGAAGAGGGCCGTCCCCACCTGCACGGCCGAGGCGCCGGCGAGCAGGAACTCGATGACGTCGTCGACCGTCTCCACGCCACCGACGCCGATGACCGGCAGACCGACTCTCCGCGCCACGTCGTAGACGATGCGCACTGCGATCGGCTTGATCGCTGGACCGGAGAGGCCGCCCCGCGTGGTGTGCAGCCGGGGCCGCCGCGTCCACGGATCGATCGCCATGCCGAGCACCGTGTTGATCGCCGACAGGATGTCGGCGCCGCCAGCTTTCGCCGCCTGACCGATTTCGACCGGCGAGGTCACGTTGGGCGAGAGCTTCACCGCGATCGGCTTGCCGGTGACGTCGCGGACACTCCGCACCAGGCGCTCGAGGAGCACCGGATCGTGGCCGAACTCGATGCCGCCCTTGGTGACGTTGGGACAGGAGACGTTCAACTCGACCGCCGCGACACCGGGAAAGGCGTCGACGCGCTCGGCGAGGCGGGCATAGTCGTCGAACTCGTAGCCGAAGAGGTTGACCACGACCTGCGCCGGGAAGCGGCCGAGCCCCGGGAGGACGTCGGCCAGGAACTTCTCGATGCCGATGTTCTGCAGCCCGATCGAGTTGAGCATGCCGCCGCGCGGCTCGCCGATGCGCGGCGGCGGGTTGCCCCGGAGCGGCTCGAGCGAGAGCCCCTTGGTGACGAGGCCCCCCAGGCGGTCCAGCGCCGCGAGGTGAGCGAACTCGAGCCCATAGCCGAAAGTGCCGCTGGCGGTGAGGATCGGATTCGGCAGAGTGAGCCCGCCCAGCCGGACCGAGAGGTCCGGCTGGCGCGGCGCGTTGGGAGCGCCGGGCGCGTCGGCCGGTCCCGGCGCGGTCACCACTTCACCGCCTCGCAGGCAAAGACCGGGCCGTCCTTGCAGCACAGGGCGATGCGGCCGTCCACGAGCTCGACGGC
This sequence comes from Thermoanaerobaculia bacterium, assembly GCA_043737505.1. GTDB lineage: Bacteria > Acidobacteriota > Thermoanaerobaculia > Multivoradales > JAGPDF01 > JAGPDF01. The sequence goes on from JAYTAM010000365.1 coordinate 29,080, forward strand.
GCAGCCCAGGCAGGCGCCGAAGCCGCAACCCATCGGCGTCTCGAGCGCCGCTTCGCCGGCAACGCCGTATTCGGCGGAGAGCTCGGCGAGGCGCTTCAAGAGGCCCATGGGACCACAGGAGAACAGCTTGCGGTAGCGTCCGGCGGCCATCCGCTCGGCGAGCGGCGTGGTCACCAGGCCACGCGTGCCGGCGCTGCCGTCTTCGGTGGTCGCGACGAGCGTTCCGCCGCTCGCCCGGGCGAGGGTCTCGAAAGCGTCGAGGCGTGCAAGGTCGATGCGACTGCGGCCACCGTAGAAGAAGTCGAACTCGACCCCCTCGGCGAGGAGACGCCGGCCGAGCAGCAGCAGCGGCGCCGAGCCCACTC
>JAYTAM010000366.1:0-5918 GCA_043737505.1 Thermoanaerobaculia bacterium
GACGCGGCCGCGTTCCGCCAGAGTGGCCAGGGACCGTGCGGCGCGATGGGCCTGCCGCACCAAGGATGCGGCGTAGACCGGAGAATCGCGCGCTATGTACTCGGCCGCCTTGTCGAGGTCGCGGGCTGCGCGCTCGGCCCACGCTACACGGCGAGCCATTTCGCGGTGCGCCGTTCGACCTCTTCCTGGTCGAGAACCCGCCCCTCGGCGATGTCCTGTTCGCCTTCCGCGACCTTCATGCGCACGTATAGCGCGTACATGGCATCGTCCCAGTTGGCATCGGCAGGGAGCTGGTCGGCGAGCTTGTGAACTTCCTCTCGGATCGTGCTCATGGTCTGGGGCTCCGTGGACCAAATACTAACGCCGATTCGCTCGCAAGAGCTGCTCGTCAGCACCTCGTCAGCAGACGGCCTGGGTATGCCGGGGACAGGTACCCGCCCTGCGGCGGAGTCGGGTGGGTCGGAGCACTCGCTTGGGGCGGTTACCAGTCCCCAGCTGGTCGCGGCAGCGACTTTCGCGCCGGGGGGCGCGCGTGGGAGTCGCGCTACTCCACCCCGACGACCGGTAGCTCGACGAAGCTCGCGCTGTCGCCGCCGTGGAACACGCGGTGGGTGGCGGGGCGATAGTCGGCGGGTTGGGCGAAGAAGATGTTGTCGACCCAGGTCTGCGGGTTGCGGTCGTAGAGCGGGAACCAGGTGGACTGGATCTGAATCATGATCCGGTGACCCGGGGCGAAGACGTGGTGGACGGCGGGCAGGGTCCAGCTATAGCGCTGGATGCTGTCGGCGGGGATCGGCGAGGGCTTCTCGAAGCTCTCGCGATAGCGGCCGCGCAGGATGTCCATCGATACTGCCAACTGGTAGCCACCGAGCTCGGGCTGGGTGGGGACCTCGTCGGGGTAGAGGTCGATGAGCTTCACCACCCAGTCGGCGTCGGTGCCGGTGGTGGAGGCGAAGAGGTTTGCTACGGGCGTGCCCGCGACTGCGAGCGGCGTGGTGAGAACGTGGGAGACGTAGACCAGGACGTCGGTGCGGTCCGAGGCAAAACGCTGGTCGTCGACCAGCCACTGGCCCCAGGTCGAATCCGCGGCCCACATCGGCCGGACCGGGCGCTGGCGATAAGGAACCGGTTTCGACGGGTCGGAGACGTAGGCGTCGGCGGCCGGGCTCGAACTCGTTGAGCTCGCCGGGCTCGCCGCGGGTGCGCGGAAGCCGAGGCCGAAGCCGGGCTGGAGATAGAGCTTGCGGGGAGCGTTCGGACAGCCGTCGCTGCAGCTCTGCGGCCAGCGATCGTAGCGCTGCCAGCGGTCGGCGCCGGTCTGGTAGGCGAGCACTGGAGGCTGCGGCGGCTGGGCTGCGCCGGACTTCGGATTGTCTTGCGGGTCGTCTTTCGGGTCGTCCTTCGGGCTCTTCAGATACCGGTCGAGGAACGGTTGGAGGACGTCGCGGCGGAAGGTGAGCGCGGTGTCGCCGTCGAAGCGGATCGCGCCGAGGGAGCGACCGTCGCCGTTCGAGCCGCCGTGGCGCCAGGGACCGAGCACCAGGAAGTTGCGATCGTTGGCCGTGTCCTTGGCTTCGAGCGCGGCATAACTTGCGGGGGCGCCGTAGATATCCTCCTGATCCCAGAAGCCACCGATGTGCAGGGTCGGCACGGTGAGGGGCTGGCGGCGGAGTAGCCGGTCGACCGCCTGCTCCTGCCAGTAGCTGTCGTACGCCGGGTGCTGGGTGAGGCGGCGCCAGAACGGCAACTGCTCCATGCCCATCTCGCGGCCGAGCGCACCCGCCGACCCCGCGGCCAGGAAGCGCGTGTACTCGTCGTGGTGGCCGGTCCAGAAAGCGAAGTCGTTCTTCTTCTGCGCCGTCTGCTCGTAGACGTAGAGCGCCATCCCCTGGCGGAACGCTCCGTTGTGGAACCAGTCGTCGCCGATCCAGCAGTCGACCATCGGGTTGACGGGGACCGCGACCTTCAACGCCGGATGGGGATCGAAGAGACCCATCAGGACCAGGAACCCGGGGTAGGAGGTGCCGATCATGCCGACCCTGCCGTTCGTCTCCGGCACGTTCTTCACCAGCCAGTCGATGGTGTCCCAGGTGTCGGTGGCGTGGTCGACGGCAGTCGGATTGAGCGGCCCGCGCAGCGGGCGATTCATCACGTACTCGCCCTCCGAGCCGTACTTGCCGCGGACGTCCTGAAAGACCCGGATGTAGCCCGCGAGGGCCACGACGTCGTCGGCCGAAGAGACCACCGCCTGCAGTCGGGGGCTCGCCGCGCGGGTGGTGGCCTTGTCGGCGTCGTAGGGCGTGCGGGTGAGAAGGATCGGCATCTTGCCGGCGCCGCCCGGAGCCTTCGGGATCAGGATCACCGTGTGGAGCTTGACGCCGTCGCGCATGGCCATCTCGACCTCGCGCCGGTGGTGGTCGAAGCTCTCCTCTGCGATCTTGAATTCCGCCGGGATGTCGCCCCCCGGCGGCACCGCCAGCTCTTGCGCGATGTCGGAAGGAGAGGGGGCTGGGGCAGCGGCGAGGGCGGGAGCGCCAGCGCGGGCGCCGGCAGCGCACACCATGAACAGGGCAGCGGCGAGCGTACGTACGAGTCCGAGGTTTCGCATGGTCGTTTGCCGATCGTGTAGGCAATTGCGGTTCGGCGCAAGGTCCGAGCGCCTTGGAGTTCCAGCTCGGCCAGGAGCTCCTCGGCGTGAGCACGGAAGCTCGCCTTCCAGGCGCCTACCTCGGCGGCCAGGTCGCCCGCTGGCCCGCCCAGAATCGTTCGACGACGGCGCGAGTGGACCGTTCGCGCTCGCTAAAGGCATGCGGCGGCACCAGGTAGGTCTGGTCGATCGCAAACTGACCGCCGACGACCGCGTGGCTGACCAGGTCGGAGAAAACCACCCACGCTGAGCCAGGAGGGAAGACCCAGTGGGTCCTGGGCGCCTCCTCCTGCAGGTAGGGATCGGTCTTGCTGAAGAAGTGCAGGCGCATCATCAGCTGGTCGTAGGTCGACGTCTCGGGCAGGGTGATGCCGAAGCGGCCACCGAATCGCAGGCGCAACCGGGTGCGCCAATCGGGTCGGGACTCCCCGGATTCGCGCACCTCGTCGCCCCATCGGTCCAGCAGCGGGCCGAGGGATTCGGAGGTGAACCACTCGCGATTCTCCGTTGGGTTGATGTTGACGAAGATGCGCAAGAACGATCCGCCATGGGCAGCCTGATCGCTGTTGGCGTCGACGTGGAGCCGGGCGCCTGAGATGCGCGGATCGATCGGACGCCCCTTTTCTTCGACGAGGCGGAAGCGCAGGGGTCCGAGGCGCGCGGCTCGGTGGTACCGAGGCAGGGCACGAGCGAGCCAGGCGGAGGCCTCGCGGCTGAAATCTCGAAGCACTGCCTCGAGACGGGCGGTGTCGTCCGCCGTCCCTGGCTGTTGGCCACCCATCAGGCCCGTCGCCGGGAACAGGGTGATGGACTTGGAGTGCCCATCGAGCTGCCGGGCGAGGAGAAACTCGAGGTCCGATCCGGTCGGCAAGGGAAACGGGCACTTCTCGAAGAAGACCAATTCTCCACGCTCGAGCTTCTGGTCGAGTCGATCTGCGGTGACGGCGGCGTTCATGGGCGATTCCGCGGTGGAAACGTGGGTTGAACCGGGTCTTGGGTTGAGCAGGTTCCGAGTCCGATCGGCCCGCACGCTCGCATACGTGGCATGTACCTCGATCATGGCCTCGTGCGCCAGGTCGGGTCGAGGCGGCTGGCGCCAGCTGCTCGGCGTGGCTCGCGGGCCGCCGGAGCGAACGTCGGCGACCAGGCTCGAGATCCGGTCAGAGAGTGCCATCGCCGCCGCTCGGTCCTGCTGGAGCTGCGGCTCCCAATCGACGCTCTGCGCGGCGAGCAGGTGGGTGCGCTCGGCTAGGTCGCTCGCGTGGCGCAGCAACCGCTGCGCGAGGCCACGCTCGCCGAGGAAATGTTCGACTTTCGGCGAGTAGCCGAAGACCAGAAAGGGCACCCCGGCGCTGTAGGCAAAGATCGCAGCGTGGAGGGAGGCCACCACCACCGCCTTCGCCCGCTGGATCGCTCCAAACGCCTGGTCGGGATGGGCCGTTTCCAGGGGCGCGGCGAGTCCGGCGGCGCGGGCGAAGTGCCCGAGCAATTCTTCGTCGCGGTTGTAGTGGGTGAAGGGGAGCAGTGCCACCTGGCCATCGAGCTGCGAGAGCCAAGCAAGCACCGTGGGTGCCTCGGCGGGAGTGAGAGCTCCAGCGTGAAGGTGCAGGAGGGTGGTTCCGGCCGACAGGGTGGTTGGGCTGTTCTCGGGGCTGTTCTCGACCAGATCGGGAAAGAGCACGGTCAAACAGGGCGCCACTTCGATGTCCCGATGGACCCCCACCAGGTGGTCACGGTCCGCCAGCGAGCGTACCGAGACCAGCCGGTAGGAGGAGAGGTGGCCGGCCTCGACTTCGCCGAAGCACCCCACCGTGTTGAGGATGTGCTCGCCCGGAACACGAAAGAGGTCGTAGAACGGATGACCTTCGGGATGGAGCAGTTCGCCTCCACCCACGATCAGGCAGTCGTAGTCGGTCAACAGCGCGGCGCCGAGTGGAACCGGCTCGACATGGGTGAGGCCGGCCCGGCGCGCCAGCCGCAGCGCCGCGAGCCCGACCGCCTGATCGCCGGTGTTGGCACTCAGCGAGTCCCACAGGAGCCCGACCCTGCTCATGTCGTGAGGCGCGTTCGCATCGGCGAAACTTTACCGCAGAGGCTCCGCGTCCACGACGCCAAGCGCTTCGTCCACCTCGCACGAGAGAATGTCAGGATAGCTCCATGAGCCTCTCTGTTCGCTTTCCCCTGGCTGCGGCTCGGGTCCTGTGGCTGCTGCTGTGCGGATTCGGGAGCACGGCTGCCCAATCAGCGGACTGGACGTGGCAGAACCCGCTGCCCCAAGGGAACACCCTCCTCGGCGTGTGGGGCAGCAGCGCGACCAATGTCTTCGCGGTCGGCCAAGCCGGCACGATCCTGCATTTCGACGGTTTCGGCTGGTCGGCGATGAGCAGCGGCACGACGAGCTCTCTCCTGGGCGTCTGGGGCAGCAGCGGCAGCGACGTTTTCACGGTGGGTGCCTTTGGGACGATCCTGCATTCGGACGGCCTCGCCTGGTCGGCGATGAGCAGCGGCACGAGCGAGCACCTCCTCGGCGTGTGGGGCACCAGCGGGAGCAACGTCTTCGCGGTCGGTTACAACGGGACGATCCTGCGCTACGACGGTCTCGTCTGGTCGGCGATGAGCAGCGGCACCAGCCTGAACCTCATCGGCGCCTGGGGCAGCAGCGGGAGCGACGTTTTCGCGGTGGGGAGCGGTGTGATCCTGCACTTCGACGGCGTCAGCTGGTCGGAGATGAGTACCGGCTCGAACAGATTCTTTCGGCGCGTGTGGGGCAGCAGCGCGAGCAACGTCTTTGCCGTGGGCGAATCCGGGGCGATCCTGCACTACGACGGCCTCAGCTGGTCGATGATGAGCAGCGCAACGACCAACTACCTCTGGGGCGTCTGGGGCAGCGGTGCGAGCGATGTCTTCGCGGTGGATACTGGGGGGAAGATCCACCACTACGACGGCACCAGCTGGTCGGCGATGAGCGGCGTTCCGCTCGCCGCCCTCTTTGGCGTGGGGGGCATCAGCGCCAACGACGTTTTCGCGGTGGGTCAGCTCGGGACGATCCTGCACTACGACGGCCTCGGTTGGTCGGCGATGAGCAGCGGCCCGACCCCTCGGCTCAGGGGCGCATGGGGTAGCAGCGGGAGCAACGTTTTCGCGGTGGGTGAGTCCGGCGCGATCCTGCATTCCGACGGCGACAGCTGGTCGGTGATGAGCAGCGACACGACCGACTGGCTCATGGGCGTCTGGGGCAGCAGCGGGGGCAACGTCTTCGCGGTGGGGGGTG
>JAYTAM010000367.1:0-5918 GCA_043737505.1 Thermoanaerobaculia bacterium
CTCGGCGCCGTCGCCGGCTGTGTGAGACTTCGCGCCACAGGAGGTAACAAGTTGAATCTCACAACGCCCGCTTCAGGTCTCTGGTTCTGGCTGCCCATCGCCATGGTCGTCGGCGGCAATATCGCCTACCACGTCAGTCTCAAGGGGATGCCGACGACGATCCATCCGCTCTCGCCGCTGGTCGTGCTGTTTGCGACCGCGGGGGTGGCGTCGCTCGTGCTGCGGCTGGTGGTCGCGCGGGGGGCGGGACTGCGCGAGGAGATCGTCGCGGCAGGCTGGCGGCCGGTCGTCGTCGGAGCGTCGATCGTCGCCATCGAGCTCGGCTTCCTGCTCGCCTATCGCGCCGGCTGGAAGATCTCGACCGCCGTGGTGACTGCGAACATCCTGGTGGCGATCGCCCTCCTCGCCGTCGGCGCCCTCGCCTTCCGGGAGCCGATCACCCTTCCCCGCCTTGCGGGCATCCTCACCTGCCTCGCCGGCCTCTGGCTGGTCTCGCGCGGCTGAGCGCGGCGCGCGTCCCCCTCACCGACGGCATCAGCGAGGGAATCCCCCGAGAGCTGACCTGACTCAGGGCACGCTGGCCGACCAGACGTCGGTGTCGCCACGCTCGAGGTCGTCCCAGAAGATCGCCCGCCGGTTGGCGAGGAAGGAGACGCTGTCGGCGAAAGAGCTCGCCACTGCGAGGTCGAGCGTGCCGTCGCTGTCGAAGTCGGCGGCCGCGAGGCAGAGCGCTCCGTCGAGTGCCGGCGGCAGGGGACGCGCACGCGGGAACTGCAGCGGGCCGGGATTCTCGAACCAGTAGACGCGATCGGCATCGCGCGCCGCGACGAGAAAGTCTAGGTCGCCGTCGCGATCGAGATCGACGGGCTCGATCTCGGCGGCGCCGAGAACATTCGAGTGCGTCGACGCGAGCAGGAAGTTTGGCGGTGAACCGCCCATGTTGCGAAACCAGGCCACCTTGTCGTTGCTGAAGGAGGTCGCGAGCAGATCCATCCTCCCGTCGCCGTCGAAGTCGCCGATTCGCACCCAGAAGGGCGCATCGAACGGATCAGCGATCGTCCGCCGGGTGAAGGTTGGCGAAACGGCGCCGTTGCTCTGCAGCCAGCCGAGCTGCGTGCCGCCCGACTCGGCGAAGGCGATGTCGAGGTCGCCGTCGCCGTCGAGATCCCCCGGCGACACCGAACGGACGGCGAGCACGCCGGCAGCCGCGACGATGCCGCTCGAGAAGCTGCCGGAGCCGTCGTTGCGATACCAGGTGACCGTGTTCTCGACGCGCACCGCCGCCACGACGTCGAGATCACCGTCGCCGTCGAGATCGCCGGCGGTGGCGTAGCGCACGTCATCGGCCGAGCCGTCGATCAGGTGATGCTCGACGACCAGCGGAAAGAGCGCAACGGTCTCGTGCCACGCAACGTCGTCGCCCAGCCCCGCTGCGGTCAGGATGTCGAGGTCCCCGTCGCCGTCGAGGTCGAAGAACTCGGCCGACTCCACGCCATCGACGAAATGCGCCGACCCGAAAGCGATCTGCAGCACCTGCGGATTGGCGTCGATGCCGTGGCGATACCAGGTGACGCTGTCCTCGTTCTCCGCCGCGAGCACGACGTCGATCTTTCCGTCGTCGTCGAGGTCGCCGGCGTCGATACCCGAAGGACCGTCCGATGTCACGCCCAGGTCGACGGCCGAGGAGAGCTCAGCGGTCGATCGCGGCGCGAGGTTCTCGTACCAGGCGAGCGTGTCGTCCAAGGTGGAGGCGGCGAGCAGGTCGAGGTCGCCGTCGCCGTCGATGTCTGCTGCCGTGAGGCTCTTCGCGCCGTCGCCATCGAAGGTAAGGATGCGCTCGGTGAACGCCTGGTCGCCATTGTTCTCGAACCACGAGAAGGTGTCGTCGTTGAACGAGGCCGACAGCAGGTCGGCATCGCCGTCGCCATCGACGTCCGCACCCTCGACGTCCATTGTCCGCAGCGCGGAGGTCGAGACGACGAACTCGGTGAACATGAGGCCGAAGTTCTCGTGCCAGGCGATCGTATTGTCGACGCTCGACGCCGACAGGACGTCGAGATCGCCGTCGCCGTTGACGTCCGCCAGCGCCGCGTCGGCCGCGCCGTTCAGGTCCGAGGCGACCGGATGGGGCGAGAACGCGGCCGCGCCGTCGTTCTCGTACCAGGCGACGGTGTCGTCGTCGCTCGTAGCGACCGCGAAGTCGAGATCGCCGTCGCCATCGAGGTCGCCGATCTCCACTCCCCCCGGCAAGAGCGCCGTGGAGCTCACGATCTCGCCGACGAAGGTATCGCTGCCCGAGTTCTCGTACCAGACGATCGTGTCTTCGTTGAAGCTCGTGACGACGACGTCGAGATCGCCGTCGCGATCGAGGTCCCCCAGCGCGAGTCCGTTCCACCCGAGACGCGGGATGCCGGTCAACGCGCGTTCGGTGAACAGCTCGGCGCCGTTGTTCTGCCACCAACTCGGCAGGACCGCTGAGGAGGAGGTCGAGACCAGGTCGACGTCGCCGTCGCCATCGATGTCGCCGGCGGCCACCGCCGTCGAGTTGGGAGAGATCGACAGAAGGGTGTGCAGAGAGAACGTCTGGGCGCCGTCGTTTTCGTACCAGGCGATCGCCGCGTCGTCGTCCAGCGTGGCGACCACATCGAGGTCGCCGTCGCGATCGAGGTCGACAGCGATCGATTGGCCGACCCCGTCGGCGACGCTCGAGATCAGGTGCTCGCCGGAGAACGGCGCAGCGGCCTCTATCCCCGGGGGAAAGAGCGCACCGAGCAGGAAGAGACCCGCCTTCGCCAGCTTGACCCGGTCCGCGCTCCTGCTCGACTTCGACATGGGCTTCTCCCGGCGGCGTCTTCACCGAAGCCGAGCTCTTCGAGGCCTCTGGGCGCGGGGATCCGCCACCGAGGTCCCGCGAGGAGGCTTCAGGTTGTCTAGCGGGAAAAGCGGAAAGGCCGGATCAGCGCGTCGCCAGAATCTCGCGCTCGCTATCGGCGAGCAGCTCGAGGAGCTCGGCGTGGTATAGGCGGTACGGGTCCTCGGCCGCGAGCGAGTCTATGCGGCCGCGGGCACGCGCCTTGGCCTCCAGATAAGCGCTACGCGCGGCCAGAAGGTGCCGCCGCCGGCTCGCCGAGTCGTCGCCTGCGGCGGCGGCGAGCCGGCCGTGAATTTCGCCCAGCCAGCGATAGCTCCCCATGGAGTAGAGGGCGAGCCGCTCCGGGACCTCGTTTCCGGCCGCCAGCTCCTCGACAAGGGCCACGTGACGCTGCTGGTGGGCGAGCGCGGTAGCGAATTCACCGAGCTCGATGTAGGCGACTGCCAGCTCTCCTTCGATCGACATCCGAAGACTCACCAGGTTGACGTTCGCCGGATCGGCCTCCCCCGCTGCCGTAGCCAGCTCGCCGGCGCGGCTGAGCGGCAGAATCGCCTCCCGGGGGCGGCCGGCGGAGAGCACGCTGCCGAGGTTGATAAGCGACTTCGTCAGCTCACTCCGAGCGCGAACGCTCTCCGGGCTCTGCGCGAGGAGCGCCTCCTGGATCTCCACCGCTTCGCGCAGCTGCTCCTCTGCCTCCTTCTCCTGATCGGCCATGAGGGATCGGCCCGCCAGGAGCCGCAGCGAACGAGCCAGATCTCCACGCCGATCGGCGCTCGTCGGCTCAGCCGCCAGCAGCCTTCGACGCAGTTCGACCGCGGCACCCAGCAGCTGCTGGCCCTCGTCCGAAGCGAGCGTGGACCGCACGGCCCCCATGCGCTCGCTGGCAGCTGCGAGAGCATCGAGTGCGCCGATGTCCGATGGGCGTTCGCCGTTCAGCTGCCGCGCCCACGCAACCTGGCGCTCGGCAAGCGGCAGCGCCTCGGCGTAGCGCCCGCTTCCGAGCGCGAGGGCGGCCGCCTTGTCGAGCGTCGTCGCGTATGCCAATCGGTCCTCCCAGAGCGCCTCAGCGCGACCGGCGAGCGCTTCGCGCAGGAAGAGGGCGCGACCGATCGTCGCCTGGGCCGTGGTCACCTGGCCGAGGCTCGAGCCCTGCACCAGGGCGCCCTGAATCTCCGCGACCTCCTCGTACCCGGCCGCGACTTCGCGGCTGAGGCCGGGGTCGAGCCCGGCGTTCGCTGCCGTCGCCGAGAGCGGCGCGAGGCGTTCGAGATACTCGAGCGCGCGGCGGACGATGAGCTCGCGCGCCTGGGTAGCGCCGTTGAGGTCGCGCACCGCCCCGTGGATCTCGAACAACAGGGAGTTCGCGAGCGCACGCAGGTCGACGAAGCGGCGTTCGGCGAGCTCCTTCTCGCGCGTCGCGATGGCGGCCTGGCGCAGCGAGAAGGCGGTCGCTCCGAGCAGAACGGCGACGAAGGCCCCGGCGACGGCGACGGCGAGCCGATGGCGGCGGACGAACTTCCCGGCCCGATCCGCCAGCGTTGCCGGTCGCGCCGTGATCGGACGCCCGTCCAGGAAAGCGCGCAGCTCCGTGCCGAGCGCGGCGGCCGAGGGGTAGCGATCCGCCGCCAGCGGTGCGAGCGCCTGGCCGATGATGGCGTCGAGGTCGCGGGCTACACCGGGCGTCCGCGGAGGCGGCATGGCCTCGATTCTCCGCGCGCGCTCCTCCGGACTCGTCGGCGGCGACATCTCGTAGGGACGGGAACCACTCACGATCTCGCAGAGCAGAACGCCCAGTGCAAAGACATCCGCGGCGGTCGAGAGCGGCTCGCCCCGCAGTTGCTCCGGGCTCGCATACTCGGGAGTGAGGGGCCGGAAGCCGAGCCGCGTCGCTTCGCCCATCGCCGCGGTGGCCGCCGTTCCCTGGCCCGCGCCATCCTCCGCCAGCAGGCGGGCGATGCCGAAGTCGAGAAGCTTCGGCTGGCCGCGATCGGTGACCAGGATGTTCGCCGGTTTGAGATCCCGATGCAGCACCAGATTCCGGTGGGCGTGGTCGACCGCGTCGCAGATCGCGACGAAGAGCTCCAGCCGCGCCTGCAGCGGCTGGGTTCTTGCCCAGATGTCGAGGCGCTCTCCCTCGACGAGGTCGAGCACCAGAAAGAGCCCGCCATCGTCGGTAGTACCGGCGTCGAGGAGCCCGGCGATGCCGGGATGGTCGAGGGTGGCGAGGATGCGCCGCTCCTCGGCGAAACGCAGCCCGAGCGCCGGCGATACCAGCTCGGGCAGCGCCACCTTGATCGCCACCTGACGCTCGAACGCGCCGTCGGCGCGCTCGCCGCGATAGACGATCCCCATGCCGCCGCGACCGAGCTCGGCCAGGACGCGATACGGGCCGACCGTCGCCCCGGCGACGAGCGGAGGCTCCTCGCCGGCGAGCTCGATCCGATCGGGAACTTGAGACGACTGCCGGTCGGCGGAGAGAAGGGCACGCACCTCCGCGGCGACGCCTGCATCCTCTTCGGCGAGCTTCACGAGCCGCCTCTCCTGCTCCTCGGATTCGAGCTCCGCCAGAAGGTGAAACTGGTCGCGGACTTGCTCCCATGTGCTCCGGCTCGTCCCCGGCGAGTTATCCCTATCGCTCATCCTGATCCCATTCTCTCCATTTCCCCGCTAAGAGAGGCAAGGAGACCTCTCATGCGACTCTCGATCGCCCGCCTGTTGCCCGTCATCTTCCTCGTCTTCTCGAACCCCGGCGCCGCCCAGCTCTCGTCGACGGGCAATCAGACACTGCAGCAGGGCATCGGCGGCCTGGTCGACTCGGCCGACGCCAACGATCTTTTCGGCCAGGCGCTCGCGGTCGGCGACTTTGACGCCGACGGGTTCGACGACCTGGCGATCGGCGTGCCCGGAGAAGACTTCAGAGGCTTCCCCCATCCCGAGACCTTCACCGAGAGCGTCGGCGCAGTTCACATCGTCTACGGTTCTGTCGGAGGCCTTACTTTTGTCGGCAACGCCACCTTCGCGCAGCAGAGCGGCGGCGACATCAGCG